>JAHDBR010000074.1 GCA_020630295.1 Sphingomonadaceae bacterium
TGGGCAGTGTGGTGACTTTGCCGGAAATCGTGGTGGCGACAGGTGCCAAAACCGCCAGCGTGCTGCTGTTATTTGCGGTGATCGCCGCGGCGATAAAATCGAACCTCACCGGAATCCTATCGCACGGCTTGCGGTGCTTCGGACCTGTGATTATGACGACACTCGTCGCCTGCATCCTGTCGCTACTGGCAGTGCAGCTTCTGTGATGGAAAGCGAAATATAATGAGCATCTTTACCGATCACCCCCGCGAAGTTGGCGAGACATATGCAGAGCATTTCATGGTCGCTTCCAGCTTTGGCGTTCCGATGATCGGTGCCGGATTAGCCTGTCTGATGCACGGCGTGTTCCCGTTTCTATTCAAGAACACCGGCAGCAATGTGGTGCGCAGGCTGTATGCGCGGATGGTGGCCAACCGGATCCGCCCCGAAGCGTCAGGCCAGCGCGGCCAGCAACTCGATTGGTGCATCTAATCGTCAAATAACGGATTAACGCGGCGGCATTCGAATGGCGCCGTCGAGGCGGAACTGGTGGCCGTTGATGTAGCTGTTACGCGCGATTTCCAGAATTAGACTGGCAAATTCCTCCGGCTCGCCAAGCCGTTTGGGGAAGGGAACGCTGGCATTGAGCTGGTCCCACATTTTCGGATTGCGGTCCTTCATACCCAGCATTAGCGGCGTAGCAAATATGCCCGGCATCACCGAATTTACACGAATGCCCATGTCCATCAAATCGCGCGCCATTGGCAGGACCAAACCGTTCACGCCGGATTTGCATGATCCGTAGATGACCTGGCCGATTTGGCCGTCTTGTGCCGCGACAGACGCCGTGATGGTAATCGCCCCGCGTTCCCCGTCATCATTGAGCGGTTCCGCGTTTGCCATACCTAGCGCAGAGATAGATGCGACCCGGTATGTCGCCACCAGAATTCCTTCTGCGCCAAACGCGTAATCCTCTGTCGGCAGGCGCTTATAACAGTGGTTATCCTTGTCCCAGCCGAGCGTTTTTCCGCGCTTGCTCGCCATTGCGCAATGCACTGTGACGCGTTCCTGGCCGTTTGCCGCGCGCGCAGCATCAAAGCCGTCCTGCACCGATTGCTCGTCTGTGATGTCGACGTGGTGGAAAGTGCCGCCAATGTCCGATGCGTGCTTGTGTCCGTCATCATCATTAATGTCGAAGATCGCGACTTTCAGACCGTGGTCGGCTAGTGCTTTCGCGCTTGCTTTGCCCAGACCTGAAGCGCCTCCGGTCACTACTGCTGCCATTCCTGCTTCCAGTTTCATCGCATCTCTCTCCTGCATATTTGCCGCGCATAATGGGCCAGACTTTTAAAAGTGTCATCATGCTTTCACAGTGCTATCGCTATTGTGTATTTCGTTTAGGTCATAAGAAAGCCGTGTCACCGATGGATATTCAGCCCGCCGCCAATCGCCGTCAATTCCTCAGCGCTACCGGTTCTGCATTCGCAGCATTGCTCGCAAGCGGCTGCTCGACCGGAAGTTCGATAACCGGACAATCTGTTGCAGGCGCTGCGAAGTTTGCTGGCTATGGCGATTTGGTGCCCGATCCAAAGGGTATGCTCGATCTTCCGCCCGGCTTTTCCTATCGTGTCATCTCGAAACTGGGTGACCAGATGACAGACGGGTTGACCGTTCCCGATCGTGCGGATGGAATGGGCTGTTTCGATTTGGGCAATGGCAAGCTGGCCTTGGTGCGCAATCATGAATTGATGCCGGATAAGGATCCGGGCGGGATGATCCCGGAAGGCTATGACCGTATTGATGGCAAGATGGTTATGCCCGGCGGGACGACGACCATCGTGCTGGATGCGGCAACGCTGGAAGTAGAACAGGAATACCGTTCTCTTGCCGGAACTGTGCGCAATTGTGCAGGCGGTGTGACCCCTTGGGGCAGCTGGCTCACCTGCGAAGAGGCGGTGTTCGGCGCTACCGACCGAAACGAAAAAGATCACGGCTGGGTATTTGAAGTGCCTGCGGATGCCGGCAAATTGGTCAATCCCGAACCGTTAAAAGCTCTGGGCCGCTTCAATCACGAGGCCGCTTGCGTCGACCCGGTGACCGGCATCGTCTATCTGACCGAGGATCGCGGCGATTCGCTGCTCTACCGCTTCATTCCAAAAACGCCGGGTAAGCTCGCAGAAGGTGGTCAGCTTCAGGCATTGGCGCTTGTGAACGGCATTACCGACAGCCGCAATCATGACGGCGTGACTGTCAATGTCGGCGATATGCACGAAGTCCGCTGGATCGACATGGATAATGTCGAAGCACCGGAAGATGATTTGCGCGTTCGCGGTGCGGCGCAAGGCGGCCTGATTATCGCGCGCGGTGAAGGTATCCATATGGGCGAGGGTGAATTGTATTTCGCCAGCACCAGCGGGGGCGCGGCGAAATTGGGGCAGATATTCAAGCTGGTTCCCGGCCGCGGAAAACGTGCGGACGGGCTGGAGCTGTTTTTTGAAAGCACTGCGCCGGAACAGTTTAACTATGGCGATAATCTGACTGTGCAGGACAACGGGCATCTGATTGTCTGTGAAGACCAGTACACTGACACCGTGACCAATCATTTGCGCGGCATTACGCCCGAAGGTGAAGCCTATCCGCTGGCTCTCTTGCGCGTACAGACCGAGCCGGCAGGTGCGTGCTTCTCTCCTGACGGGAAGGTGTTGTTCGTCAATTCGTACAGCCCGACGGCAACGCTTGCGATAACCGGTCCGTGGTTCACCTGATTGCGTTTGCGCGAATTGCGCTGATTGTATAGCGCCTCTTCATGTCCGCATTCCTGTTTGCCTTTGTTGCAGTTCTGGTCACGTCCTTCGGCGGGCGGGATCAATTGCTGATTGCGGGCTTTACGCACCGGCTGGGCCGCCATTTCGGTGTGCTGGTAATGAGCTATACAATCTCCATCGCGACAGCATTCGCTATGGCATGGGCGGGAATGTATATCGCCCAGCTTCTGCCCGATAATGCGAAGATGATGCTGGTGGCCATTGCGATGTTTCTGGCGGCAATCGAGCTGGTGTGGCCGATAACCGTCCGCACAGCGAAAGAGCCCACGCGTTCGCTGGGCGCGATCGGTTTGATCCTGATATTCCGGCAATGGGGGGACGCATCCCGTTTTCTGGTGTTTGCCATTGCGGCCGCATTAGCGACCCCCTTATGGGCAGGCGCTGGCGGCGCACTTGGCGGAATTGCTGCGCTGACGCTGGCTTGGCTGCTGGCCGAACCGCTCAGATTTCCGCTGCTAAGCAAGCCGTATCGTCAGGCGCTTGGCGTGATTATCGGTCTTGTCTCGATAGCAATCGGATTATCCGCACGTGGATTGCTTTGACAATCGAGTAAAGCGATTAGTCTGACAGGGGTAGTTCGGGAAACTTTGCCGCAGCTGCGCCGTTATAGCTTCAAATCATTAATTGCATTGGAGATATAAAGATGGCCGATACTGGCGCAAAAACCGGCGACAATTCGAAAGCAGCACTGGTTGGCGAACTGAACGGTTTGCTGGCGGATCACATGGCTTTGTTTTTCAAAACCAAGAACTTCCACTGGCACGTAGCCGGTCCGCGTTTCCGCGATTTGCATCTGTTGTTTGACGAACACGCAATCGAAATCCGTGACCAGATCGACGTTATTGGCGAACGGGTGCGCAAACTGGGAGAGAACACCCTCACGTCAATCGGTTCTGTGGCGCAGCATACGCAGGTGAAAGATCAGGACGACACCGCGCTCACTGCTGAAAAAATGGTCGAGGAACTGCGTGACGATAATGCAGCCATGGTTGCACGCTTGAAAGGCATGAAGCCGCTGGCCGATGATGCTGGCGATAATGCCACAGACGGCTTGCTTGATGATTGGACCGATATGGCTGAACAGCGTGTCTGGTTCCTTACGCAAACGCTCAAATAATCTGTCCTTTCCCCCTGAAAAACCCGCCAGGCGCTATGCCTCGGCGGGTTTTTTGTTATGCAAGCCGGATGGAGAATCTGACGATAATAGAACACGCATCTGATCAGGATGTCGTAACCTGGCTGGAACGCGAATTGAGCGGTGCTTTGGCAAACGCGAACGGCGATGACCGTATCGCGATAAGTGTTCCGGGCGGCTCGACACCGTTTCCCATTTTCGAAAAGCTGATCAAAACCGATCTGGACTTTTCCCGCATTGACGTGTGGCCCGGTGATGACCGGATTGTTCCCGAAGATCACGAGGCCAGCAATACAGGCAAGATACGCGCATTGCTGGAACCCGCAGGCGCGAATGTATGTGCATTGACCCAAGACGCGCAGCCGCCCCGCTTTGCATTAGTGTGGCTCGGAATGGGCGCGGACGGACACATCGCCTCGCTATTTCCAAACACGGATCCGCAGCTAAATGCATCAAGCCCGGTCATCCGCCTGACCCCGGACCCGCTGCCGCCAGAGGCGCCTTTTGACCGCCTGACGATGACGATGCCCGCTTTGTTAAACAGCGATCAGCTGGCCTTTGTAATTCGCGGAGAGGATAAGCGCGCCGTGTTCGATGATGCTGTTAATGGGCGGCATGACCTTCCGATTGCGCGCTTGCTGTCCGGTGCCAGTCAGGAAATTACGTGCTTCAGCTAATTCCGCCGCCACTGCACCGGCTGCTGTACCGCGTCGCAGATAACGGGCGCAAGATATGGTGGCGGATTGCCAAGCCGCCGCTGGAAGCGGTTGCCGTGGTGGCAATGGATTTGAACGATCAATTGCTGCTGATCAAACTCAGCTATGGATCGGGCGGCTGGAACATTCCCACAGGCGGGATCAATAAGGGCGAAACTCCCGAACAGGCTGCGAAGCGCGAACTTATGGAAGAAACCGGTTGCGAAGCCGCGGTAATGACATTGCTGGGTACGCAGGAGGACCAATTGCACGGCACTGATAATAAGGTGCACGTGTTCTCTGCGCGCGTGTCTGGCTTGCCTGTGGCGGATATGCGCGAAGTCATAGAAGCGAAGTTCTTTCCCATGCATTCGCTGCCCGAACCACTGACAAAAACCACGCGGCGTCGGCTGGAACTGTTTAAGGCGGCACAAAAGTAACGCCGTACTTGCTGTGCTTACAACAGTGACAATTGCGCCGTGTCGGGTGCAGGTTCGTTGTGATCCCCGCGGTCCAGATTGGACAGGGTGAGCCCCATCAGGCGGATCGGCAGCGGCAGCGGTAACAGCTCCTCCAGCAATGCATGCCCGATTCGCCCGAATTCGGCCTTATCCGGTATATTCTGAGGTAGCGATCTGGCTCTGCTGACCAGTGTGAAATCATTATACTTCATTTTCAGCGTGACCGTGCGGCCCTGCGCCTCGGCGCGCTCAATACGTTCCCAGACGATGTCGATGATCCGGTCCATTGTCTCGCGCAGGGCGCTGCCTGACGATATGTCTTCGCTGAAAGTCCGTTCTCCGCCCACCGATTTGCGAATTCGGTTGGTGCGTACCGGCCGCAAATCAATGCCGCGAGCTGCGCGGTAGAGATAATCCGCAGAGCTGCCAAAATTGGCGCGCAGGAAAGCAATGTCTTTTGCCGCCAGATCAGCGCCCGTCTCGATCCCTAGCCGGGCCATCTTCTCTGCGCCTTTCGGGCCGACACCGTGAAAACGGCGGATTGGCAAAGATGCGACAAAGGCCGCACCTTGTCCGGGTTTGATCACGCAAACTCCGTCAGGCTTGTTCTGGTCGCTCGCCAGCTTGGCGATGAACTTATTGTAGCTTACTCCGGCACTGGCGGTCAGGTTGGTCGTGTGTTTGATCCGCTGCCTGATCAGCTCCGCAATCCGAGTGGCGTTGCCGATCCCGCGAATATCCTCCGTCACATCCAGATAGGCCTCATCAAGACTCAGCGGTTCAACATGCGGCGTGAAGTAGTGAAAAATTTCGCGGATCTGCTGCGAAGCTTCTTTATAGGCATCGAAGCGGTGCCGGACAAAGATGAGATCAGGGCATAGCCGCTTCGCAGTGACAGACGGCATTGCAGAGCGTACGCCAAACTTGCGCGCTTCATAACTGGCAGCGGCCACCACTCCGCGTCCGCCGCTGCCGCCAACCGCGACGGGCTTTCCGCGCAAGTCAGGATTGTCGCGCTGTTCAACGCTGGCAAAGAACGCATCCATATCGACATGGATGATCTTGCGCAGCCCGTCCGCTTCATCGCTTTCCTGATCACTGCTGTCTGGCGGGCGGGTCATAAGCGATGATTAGGCGCTTTCTTTTTTCGGTGCCAACCCCCAAGGGGCATAAATGACTGCCGCAGCACCTTCCAGCAGGCCCGAACTGGGCGAGCGTGAACTTATCGTTCTGATGGCGCTGTTAATGGCGCTTCAGGCCTTTGGCATTGACGCAATGCTGCCCGCGCTTGGCCAGATGGCGGGCGAAATGGGCGCGACCGGAAACGAACGGCAATTTGTTATCGGGGCCTATTTCCTGGGTTCAGGCATTGGCGCATTCTTCCCGGGCGCATTTGCGGACCGGTTCGGGCGCAGACCCATTTTGGCGGTTGGATTGGTCGCCTATGTGGTGCTGTCGCTGGCGTGTGCGCTGGTCACCAATTACGATCTTCTGCTGGCCCTGCGGCTGATTCAGGGTCTGTGCTGCGCAGGACTAAGCGTGGTTCCGGCGGCAATCGTGCGGGACAAGGTTGGCGGCGACCGGATGGCGCGTTTGATGAGCCTGATCATGATGATCTTCCTGTTGGTGCCCATCCTTGCACCGGCGGTGGGGCAAGGGATCATGTATGTGGCTGGATGGCGTGCGATCTTCGGCGCAATGGCGGTGATGGGCGTGGGAGTAGGTATCTGGGCATGGATACGTCTGCCGGAAACCTTGCAGGCTGAGAACAAGCAGGAAATCGACGTGCCCACGATCCTGCGTAATATGGGCAGCGCTGTATTTAACCGCGGGGCGATCGGCTATGTCGTGGGTAGCGCGCTGGTATTCGGATCGTTATTCGGTTTCCTCAATTCCAGCCAGCAATTGATCAGCGAAACCTTTGGCATGGGCGATTATTTCGCTGTCATATTCGGCGGTGCAGTAATCGGTATGGTCGCGGCCAATTTTACCAATTCGCGCATTGTCGAAAAATTCGGGGCAAGGCGGGTCAGCCACACTGCGCTGATGTTCTTTATCGTGATCAGCATCATGCAATATTTCAGCGCCGGACAGGCGCAGCAACCGCTATGGCAATTCATAGTGCTGATGAGCCTGTCGATGGCCATGCTGGGTTTTATCGGAGCGAATTTCAGTTCGATCGCGATGCAGCCATTCTTTCACATCGCTGGCGCGGCGAGCAGTGCGCAAACTGCGCTGAGGATGAGCACAGGCGCGATATTGGGCGCGGTCATCGGGTCGCTATATGACGGTTCGGCCCGGCCGCTGGCCGTATCCATGCTCAGCTGCGCGCTGCTGGCACTGGCCGTAGTCCTGTTCAGCGAGCGCGGGAAACTGTTCGGCCGGCGGCAAGTTTAGCTGCTACGTGCACCACGTTCAGGCGGAGAGTTTCCGCCACGCCAGATCGGCAAATTCGCACAATAAAGGCCGCGTTTCGCGCGGATCGATAATGTCTTCCACGCTGAACTTTTCGGCGCTGCGGAACGGGCTGCGAATGCGCCCCAGCCGTTCGCGGATCGTCTCAAGATGTGCAGCCGGATCTTCTGCCGCTTCCAACTCGGATTTATAGGCCACTTCTATTCCGCCATCCATGGGCAGGCTGCCCCAGTCACCGCTTGGCCATGCGAAGCGGTACTGGAACCGGTCTGCATTGCTCATCGCGCTGCCGGCAATGCCATATGCGCGGCGAACGATGATTGACGCCAGCGGCACCTTGGCGCGGTAAATCGCATTCATGGCCTGAACGCCGTACCGGATAGTGCCTGTTTCTTCCGCTGCCTTGCCGATCATAAAACCGGGATTGTCGACCAGATGTACCACCGGCAGTTTGAACTGGTCCGCCAGCTTGATAAATCGCTCCACCTTCTCGCTGGTTTTTGCCTCCCATGAACCGCCAAGGAATGACGGATCACTGGCCAGAACCGCCACCGGATAGCCGTCGAGCCGGGCAAACGCCGTAATCACCGCGCGGCCCCACAGGCGGCCCATTTCAAAGATGCTGTCTTCGTCAAAGATCATCCGCATGGCGCGGCGCATGGAATAGACCTGCTTTGCACCGCGTGGGACGAGCGAAAGCAGTTCCTCGTCGCGCCGGTCCGCGGGATCGGAGGACTGGGTGCGCGCTGCAAGTTCGCCCGTTTGGCTGGGCAGATATGACAGGAACCGCCGTGCCGCAGCGAAAGCGGCATATTCATCCGCTACCTCGTCATCGACCACACCGTTGCGCGTGTGAATATCACTGCCGCCGAGCGATTCCTTATCCGATGTTTCGCCAATTGCTTCGACCAGCGCCGGACCGGCGGAAAACAACTGCGACAGGCCCTTGACCATGACCGAATAATGGCTGGCCACGATGCGGGCGGCGCCTAAGCCGGCAGTGGGGCCCAGCGCCAAAGCGACCACTGGCACAGTGTCCAGATTGGTCACTACCTCGCCCCATCCGGGAACAGCAGGGACCAGCGTCGCGCCATAATCTTCCAGCGACTTCACAGAACCGCCGCCGCCCGTTCCGTCAATCATGCGGACCAGCGGCAGGCCCAGCTCATGCGCCATCTGCTCTGCCTGGATCATTTTGCGGTGGATAGAGGCATCGGACGCACCGCCGCGAACGGTGAAATCATCAGCGGTGATGACCGCCGGGCGGCCTTCAATATTGCCGCGCCCGTAAATGTAATTGGATGCGGCAAAATGGGTTAGCTTGCCGTCATCATCATAGGTGCCGGTGCCTGCGATTTTGCCAATCTCACGAAACGAATCCGCGTCGACAATTCCAGCGATACGCTGGCGCGCATCCAGTTTTCCGCGCGCGTGCTGGCGCGCGACCTTTTCCTCGCCGCCCATCTGTTCGGCAAAGGATTGCCGCAGGCGCAGTTCCTCAAGTTCTTTGTCCCAGGTCAATCGTCAATTGGCTCCACAAGGCACAGCACAGCATCGACCTGCACCTGTCCTCCTTCTGTCGCGGTGAGCCCGGAAATGGTTCCATCGAA
>JAHDBR010000075.1 GCA_020630295.1 Sphingomonadaceae bacterium
CCCAATCCTATGACACGCTATGCCGCTCTCCTGCTCGCTTCGGTTGCAGTTACTTCGTGCGGGCAAATGGGGCCGCCGGTTGCGAGCATTGAATGCGCGGCGACGCAGACAGAGTGCATCAATGCCTGGTTCGATTCCAAATTCGAGGAAGAGCTGGCCTTCAGCCCGCTGCGGCAAACCGCGCTCGGTTTGAAGACCGATTACGACAAGATTGACGATATGTCTGTGGAGGCGGAGCAGGCGCAGTTGGAATGGTGGCAGCAGACCACCGCCGAAATGGAAGCCAACTTCGATTATGACGAGCTTTCCGATGATGCGAAGCTGTCATACGATATGTGGAAGTTCCGCCTGTCCCAAGCAGAAGATGCGGCGGATTTCAGGGATCAGGGCTACATCCTGCACCAGATGAACGGCACGCATTCCGCTCTGCCCAGCTTCCTGATCAGCCAGCATAAGGTCGAAAGCGAAAGCGACATGACCGCCTTCATCGCGCGCATCGGCGGTATCGGTACGGCGATGGATCAATTGCTGGAGCGCGCGATGAACAACGCCGCGGCCGGCACGCGGCCTCCGCAATTTTCCTATGATGCTGTGATCGAGGAATCGCAAAAAATCACCAGCGGCGCACCATTTGATGATGGAGAAGCCTCTGCCCTGTGGACCGCAAGCGAGGAGCATCTGCAGAAACTTGTCGCAGATGGAACGATTACTTCGGACCGTGCCGACGAATTGCGCGAGGAATCGCGGCTGGCTCTGACAGAGAAAATGGCCCCTGCTTATAAGCGCGTGGCTGACTGGTTTACCGAAGATCGCGCGAATGCGGATGACGCGGCGCAGGGTGTAAGCGCGCTCAGCAACGGCGCTGATTTCTATAATTACCGGCTGAACCAGATGACCACGACGGATCTGACCGCTGACGAAATTCACGAGATTGGCCTGTCCGAAGTCGCGCGCATTCGCGGCGAGATGGAAACGATCAAAAATGCGGTCGGCTTTGACGGGGACTTGCAGGCCTTTTTCACTTTCATGCGTGAAGATGACCAGTTCTATTTCAGCAATGATGATGCCGGCGCGCAGCAATATATCGATACGGCGAAGGAGCATCTGGCCTTCATTGACACCAAACTGCCCGAATATTTCGGTATCCTGCCTAAAGCGCCATTAGAGGTCCGCCGGGTTGAGCCGTTTCGCGAGCAGGACGGCGCTGCGCAGCATTACCGCCCCGGCACGCCGGACGGGTCACGGCCCGGTATTTATTATGCGCATTTGTCCGACATGCGGGCAATGTCGATTCCGGCTCTGGAAGTAATCGCCTATCACGAAGGCAATCCGGGCCATCATATGCAGCTGTCCATCGCGCAGGAGCTCACCGGCATTCCGAAATTCCGCGCGCAAGGCGGATATATTCCCGCATTTGGCGAAGGTTGGGGTTTATATTCCGAATGGCTGGCGAAGGAGATGGGCGCGTATAAGGATCCGTATTCCGACTTTGGGCGGCTGACGACCGAGATGTGGCGGGCAATCCGGCTGGTGGTCGATACCGGCATTCATTCCAAAGGGTGGAGCGAGCAGGATGCAGTGGATTATTTCCTTGCCAATTCGCCCATTCCAGCGGCGGCGGTAAAGTCAGAAGTGCGCCGCTATATCGTCATGCCCGGACAGGCGACCGCCTATAAGATCGGCATGATCCGCATTCAGGAATTGCGGGCGAAAGCGGAAACGGAGCTGGGTGACAGCTTCGACATTCGCGGATTCCATGATGTGGTTCTGGGCGGCGGTCCGGTTCCGCTCGACCTGCTTGAAAAGCGCGTCAACCAGTGGATCGACAGCCAGAAGGCTGCCTGACCCGTTCTGGCTCGCACAAGCCCGTCTTAATCTACTTGCTCCGGTGTGTCGCGGAACGGTGCGCCCAATGCGCGATCAATCGCGACATCTCTGGCGGCCAACGGATCATCCACGCCTATATCGATTGCGTCCTGCGGCGGCTGGCTGCGGAATGTACCGTGCAGCCGGTCCCACAGACTGATGCCGCTGGTGAAATTGCTGTCACGTTCGGTTTTGGCGCTGGAGTGGTGGATGCCGTGCATCTTTGGCGTCGTAATCACACGGGAAAGGGTATCGTCCGCCCCGTCTGGCAGGCGCAGATTGGCATGGTGGAACAGAATCGAAAGATTGAAGAAATTGCGCCACCAGCGCAGCGATTTGGGGCTTACGCCCGCCAGCCTCACTTGCACCAAACGCCATGGCAGGGAAACAAACATATCCGCCGGATGGAACCTGACTGCCGTGCTGGCATCCATATCCGGATCAATATGGTGGACGCGGTGAAAACGCCACAAGAAGGGGACTTTATGCGTGGCGACGTGCCACCAGTAAAATCCGTAATCCATCGCAGCGATACCCCCTAGCAGCCGCAGCGGTCGCGGCAGCTTCTGCGCAATGCCGCGTTTTCGGGAGAGGTTCTTTTCCGCAATCGCCTGCGTAAGCGGTTCTTCAACTGCGGCGACGATTACCGCACACCCTGCACCCAAAGCGGCATTGCGGACATTGCGCGGGATCGCGGGAAGTTTCTGTTTTCTAAGCGGCGCCTTACGTTCGGCCAGCAATATGCCGCCCACCACCGCACCGGCAGCGATGACCATTGCTGTCTTGCCCAATTTGATACGCGATTTCATGTCCACTTATTGCCTTATGGCGCTGCGCTAGTCGAGCGGTTACAACAATGTGCATGAGCGAAGTTCTGATTTCCATATTCTGCCGCTGGCCCACCCCCGGCGAAGCCAAGACGCGGCTGATCCCCGGATTCGGGCCGGATGGCGCGGCCGCCATTTACACCAAACTTCTCGCCCATACGGTGGAAGTCGCACGCGCCAGCGGTATCGCATTTGAACTGCGCGTATCCGGCGCTCCGATTGAACGCTTCAAGGCCGGCCTTGGTGACGATCTGCAAATCGTCGATCAAGGCGGCGGAGATCTGACTGACAAGCTGAGCCGGGTGCCTGCACCTGCAATCGTGATCGGCAGCGACTGCCCCGGCCTGACCCCGCAAGTGCTGATTGCGGCGCGCGATACTTTGCAAACCGATCCGATGGTTATCGGCCCCGCCAGCGATGGCGGCTATTATTTGCTGGGCTATAATGAGCCTGCCGATTTTGCCTTTACCGATATGGAGTGGAGCACTGACCGCGTATTTGCCGAGACGCTGAAACGGTTCGTAGAGCGCGGCATTCGTCCGGCAGTTCTTCCGGAACTGGGTGATGTGGACACTGCCGCCGATCTGGAGAATTGGCCGGAATTTTTGCCGTGACCCTGCCGCAGAACAATGTCGGCATTGTCATTCCCGTACTGAACGAGGAACGCGCCCTTCCCGCGATGTTTGCCGTTCTGCAATCGCTTTATCCCGCGCCTGCGCACATTCTTTTTGTTGACGGCGGCAGCAGCGACGCCAGCTGTGCCCTCATCCGCGATGCCGGATATGATTTGCTGGAAACCAAGCCGGGCCGCGCTTTGCAGATCAATGCAGGCGTAGCGGCCATTCGCGCGGAGAAAGTCTGCGTGCTGCACGCGGACACCGTGCCGCCATCGGATATGGTCGCAGTCATTGCTGACACTCTGGCCGACCCGAAGATTGCTCTCGCCAGCTTTACGCCGCTGATCAAAGGGCCGGACAAAACACGCTGGTTCACCACTTTCCATAATTGGATCAAGACCTGGTACGCCCCCATCATTACGCGCCCGCATCTGTTTATGCGCGGGGTGCGGCTGCTGTTCGGCGATCACGCGATGTTTTTTCGCAAGGCGCAATTTCTCGAAATTGGCGGCTGCACGCCGAGCGATGCGGTAATGGAAGAGGCGGATTTATGCGTGAAGTTTGCCCGCCTCGGCAAGACAAAGATGGTGCGCCGCTGGGTCGAAACTTCTGACCGGCGGATTGCCGCATGGGGACCGCTGAAAGCCAACTGGATCTATTTTAAAGTCGGCATCCTGTGGGCGGTGGGCGCGCGGGGCCGGATGGCCAAAGACTATCCGGACGTCCGTTGAAGCCTATTCGGCGGCTGCCTGTGCCCCTTTCAGGAACCCGACATCAATGCAAAAACTGATCAGGCGGTGCAGATATTCCGCGCCTGTCGGAGGACAAATCAGGCCGGTCATTTCCTGAGCCGCACGATCATCAAATTGCGGGTCACGCTGGAAATAGCTGGCATATAGACCTGCCACACGTTTGAACAGGCGCCGTTCCAAAGCCGGTAATGTTGCCGGATCGAACCCCTCTGGCTCGACCAGAACGGGTCGATGGAATTGCGGAAAGGCAGCAATTCCATCCGCAAACATGGTGACCGGAATGGGCCGCCCAGACACCAGATGATACGCACCGCCATTGGCCCGCCGCATATTCTGCGCCAGCGCCGTGATGCCCGCGGCGACATGGTCCAACGGAACGAAATCCAGCGACGCATCGCTGCGTGCGGGCATATGGTTGACCCGTCCTTCTGCGATAAGTTTGAACGCGGCATAGGTTGTGTCGAACTGCCGGATCAGACCGGTGGTGCTTTCACCCACAACGATGCTTGGCCGGGCGATTGCAAAAGGAATTCCGCTGGCGCGCACCAGCTTCTCTGCAGAGGCCTTGCTCGCCTCATAGCCATTTGCAAAGCCGCGATCAGGCACTCGGTCTGTTTCCAGAATCGGGCCGTTTCGGGTACCGCACACATAGGCAGTGCTGACGTGCAGTATGGGCATATTGCCGGATCTTGCGAATTCAATAGCGTTGGCCGCACCGCCTGTATTCACGCGGCGATACGTCTCGTCATCCAGATCAAACCGCACGGTCGCCGCACAATGGATCAATAAATCATGCGCGCCGGTCAGCCGGTCCCATTCCGCTTTGTCCCAGCCAAATAAAGGCGCGGATACATCACCGGTGACGACTTCATTCACCGCCACCGCACTATTGTCATTGGCGCGGATATCGCGGTTATTATGGACGAGCGCGGTTACGCTGTGCCCCTGTGCCAACAGACGCGCAGCCACTTCGCCGCCGATCAATCCGGCGGCTCCCGTCAGGAATATATTCAACAGCAGGCCGCAGGCGCATCCGCCGATTGAGTATCCGCACCCGTAAACGGAACAGCCACGCCGCAATCGGGGAAAATGCCGTAATGGGTGCTGAAATCACCGATGAAATCGAAATGTTCGGCGAAGCGGCTATCGGCCAGCATTTTCCAGCTATTGCCGCAAATCGGGAAGATTTTTCCGGCTTCGATGTGATGATGACCGTCAAGTTCGAACACGCGTTCCTGGCCGCGCACTGTGCCTTTATAGATCACCGCCTGCCCGTAATCTTCGCACTGCATTTCCAGTTCGGGTAGCTTGAACAGCCGGTAGGTTGCAGAATGGAAGTTTATGCCGTCCAGCTTGGCGGCAACTTCGGCATCGCCAATGCCCAGCGGGCGGCTGAATACCAGCCGCGGATCCAGAAACCCGGCCTTCTTCGCAAGATCGATAAAGTCACCCCAATAGAGCGCACCCGACAGACATTCGCCATGCAGCACCGGATCTTTCTGAAGCTCTGCAGGGACGCGGCGATCCGAATACACATCGGAGAAATACAGCTCTCCGCCCGGCTTCAGAAGACGGTACGCCGCCGAGAATACTGCGTGCTTGTCCGCCACCAGATTAATCACACAATTGGACACAATCACGTCATAATGATTTTCAGGCAAATCAAGCTGGTCGAGCTTTTCAATGTCGCCTTCCACGAACATCACATTGGATTTCGCGTAACCGAATTTCTCACGGTGCCATTCCAGATGTTCGTTCGCGACAGCCAGCTGTTCGGGCGTTGTATCCACGCCGGTAACGCTGCCATTCTCGCCTACGATCTGCGCCAGAATATAGGCATCCTGTCCGCTGCCCGATCCCAGATCGAGGATATGCGCGCCGTCGATGGCTTGCGGGCTGACCAGACCGCAGCCGTAATAGCGCGCGCGGACTTCATCATGGACGTTCATCATCGCGTCCATGATGGCAGGTGGCGGTGCCTCTGTCGTACAGCAGGCATCCGTTTTCAGATCATCCGATCCGCCCAATACCTTGCCATAATAATCGCGGCTATTTTCAATATTCATGTAACTTCCAGTCCCCGGATCACGAAGTACCCGCCACTATCAACGCGGCGGCTGTCATAAAAGGTTTCGTTTGCACGCCATAGTTGGTTACGGAGGGCACACAATGAAATTTACCCATGATGTTATCGTTATCGGCGGCGGAGCTGCCGGTCTGACCGCAGCAGGTGGCTGTGCGCTGTTCGGCCTGAAAGTTGCTTTAATCGAAGGCAACAAGATGGGCGGCGAATGCCTGAATAATGGCTGCGTCCCGTCCAAGGCAATTATTACTGCCGCCAAACGTGCCCAGGAAGCGCGGGAAGAGAAACGCTACGGCGTTCAGCTTGCCGCTCCCAAAGTGGAATGGGCGGGCGTTCACAAACATATCCATGATGCCATCGCGCATATTGAACCGCACGATTCGAAAGAAACCTTCGAGGAGATGGGCTGCGAAGTGATCATGGCGCACGCCACCATCACCGGCAAACAAAGCGTTGAGGTTGGCGGCCGCACATTGACCGCACCGCGTATTGTAATTGCCACCGGATCCGGTCCCTTTGTCCCGCCAATCGACGGGCTCGAAACCACGCCTTACCTCACCAATGAAAACCTGTTCGATCTGCCCGAACTGCCCGCGCATCTGGTCATTATTGGCGGCGGGGTAATCGGTATGGAGATGGCGCAGAGTTTCCGCAGGCTGGGCAGCGACGTCACCATTATCGAACCGGGCGAGCCGATGGGCCGCGATGACCGCGAATCCGTCCAGGTCGTAGTCGACACTATGAAAGAAGAAGGTGTCACCTTCGTCCAAGGCAAGGCGGAAAAGGTCGAAGGCAGCGAAGGCAATATCACGGTCCACACCGGCGGAGGCGAAACCGTAACCGGATCGCACCTGTTGATCGCCGTGGGACGCAAAGCACGCGTAACAGGATACGGGCTGGAAGAACTGGGCATGGAACTGGGCCGCAACGGCATCAAGGTGGATGACCGCCGCCGGACGTCTGTCAAAGGCATCTACGCCATCGGCGATTGCCGCGAGGGCCCGCGCCTGACGCATGTTTCCGGCTATGAAGGTTCCAATGTGGCGTTGGAAATTACCACCGGCATACCGACCAAGGTCGATTGGAAGGCACTGCCTTGGTGCACCTATACCGAGCCTGAGGTCGCGCAAATCGGCATGACCGAACAGGAAGCGAAAGAGAAGCACGGTGATGCCGTGACCATCATCAAAGAAGGCTTCGACCACAATGAACGCGCCATTGCAGAGGATTCGACCAAGGGGCACCTGAAGGTCATCCTGAAAGGCAAGAAAGTGATCGGCGCGAGCATTTGCGGCAAGAATGCCGGCGAATTGCTGCTGCCCTTCACCCAGTCAATCACTGGCAAAAGCAACACCTTTGCGATGGGATCAGCCATCATCAGCTACCCCACACGCAGCGAGATTACCAAAGCCGCCGCATTCTCTGCATGGGAACCGACCGTGTTCGGTTCGCTGCCAAAGAAATATGCCGGCCTGGTCGCCAAAATGCGCAGGACATTCAATTGAACACGAATACTCGTTCCAAAAGCCGCACTGCCCCGACAGGTGCCTCTCCGTTTCAGATCGATGCGGAGGCTCTGCCGCAGGAAAAGTTTTCCGATCCCGCATGGACCGCGAAGGGGGAACGGCGCGCTTCTGTGCCGATGACGAAGCTGGACACTTTGTGGTTCAACACTGGCACTTTGTGTAACCTGGCGTGCGTCAATTGCTATATTGAAAGCAGCCCGACAAATGACGCGCTGGTCTATATCAGCC
>JAHDBR010000001.1:0-5362 GCA_020630295.1 Sphingomonadaceae bacterium
TGCGGCTATTGCAGCCAGTCGGTCCATGCCGATAGCGGCGTTGCGGCGACCAAGTTGATGGATGTGCAGGCGGTGCTGCAATCGGCGGCGCAGGCCAAGGATCATGGTAGCCAGCGTTTCTGCATGGGCGCAGCTTGGCGCAATCCGAAAGACCGCGATATGCCCGCGATTGTCGAGATCGTGAAAGGCGTGCGCGATATGGGTCTCGAAACCTGCATGACGCTGGGAATGCTGACCGAGAAGCAGGCCGGTATGCTCGCCGAAGCGGGGCTCGATTATTACAATCATAACATCGACAGCAGCCCCGAATATTACGAGCGGGTCATCAGTACGCGCAAGTTCGAGGAGCGGATTGAAACGCTCGACCATGTCCGCAATTCGGGCATCAATGTGTGCAGCGGCGGCATTGTGGGGATGGGCGAAACGCGCGAGGACCGGGTGGGCTTTGTCCACACGCTGGCAACGCTGGAGACACATCCGGAGAGCGTTCCCGTCAATGCGCTGGTGCCGGTGAAAGGCACAGTGCTGGGCGATATGCTGGCCGATACGCCGATGGCCAAGATCGACGATATCGAATTTGTCCGCACGGTGGCGGCCGCGCGAATTACCATGCCGATGAGCATGGTGCGTCTGTCTGCAGGGCGCGAAAGCATGAGCGATGCGGCGCAGGCTTTGTGCTTTATGGCGGGCGCAAACTCTATTTTTACCGGCGATAAATTGCTGACAGCGCCAAATGCAGGCGATGACAGTGATGCGGCCTTGTTCGAACGTCTGGGCATGACCGCGCTGAAAGGCGAAGAGCCGATGCGGGCGTGTAAGGTCGCTGAACCTGCCGAATGATGCGTGTGTGATCTTGCGATGACTGCCGGATGACCGTGGCATGAGTTTGGGCTTCTCCGTCAATGACTTGCTCCCCAAGGCACGCGGGGGCGGTCAATTGCGGATGGGACTATGCGCGCTGAGCGAAGATCAATGGCTCCAACCCGAACCCGATCTTGCGGCGCGTGCAGCGGCGTTCGCAGCGCATCCGGAAGGGTTTCAGGAAACGCGGTACAGCGGTGAACCGGGCCGCGAACTTGCCGCAATGCTGGGAGTGAAGGGCGGTCTTCTGCAAGCGGCACAATCGCGGCATGAAGATATGTGCTTGCTCAAGAAATTTGCTGATGAAGATTTCTACCGGCTAATCGGTGCAGCAGTTGCCTATCCGACAGATTGGCACCCGAAAGACAAAATGGAATTGCCGCTGGCTGCGATGCACGCGCCGATACAGGGGTATCAGGAGCAGCTCGCCAGCGGTGTCGATCATTTTATGGCGAAGCTGAAGCCGGGTAAAATTTTCGGACGCTGTAACTGGTTCATCGCACCGACCGGAGCCGGGCGCTGGATTGCGGGAAATCCGGCGGAGGAGTTTGCCCATGTCACCGCCGAAAATGCGGGCCAGACATTGTTCGTTCGGTCAGAACGCCAGACGCTTCGTAGACTGCCCGAAACCGGAGCGATCCTGTTCACCATCGGCGTTTATGTCGAGCCGCTTGAAGAGATCGAAACGCAGAATGTTCTGATGTTGGCGGGCGCTATCGGGTCGCTTCTTGACGGAGAAAGCGAGCGCCGCGCTGCGCATAATTTTGCAGATGCGCTGATCGGGTATAGTATACAGCGCGAGAGGCACATAAAATGATTACAGTTTCGTCCGGCGTACTGCCGTTGCTGCTGCTTTCACAAGCACCGCAAATCGATTGCGAAAACGCAATGACGCAGATGGAAATGAACTATTGCGCGCATGAGGATTTCAAAGCTGCTGATGCCAGGTTGAATGCGCAATGGTCGGTCACGTCGGCAGAAATGAAGCGGCGCGATCAGGCTTACGATGATGCCAGTTCTGATGGCCGTCCCGGCTATTTTGCGACCCTGTTAGCAGGGCAGCGTGCGTGGCTGACATACCGTGATGCGCATTGCCGTAGTGAAGGATACGAAGCGCGCGGCGGATCGCTGGAGCCATTGCTGGTCAGCTCGTGCAAAGCGCATCTGACAAATTTGCGCACCGCTGATCTCGAAGAACTGGCGCGCACATATTGATGCGGTGCTTGTTAGCCCCAGTAATTGCTTCAAGCGTTTTTTTGTCGCCAACTGCGTCCTTGGCGTGCAGCTTTAGTTGGCATCCGGGCCATTCGCCCGAGGAAATTCGCGAACGCAGCGATCTTCGCAAAGTCAGAGGCCGCTTTCAGCTGATCGACATGGAAGGATCGGCGGACGAAAACGGCGAACTTTACGAGGGCCGGATATTTGGCCGGCTGATCACGGCGCGCGGGACGGGCTGGGCCACGTGGCAACACTTTCACAGAGTATCGCTGGATTGCGGTGCCTACCGGAAGCCTTTGGGAGATGCACAGGGCACGTTCTATATTTCACGCCGCAAAGTTGACGGGCGCTATGAAATTCTGCTCTGGGATGGTGCGTATCTTCCCGCTAACGAAATGTCTGAAAAGGCAGAGGGCGACAGCTAAATATGTTCAAGAAAATCCTGATTGCGAACCGCGGCGAAATTGCTTGCCGCGTCATCAAAACCGCGCGCCGGATGGGCATTGCCACCGTGGCGGTATATTCAGACGCCGATGCACGCGCACCCTTCGTGCGGATGGCGGACGAGGCCGTTCACATCGGGCCAGCGCCAGCGGCCGAAAGCTATTTGATCGCGGACAAGATTATCGCAGCGTGCAAACAGACGGGGGCCGAGGCGGTGCATCCCGGCTACGGCTTCCTATCGGAACGGGCGAGTTTCGTTGAGCAGCTTAGCAAGGAGGGTATCGAATTTATCGGGCCGCCGGTTGGTGCAATCGCTGCCATGGGCGACAAGATTGAATCCAAGAAGCTGGCGAAGGAAGCGGGCGTCAATACTGTGCCCGGTTCCGAAGATGCGATCGATACGACTGAAGAAGCGCTGACGGTTTCGAATGACATCGGCTATCCGGTGATGATGAAAGCCAGCGCAGGCGGCGGCGGCAAGGGAATGCGGCTGGCATGGAACGATCAGGACGTGAAAGACGGGTTCGAAGCGACCAAGCGCGAGGGTCTCAATTCCTTCGGTGATGACCGCGTTTTCATCGAAAAATTTATCGAGAACCCGCGTCATATCGAAATTCAGATTCTCGGCGATAAGCACGGGAATATTATCTATCTGAACGAACGTGAATGCAGCATCCAGCGCCGCCACCAAAAGGTGGTTGAAGAAGCGCCATCACCTTTCGTCACACCCAAAATGCGCAAGGCGATGGGCGAGCAAGCCGTCGCCCTTTCCAAAGCGGTGGATTATCATTCCGCCGGCACGGTCGAACTGATCGTAAGCGGCGCGGACAAGACAGGTGAGAGTTTCTACTTTCTGGAAATGAATACTCGGTTGCAGGTGGAACATCCCGTTACCGAAGCAATCACCGGCGTTGATCTGGTTGAACAGATGATCCGTGTCGCGGCAGGGGAAAAGCTGTCCATGACGCAGGATGATGTGACGATTGACGGATGGTCGATTGAGAACCGCGTCTATGCAGAAGATCCCTATCGCGGCTTCCTTCCCTCAACCGGCCGACTGGTCCGTTACCAGCCTCCGGTGGAACCTTGGGAGGACGATGGCAGCGCCAATGGCCGCCGCGGTATTCATGGCGTTCGCGTGGATGATGGCGTATTCGAAGGCGGCGAGGTTTCCATGTTCTACGATCCAATGATCGCAAAGTTGATCACGTGGGGCGAAACGCGTGACGAGGCGGCAGACCTTCAGGTTCAGGCACTGGACGCGTTTCAGCTTGAAGGGCTGGGGCATAATGTCGATTTTCTCAGCGCCATTATGCAGCATGAACGTTTCCGTTCGGGCGAACTGACCACCGGCTTCATTGCGGAGGAATACCCGGAAGGGTTCGAGGGCGCTCCTCCATCGCCTGATCTACAACGTAACCTTGCCGCAATTGGCGGCGTGATCGCCACGCTTGACGGTGATCGCGCGCGCCGCATCGACCAGCAACTTGCCGAACGTACATTGGCCACTGGCGATTGGGCGGTGCGTATCGGGGATACAGACTTTGCTGTTTCTCTCGAAGAAGATGCTATCACCGTTGATGGCGAACCGGTTGCGCTGGATATGGAATATTCACCGGGCGCGACGATGATCGATCTTGAAGTCGGCGACGAGGGTATGACTGTCCAGCTCGCCAAGACACGCGTCGGTTATGACATCACAGCGCGCGGCGCCACGCATTCGCTACGCATTCTTCCCGCCCATATTGCTCCACTTGCCGATCATATGATCGAGAAGATTCCGCCGGATCTGAGCAAGTTTCTGATCTGCCCTATGCCTGGTTTGCTGGTGAAGCTGCACGTTGGAGAGGGTGACGAGGTTCAGCCGGGTCAGCCGCTGGCGACAGTCGAAGCGATGAAGATGGAGAATATTTTGCGCGCTGAAAAGCAAGGCGTCATCGCGAAGGTCAATGCGGATGAGGGTGAAAGCTTAGCGGTAGACGCAATTATATTAGAGCTTGAATAGTCAATATTACTGCCATTTTACAAGATGTTGCGCCGTTCTTTGAAAAACCGGTTATTTCGTCGCAATCGTCCTAGTAATTAACGATTCGAGGTGCATGATACCTCTTCGGAGGTAAATATGGCACGTCATGGCATGGGCTTCTTTGATTCAAAGGGCCAGTATTTCAAGACCCCAAGCGAAGCGACAGAGAGTGATCTTGCGGCTCTGTTGGGTCGTATAGGGGATGGTGACAGCTTGGCTCCCGGTATTGCGGTTATGTTGCTTGAGAGGCGCGCCGAGGTCGAACGGATTTTTGCCGAGCATGACACGATGCTTGCGCACAAGGAGAGCGCGGATCAGGCGGCGGTTGATCTGGCGGATAATGTTACAGCATTGCCAGGCATTGATATTGACCCTGACAATCAATCCGCTGGCTAAGACTTGTTCGCAATCTGGCGGATCAATGCTTTTAACCGGAGAGCGCCATGCATCTCACCCATGATCCCGCTGCTGACGCCGCGCCAGACATTGCTTTCGATGATTTCGTCAAAGTCGATATCCGGATCGGGACAATTATCGCTGCAGACGAATTCCCCGAGGCACGGCGCCCTGCATACAGGCTCGTAATTGATTTCGGTCCGGCAATTGGCCGCAAAAAAAGCTGTGCCCAGATCGTTACCAATTACCCGATTGACGAATTGCCCGGCCGACAAGTTGCCGCAGTAATCAACTTTCCGCCGCGGCAGATCGGCCCGGCCATGTCAGAGGTGCTGACGCTCGGCTTTGCGGATAGCGAAGGCGAGGTGGTGTTGTTCGCGCCGGATGTGAAAGTGCCTGACGGTTCGCGATTGTTCT
>JAHDBR010000001.1:5462-17005 GCA_020630295.1 Sphingomonadaceae bacterium
GCGCGGATCCATCCGGCGCTGGCTTTCTCTATCTTTACCGGGAAACAGCTGACCGTAAAGCCGTGGCTAGGCAAGGCTTCCAGATTGGTTAGTTTTTCGATCTGGTAATACGGGTTGATCCGTCCTGCCTTGTGCCCCTCCCAGATGATTTTCGGGTCGCGGGTTTCCGCCCATTTTTTGGCGGTATGGCTGAAGGGTGCGTCCCAGCTCCAGGCATCGGTACCGACAACTTCTATGCCGCGTTCGGTCAGATACAGCGTAGCTTCCGCGCCCAGACCGACACCCTGATCGGTGAAGTTGTCAGTTCCATAGACCGCACCAGACTGGACGAGGACGATGTCCAGCGGCGCCAGCGTATAGTCAATGCGTGCCAGCTCAGCCGCAACCTCGTCAGCAGTAACCACGTGGCCATGCGGCATTGCGCTAAAATCCAGTTTCACGCCCGGGCGCAAAAACCGGTCCAGCGGTGCTTCATCTATACTGGGGGCAGGGCGTGCACCGCTGTCGGTGGTAGAATGGTAATGCCAGGGCGCGTCCATATGGGTGCCGTTATGTGTGGACAGTTCAAGCATCTCTACGGCCCAACCTTCGCCATCAGGCAGGTCATCCTTTTTCAGGCCCGGGAAGAACATAGCGATCTGTTCCCAGCTCGTCTCGTGGGTAACATATTCGATCTTCGGTCGCATCACCTCGGGATCCGAGACGACATTGTTGGTGATCGGGATGGAAAGGTCGATGAAGCGTGCCATAGTTCCAAGCATTGACCTGAAACCGCTCAAGGTCAATTTATCCGGCACCGAAATGCTCTGCCATGCGTTGCGAGGACTATGTGGTTTGATAATTGGTCCGACATTGTTCGCGTGCTTCTGGCAACGCTCAGCTCCTATGCAGCGATAATCATCATTCTCAGGATCAGCGGGAAGCGATCGCTGGCGAAGCTGAATGCCTTCGACTTTGTGGTCACAATCGCGCTCGGTTCAATCCTCGCTTCGGTAATACTGACGAAGGCTGTTTCCGTTGCAGAAGGAATCGCGGCCTTTCTTGGGTTGGCGATTTTGCAAATGGTTGTGACGTGGCTTTCAAATAAATCAGAGACATTCGCCAAAGCGTTACGGTCGGAGCCGAAGCTGCTTTTGCGAGATGGCAAGTTTCAGGACGAGGCGCTTGCGAATGAGCGCGTCACACGCGACGAAATAGAGGCTGCAATCCGTAAAAAAGGGCACGGCAATGTGGAAGATGTGGCTGCAGTCGTTCTGGAGTCTGATGGAGAACTGAGCGTAATATGCGAAGGCAAGGCAGCCGAAAGCTCGGCTCTGCGGTCAGTCCTCAATCCCGGCGAAACGAGCCTCTGATTAGGCGCGCAGCTGCTCGTCCAAGAATGCGCCAACATCATCAAGCGAAACTTCGTGATCCAGAAACGCTGCGCCGATGCTGCGCAGCAAAATGAACGGCAATGTGCCTGCATCCATCTTCTTGTCGTGCCGCATATGGTCAGCGAGCCGGGTGCCGCCGCAGGTCAGACCAAGCTGTGAAATTTCGGTTCGCAAACCGGATGACCCGATTGCTGCAGCTATGCGGTCCGCGTCCTGAGAAGGCAAAAGGCCGCGCCGGACAGAGTATCGCGCGGCAAGAACCATCCCCAGGGCCACAGCCTCACCATGAAGCAACCGTTCCGAAAACCCTGTCTCTGCCTCCAGAGCATGGCCGAATGTATGGCCGAGATTGAGCAGGGCGCGCACACCAGTGGTTTCGCGCTCGTCCTCAGCCACGATCCGGGCTTTAGCTTCTACGCTGCGAGCAACCGCCTCCTGAATAGCAGCATTATCTCCGCCGGTAACTTTGGTCCCATTGGCCTCGCACCAATCAAAAAACGCTAAGTCGCCCAAAATTCCGTATTTGATGACTTCGGCATATCCAGCCAGCATTTCGCGCTTTGGCAATGTGGACAAGGTATCGATATCTGCCAAAACCAATGATGGTTGGTGAAAGGCTCCGATCAGATTTTTGCCGGTGTCCGTATTGATAGCGGTCTTGCCGCCAACTGACGAATCCACTTGGGCCAGCAGCGTGGTAGGGATCTGGATAAACCCGCAGCCGCGTTTGAGAATGGAGCAGGCAAAGCCTGTCAGATCTCCCACAACTCCGCCGCCCAGCGCAATCACATGATCCCCGCGCTCGACGCCGAGCGAAAGCATCCACTCTGTCAACTTAATCAAATTGTCCCAGCTTTTTGAGCCTTCGCCCGAGGCAACATCGAACCACTCGATCTCATGCCCGGACTTGGCCAGCGAAGCGGCCAGCGCATCGCCCCAATGCTGGCGTGCATTCGCATCTGCCACAACAGGGACGCGGCTTTTGCGGAGGAATGGCTGCGCGTGAGTATGCGCATTTGCGATCAGGGCCGAATCGACCAAAACTTGATATGATCGGCCAGCGAGTTTGACGGGAATTACAGCCATCGGTCGATTGCCTCGATTATTGCAATTGCAGTTGCGTGGTGCGGACCATCGTCACTCGCCACGCGGATTTGAGCCTGGGAATAATGTGGCTCGCGCTCTTTATACAGCCGCGAGAGTATCTCGTGCGGATCACCGTTTCGGAGCAACGGACGCGTGTTACGCCGGCTTGTACGCTCCACCAGCACATCGATGTCGCAATCAATCCAAACCGCGATTGCTCTGTCCAGAATAAGCGCGCGCGTTTCATCGTCAACAAATGCCCCGCCGCCAGTGGCTATTACGCCGTCATGCTCGTCAATTAGCCGCCGTATGACGCGGCGTTCGCCATCGCGAAAATAAGGCTCACCATATTGTTCGAAAATTTCGGGGATCGAAAGCTGTGCGGCATCCTGAATCGCGTCATCGGCGTCAACAAATCCGGTGTCCAGAAGCGACGCCAATTTTCTGCCAACAGTCGATTTTCCTACGCCCATCAATCCGATCAGGACGATGGGGCGATCAATCCGCCGCGCAATCGCTGCGATTTCGGCAGCGCTCGTCTGGGCCATTTTTGCGTCAGCTTGGTGGAAGGGTTTGTTATCACGCATTGCCGCCTCGCCTATAGATGCGCTAGGCGGGGCGCAACCAAGGTTGTGACAGGGCGTGTATAGAGTTCCTATGTCAGATAAAAATACGGGGTCGGTAAAACGAATGGCGTTAATTGCTGTTGGAATTGTTGTCGCAGTGTTGGCGATTGCGTGGTTTCATGGCGGAGAGGTGCCTGTCCGGCCTATCGCCGAACCTGTCGCGATGCCTGAGACGGTTGGTCCGGTGCAGGAGAATGAGCAATGAAACGCGGCCTGTTGCTTGGCGGAGCTGTTCTGGCGCTGTGTTCGACATTTGTCATGGCGCAAGACGCACCGGAATCTTTGTTACCTCCTGGATTTGACGAGCCAACGCCAACTCCCGCACCGGCTCCCGCGCCTAGCGCTGCGCCAGCACCGGCGCCGACGCGATCAACTGGTACTGCGGCGCCATCGGCTCCGGCGCAACCTTCGGTCCCTAATGTGCAGCCGATCCCTTCGGGTCCATCAGCTTCGTCAGCTTCATCCCCCAGCAGGTCAACTGGTGGCAGCACGCCTGCAGGCGCTCGTTTACCTTCCTTGTCAGAGCTGGAGGCGCTGGATCCTGACGAACTGGACGAGCTGCTTGGCCTGAAGCCGCGATATGACATTCCGCCAGCCGCGCGCCGCGCGATGACGCAAGTGGGTGTGCTCAGCCGGGAGGAAGGCGGATTGCCATTCGCATCTTTGGCGAATCAACCCGAATCGCTGGTTCGCGCATCGCTTACTGGGATCAAAGGACCGCTCATATCCCGCTGGGGCCACATTATGGCGCGCCGCGCCTATGCCAGCCGGCTTACTGCGCCATCCGGCATGGAGCCGGCAGAGTTTGCCGGACTTCGCGCAGCGGCTCTCAATACCCTAGGTGAATACCGCGTCTCGCGGGCCTTGGTGCAAGATGTCGATACCGGAAACTGGGACGACGCGATGACTGATGCCGCGCTGGAGGCGTATATCGCAACTTCGGACATCACCGGCGCCTGTCCCGTCGTGCAGTCTAAAGGCGGCGAGCGGGACGATCCACAATGGAAGATGCTGCAATCAATTTGCTACGCTTTCGCCGGGCAGGGCGCACGGTCGCAAGCCAACCTGAATAACGCCTTCCGCGATAAAATTGCACCCCAGATCGATGTTCTTTTAGCCCAGCGATATGCAGGAGCTGCCGGCCAAGGCCGCAGAGCCATCAATGTAGAGTGGGACGGGGTTGAGGATATGAACCCGTGGCGGTACTCGCTTGCCGTTGCGGTCGGTGCAGAATTACCGGAGAATTTGCAGAATAATGACAGCCCGTATTACCGTATCGTATCGGCGCTAAACCCGGCATTACCTCTCGCCCAGAGAGTAGCGGGATCTCAGATCGCGGCCGAGCGCGGCATTTTTTCCTCCAGAGCTATGGTGAACTTGTATAGCCGGATCGCGGCTTCCTCCGGTGTCGGGGGCGATGCGCCCGCGACTGCAGCAAAACTGCGCGATGCCTATGTCGCATCAGACCCGCTGACCCGTATTGCTGCGATGCGTGACGTTTGGGGCGGAACCGAAATTGACTATGGCCGGATGGTTGTGACCGCTTATGCAGCGGCCCGTATTACGCCGTCAGAAGATCTGAACGAACACGCGGAAGATTTGATCGCATCCATGTTGACCGCCGGACTTGATGCCGATGCACTGTCATGGGGAACGGTCGTTGCGCAGGGTACACCGGCGTGGGGACTGCTTGCTTTGGCGCAGCCCGACCGGCCCAGTCCGGTGAGTGAAGATCAGGTCGATAGCTATTACGGGAATGACGAAAGCGCCAACTACCGCAAATCCGCGTTCTTTGTGGCCGGTCTTGCCGGTTTGGGACGGATCGAAAGTGATGTTCAGGCGGAGTATGACGAATATCTCGAACTCGGTTTTGGCCGGCAAACGCGCTGGAGCGAGCTGATCAGTCAGGCCGCAGACGTAAATAATCCGGCACTGGTGGCATTTTTAGCGGCCGCGGGAATGCAGGGGGAAAGCTGGGACCAAATGACCCCGCGACACTTGTTCCACATTGTTTCTGCGCTCAGCAAAGTCGGAATGACAGCGGAAGCGCGTATGATCGCTGCGGAGGCAGTTGCGCGCAGCTAAGGCGCCGGTGACGGCGAAGGGTAATCCTATGTCGGCAGCGATAGAAGACTTTCTGGCAATGCTGGCTGCAGAACGCGGAGCAGCTGCAAATACGCTTGCAGCCTATCGCCGCGATCTTGATGGCGCGGAATCGTTGATTGGAGATTTGGCGCAGGCTGATAAAGACCGGCTGGCATCGCTTGGAAATGCATGGTCCGGCTTGGCCCCGTCCAGTGTCGCGCGCAAATCATCTTCGCTGCGGCAATTTTACGGATTTCTGGTCGATGAGGGTATGCGAAGCGATGACCCCTCTGGGCATCTACCAACCCCCAAAGCGCGCCGGCCTTTGCCGAAGATCCTCACCCATGCGCAGGTTGAGCGGCTTTTCACGCAAGTTGAGACGGAAGCAGAGAGCGGCAAACCTGCAGCTGTCCGGATGCTTGCCTTGCTCGAATTGCTCTACGGGTCCGGTCTGCGCGCAACAGAGCTGGTTTCACTTCCTCTATCCGCGGTTCCGCGCGACGCGCCGTTTCTAACTGTTACTGGCAAAGGCGGTGCTGCGCGTATGGTCCCGGTAAGCGGCCGGGCGAAAGAGGCGCTGGGAAAATGGTTGGCTGTCCGGCCTGATGAACCAAAATTCCTGTTTCCATCGCGCGGTAAGCATTTGTCGCGCGTGCGATTGTTCCAGATGCTGAAAGATCTGGCTGTGCGTGCGGACTTGCCAGCGGACAAGATCAGCCCTCACGTTCTGCGTCATGCTTTCGCGACTCACTTGCTGGAGGGCGGGGCCGATTTGAGAGTGCTCCAGACATTGCTAGGCCATGCCGATATATCGACAACCCAGATATACACCCATGTCGACAGTGCGCGTTTGGTTGCGCTGGTGAATGAACGGCACCCGCTGGCGCAAATCCGCACGGATAGGCTTGCCGAGCGCGGAACATAGGACTAGCGGAGAGGCATGATTTCTTACCTCGAATTCGAGAAGCCGGTCGCGCAATTAGAAGCGCGCATTTCAGAACTTCGCACCGCAGCGGATGGAGATGATGTAGATATCTCCAACGAGCTGCAACGGCTCGAAATGAAAAGCGCCGATTTACTGGCCAGCACCTATGCCTCGCTGACACCGTGGCAGAAGACGCAAGTCGCACGGCATCCTTCGCGTCCGCATTTCCGTGATTTCGTCGATCATATGTTCGAAGATTTTATGCCTTTGGGCGGCGACCGTAATTATGGCGACGATGAAGCCATTCTGGGCGGTTTTGCCAAACTGGGTGGGCGCAGGGTCGTCTTGATCGGTCACGAAAAAGGCAATGATACCGAAACACGGCTGAAGCATAATTTCGGCATGGGTAAGCCCGAAGGGTACCGCAAAGCGATCCGCCTGATGCGCATGGCAAGCCGGTTCGGACTGCCGGTGGTGACGCTTGTGGATACATCGGGTGCATTCCCGGGAGTCGAGGCGGAAGAACGCGGTCAGGCAGAGGCAATCGCCCGCTCGACCGAAGCCTGTCTGGCGCTGAAAGTGCCGATGGTGGCGACGATTGTAGGCGAGGGCGGCTCAGGCGGGGCGGTTGCTTTGGCCAGCGCAGAACGTGTGCTGATGCTGGAGCACGCGGTATACTCGGTTATTTCGCCTGAAGGTTGTGCATCCATTTTGTGGCGCACTGCGGACAAAGCGCCTGACGCGGCAGAGGCGATGCGGATTACAGCGCAGCACCTGAAAAAGCTGGGCGTGATCGACCGTATTGTAAGCGAGCCGGTTGGCGGCGCGCATCGTGATCCCCAAACGGCCTCTGCGAATCTGGCGAAAGCGATTGGCGAGGAACTGGATGCTTTGGCCGATATTCCGGCAACAGATTTGATCCGGATGCGGGAAGAACGCTTTCTCCAACTCGGGCAGCTTAACGGCTCCTGATTGGACAAGCACGCGTAACTCGTTGTAATTCCTGTTTAGCAGCAGGAACCATGATCAATTTGGTGGATTGGTCAAAATAGGAAGCCGGCGCAGAATGCTGCGCGGCGTATGAGTTGGAGAAACCGATGACCCGATTGAAGTCTGTCGCACTTGCTACCGTAGCAACCTTACCTTTCGCTCTGGGCGGATGTATGGGAGGCGGGCCGATCCCGGACGCTTCGGCTCCAATCACGCAGCAGGAAGCGCAGCAGGGTTCCGAGTTTCACCCGCAGCTGCTCCAGGAATTTGGCGGGACATACCAAGGGCCTCAGGCGGCCTATGTCGAATCTGTCGGGAAGAATATTGCGGTTCAATCAGGTCTGGGTAATGCGCGTAGCGCCTTTACAGTTTCGCTGCTGAACAGCTCGGTAAATAACGCTTTCGCGGTGCCCGGCGGTTATATTTACACCACCCGCCAGCTCGTTAGCCTAATGAATAACGAGGCCGAGCTCGCAGGCGTTTTGGGTCACGAGGTGGGCCATGTTGCAGCCCGGCACTCGCAGCGCCGCCAAGCAAAGGCGCAGCGTAATTCCATTCTGGGCACAGCCGGGGCGATCCTATCCAGTGTTCTTCTGGGCAATAGCGAAATCGGCAACACGCTTTCTCGCGGGTTCTTGCAAGGCTCGCAATTGCTGACGCTGAAATTCTCGCGCAGTCAGGAACTGGAATCGGACGAACTTGGTATCGAGTATCTGACCAAAGCGGGATATGATCCGCGCGCAATGGGCACCGTGCTGCAGAGTTTGGCCGCACAAAATGCGCTGGATGCGAGATTGCAGGGGCGCGACAATGCATCTGTTCCTGAATGGGCGTCAACGCACCCTGATCCCGCAGGCCGCGTCCGCACCGCGCTGGCGAAGGCTGGTCAAACAACCGGAACAACCAACCGCGACACATTCCTGACGCGGATTGACGGCCTGCTCTATGGTGATGATCCGAAACAAGGCGTAATTGAGGGTCGGCAATTCCTACACCCCGAACTTCGGCTGGCATTTACAGCGCCGCAAGGCTTCTACATGGTCAATGGTACACGCGCGGTATCGATCAACGGCCAAAGCGGTAAAGCGCAAATGAGCACGGGCCCATATAGCGGTAATCTCGACAGCTACGTCCGCGGCGTATTCACTGCTTTGGGCGGTGAGGAGCAAAAATTAGCGCCCGCAAGCGTGCGTCGCACGACAGTCAATGGATTGCCGGCGGCTGTCGGGAGCGCCCGGGTCAACAACGGGCAGAGCCAGGTTGATGTGACTGTGTTTGCCTATGAGTTCTCAAACTCCCGAGCGTTCCATTTCGCAACCATAAGCCAGGCTGGAAAATCTGGAGCATTCAGCCAAATGTTCAATTCGATGCGCCGTCTGTCGCAGTCCGAAGCGAACCAGATTGTCCCGCGCAAGCTTGACATTGTGACAGTGCGCAGCGGCGATACGATCCAGTCGCTTTCAAACCGGATGGCTTACGATACCGGAAAAGTTGAGCGCTTTCGTGTCCTGAACGGTTTGTCGTCTTCCGACACGCTCCGTGCGGGTCAAAAGGTGAAGGTCGTCGTACGCGGCCGCTAATGTAATCGTTATGTGACTTCACATCAAAGCGCAGACAACAAAAAAGGCGGCGGGATTAACCCGCCGCCTTCTTTTTTGCGTAGTATCGAAGCGTCTATTAGACGGTGTTCGATTCACCCATCTTAGTCGACACTGTGCCGAAAGTGGTGTTCAGCTCGTTACCGAGGCCTTGCATTGCAGTGATGGCAGCAACTGCGATCAGAGCAGCGATCAGACCATATTCAATTGCAGTAGCGCCTTCTTCGTTGCGCAGCAGTGTTTTGAAAAACTTCATGTGTAGTCTCCTGGTTCAGTCTTCGATACCCGGCTCTTCCTGGTTGTTTCCAAGCCGGGCCAGATTGGTCTAGTGGCAATAAGTTGACAAAATCCTAAGCTCGTGGAGCGAAATCAGCTGTCAATTGATTGCAGTCGTTACTTTGGTCGTAACTACACCCCACAAGCCGGTGTTTTCGTTGGACACAGCCTCGAAAGCACCGATGGAAGCGATTACAACCAAAGAAGCGATCAACCCGTATTCGATAGCGGTGCCGCCAAATTGGTCTTTTGCGATCCGTTTCAGGAATGGCATCAGTTTCATTGAGAAGCACCGTTGGTTACAAAGTCGATTTGACGCTTTTCGCCGAGAACCGTTAAAAAATTATTGAGACGGAGTTAGAAGTTGGAAAATTTCCCGACATGGATGCTTGTGGTGGCCGCAGCGATCGAGAGGTCCGATGGGCGGTGGCTCATGCACAAACGCCCCATGGAAAAGCATCATGGCGGGCTGTGGGAATTTCCCGGCGGCAAAGTTGATAGCGGCGAAACGCCGAGGGTGGCACTGGCCAGAGAGCTTGCTGAAGAACTGGATATTCAGGTCAATCCTAACACATTCCGGAGCGCAGGATTTGCTGATGCGGCCATCAATCCTTCTAAACATCCAATTGTAATTCTTCTTTACACTGTAAAATCCTGGAGCGGAAAGCCCAGAGCAATGGAGGGGGGCGAAACCGGATGGTTCACGCCGGGTCAGATACAAAAACTGGCGAAGCCCCCGCTCGATATCGCCTTGGCGGACCAACTCTTTCACAATTCTGGCGGATAAGGGATTGCCAAGCGGGTAAGGCCACCTTATGTGCCGCCCCTCAGCGCGCCCGTAGCTCAGCTGGATAGAGTACCTGACTACGAATCAGGGGGCCGGAGGTTCGAATCCTTCCGGGCGCGCCAATAAAAGAGCATCCCTGACGGGGTGCTCTTTTTGTTTAACCGTTAGAACGATCTTTCGGAACCCGTGCCCAACGGGGAGATCGGCGGGCTGCGCCGGCATCAGCGTCCTCACGGGCACTTTGGCTGAACGAGGTTTGGCAGTGCTTTCCGTTTCGGAACCCCTTCGCTTTCGAACCGTTTGTAAACCAAACATTATTCGAAAGGAAAAATTCCCATGGCACAGGCCGAAGCAATTTTTGAACGACTGAAGATTGACCACGACAAGCACCGCGATCTTCTTGACCGGATCGAAGAGACATCAGGCGAGAGCTCTGAACGCAAAGAACTGTTCGAGCTGTTCACCAAGGAGGTGAAGAGCCACGCTGCTGCAGAAGAGCAGGCGGTATATTCGACCATGCTACGCAAGCCAGAGACTACGGACGAGACGCGTCATTCGGTTGCCGAGCATCATGAATTGGACGAATCCCTCAATGATCTTGCGGCCACAGATATGTCATCAAGTGCGTGGCTGCAGAAGTTTAAGCAGTTGAAGCATGATTATCTGCATCACATTGAGGAAGAGGAGGAAGATCACTTCCCCGACTTCGAGGAAAAGCTGACCGCGAAGGATGAGCAGGAAATGGCAGAAATCTTCGAGCGCCGTAAAAAAGTGGAAAAGGAACAGGCTGAAATCACACCGGAAAAGAAATCCGAAGCTAAAGAATAACCGGGCTAGTCGGAACGGTTTGGTCCATCCGGCATTTGCAAAGATAGCGCGCTTGGGTGAAAGACGCCCGAGCGCGCTTTTTTGTGCGCTTCATATAATTACAGGCGAGGCCGTTTGATGAGTAATTCCGAACTTTCCGAATATGAAATCGAAAGCGGGAAAATCCCGGTACCTGAAGAGGTTCAGGATGCTATTAAAACGCTGCTGAAATGGTCGGGGGACGATCCAGAGCGCGAAGGCCTTCTGGACACGCCAAAGCGGGTGGCGCGTGCATGGAAAGAATACTGCCAGGGCTATGACGAAGATCCGGCAAAGCATCTGAGCCGCGTATTTGAAGACGTGGGCGGTTACGAGGAGCTGGTGCTCCTAAAGGATATCCCGTTCCATTCGCATTGCGAACATCATATGGCGCCGATTATCGGCAAGGCAGCCATTGCCTATATGCCAACGACCCGTGTGGTAGGCATTTCAAAGCTGGCCCGCGTTCTGCATGGCTATGCACGCCGCCTTCAGGTTCAGGAACGTCTCACCGCCGAGGTTGCCGATGCGATATGGGAGGGGTTGAAACCGCGCGGAGTGGCCGTGGTCATCGAGGCACAGCATTCCTGCATGACCGCCCGTGGTGTGCGTACACCGGGTGTGGGCATGGTAACCAGCCGGATGATGGGTACATTTTTGGAAGACCAGCGCAGCCGGAAGGAAGTGCTCAGCCTGATGGGCTACGGTTAAACCTTCAACCGGTGGTTCTCATCCAATAAGCTTGCGAAGCCATTTGGGCTTTGCCGGTTCAGGAGCGGTATGTCCTGACACGCGAAACAGGAAATTCGCGAGCGTTACAGCCTGATCCTTGTCCATGTAGTAATGGAATTCTTCGATATCTGCGGGTGATTTGGGTGTGGACCGAGTGCTTTGCATCCGTAACCGGATCCGGTTGCCTAGATCGTCAGAAGCCCAACCGACAAGAGCGCC
>JAHDBR010000001.1:17105-59712 GCA_020630295.1 Sphingomonadaceae bacterium
CAAATGGCTGTTCTGGTTCAGCCGATTTTGCCGGTTCGGATTTAGAAGGCATCTTTTTTGATGCCGCGCTCTTTGATGCGGCCGGTTTTCGCCGCGCTACGGGCTTCTTTTTCGCCGCAGTTTTGGAAGTCAGCTTCTTAGTGGTTGTCTTGCGAGTGGTCATAAGCGCATCTTATCTGCCCGAAAACGGGTGGCAAGCGCCGCTACCTATGTGTCTGAAAATGAACCGGATCGGGCCGCGTTTCGTTACGCGGCCCGATCCAATCCGAATTGATTAAAGCTGTTCGAGCATATGTTCCGCAGAACTCACCGAAAAGTCGCCAGGCGCTTCGACATTTAGCTGCTCTACCACGCCATCATTCACAACCATCGAGTAACGCTGGCTGCGGTGACCCATGCCAAATCCTTGGAAGTCAGCATCAAGGCCAAGAGCTTTGGCAAATTCTGCATTGCCATCGGCCAGCATGGTAACATCGGCAGAGCCGGCATCTTTACCCCATGCACCCATCACGAATGCATCGTTCACTGATGTACAAGCGATTTCGTCAACGCCCGCAGCTTTCAGCTCGGCAGCCTTTTCAACATAGCCAGGCATATGCTTTGCGGAACAGGTCGGAGTATAGGCACCGGGAACAGCGAAAAGCGCCACGCGCTTACCTGCGAAGAAGTCTTTCGCTTCGACTTGCTCCGGACCTTCGGCGGTTGCCTTGACCAGCTTTACCTCGGGTAGTTTATCGCCAACAGAAATTGTCATTACGTAATTTCCTTTCATCAAATGCTGCAGTTGCAATGGATATAGGATGTGTGTGCCGCACGGCAATGACAACATGATATAAAGATGTCTTTATATTTGCATATGATGCCCGCAATCGCTACATGGGCTGCAACATCAAAGCGCTCTTGGCCTTCAGTCATCGGGCGCAATTTTTTTGGCATTCAGGAGAATATGCTGTGGCAAAAGCGGCCCAAGATTACATCATCAAAGATATTTCGCAGGCTGAATACGGCCGCGCAGAAATCAACATCGCCGAAACTGAAATGCCGGGCCTGATGGCTCTGCGTGAAGAGTTTGGCGACAGCAAGCCTTTGAAAGGCGCGCGGATCACAGGTTCGCTGCACATGACGATCCAAACAGCCGTGCTGATGGAAACGTTGATCGACCTTGGCGCTGAAATCCGCTGGGCGACGTGCAACATCTACTCGACACAAGATCACGCAGCGGCAGCAATGGCTGAAGCAGGCATTCCCATTTACGCGGTTAAGGGTGAAACACTCGCCGAATATTGGGACTATGTCGGCCATATCTTCTCCTGGGGCACAGATGCCGATCCAGATCAGACTGCCAACATCATCCTTGACGATGGCGGCGATGCGACTTCATTCGCATTGTGGGGCGCCCGTTTGGAAGCTGGCGAAACTATGCCGGAGCCGACGAACCCTGAAGAGATCGAGATGCAGCGCGCTGTGAAGGCCTTTGTTGCCAAGCACCCTGGCTATCTGACCAAGACGGTTGAAAACCTGCATGGCGTTTCGGAAGAAACCACAACCGGCGTTCACCGCCTTTACCACCTCGCCAAGAATGGCAAATTGCCTTTCCCGGCGATCAACGTGAATGACAGCGTGACGAAGTCGAAGTTCGACAACCTGTACGGTTGTAAGGAATCGCTGGTTGATGCGATCCGCCGCGCTACAGACGTTATGCTGGCCGGTAAGGTCGCCTGTGTTGCCGGTTTCGGTGACGTGGGTAAGGGTTCTGCCGACAGCCTCCGCAATGGCGGCGCACGCGTCATGGTAACAGAAATCGATCCTATCTGTGCACTGCAGGCAGCCATGGAAGGCTATGAAGTCGTCACCATGGAAGAGGCGACCAAGCGTTGCGATATCTTCGTCACGACCACTGGCAATGAAGACGTAATCACTGCCGAACATATGAAGGCAATGAAACCGATGAGCATCGTATGCAACATCGGTCACTTCGACAGCGAGATCCAGATCGGCGCGCTCGACAATTACGATTGGGCCGAAATCAAGCCGGGCACAGACTTGGTGACTTTCCCCGACGGCAAGCAGATCATGATCCTTGCCAAAGGCCGCTTGGTGAACCTTGGTTGTGCGACTGGCCACCCGAGCTTCGTTATGAGCTGTTCTTTCACCAACCAGGTGCTGGCGCAGATCGAACTCTACACCAAAGGCGACGAGTACAATAACGAAGTCTATGTGCTTCCCAAGCACCTCGACGAGAAGGTCGCTCAATTGCACCTCGACAAGCTTGGCGTAACGCTTACGAAAATGTCTCAGAAACAGGCTGACTATATCGGGGTGCCTGTTGAAGGGCCGTTCAAGCCAGAGCATTACCGCTACTAAGCGATACGGCGGCTCAACGGCCGCTCACGACAACGAAACAGCGCCGCTCCTGCATTGCAGGGGCGGCGTTCGTCATTTCATCGGTAAATGAAGCGGAAAGTTTCGCAAATCAGCGCCTTGCACGTTGCATCCTGCGTGCAGCGCGCATAGCTGACAGGAATGACTTTCTCATCCACTGCTCTGGTCGCAATTGGCCTCTTGCTTGCCGCCTGGACGGTGGGCGCAGCGTGGATGATGATCGCGGCAGGAGCAAAGGCCAGCAAAGCGGAGGGAAGCCGGAAAGCCGCACGGCGCATGGCCCGCATGATCGACGAGGCTCCCGCGATCCCGCTAATGGTGCGGGCCGATGGCCGGATAGAAGGATCAGACCGTCTGGCTGGCTGGCTCGGGCTCGAAAAACTACCTCAATATCTGAGCGAACTTGATGGCGGTCTTGGTGGAGAGGGTAAGGGACTTTCTGCTGGCCAGCTGCGCGACCTTACCGAGCATGTTGGCAGAGTGCAGAAAACAGCTGCGCCATTCCGCATGGCAATCACGCCGCCGGGTTCCCAGCGCAGCCTTGCATTGCGCGGTGTGCTGGCGGACCCTCAGGTTTCCCCGGGTGGAGCTGCCTTGGTTTGGATTTTCGACTTCAGCGAAAGCGAAAGCGAACTTTCCCGCCTACGGGAAGAGGCTGCGCGTGCGCGCGGCGATTTCGGCGCATTGGTTGGTTTGATCGAGGCTGCGCCTATGCCGATGTGGTTTCGCGGGCCCGACACCCAATTGCGTTTGGTCAATAAGGCATATGTCGAAGCGGTTGGCGCTAAGGATGCCGACAGCGCTGTGATCGACCAAGCTGAACTGATCGAATCGGTGGACGGCCTCACCGCTGCCCAAATTGCAGGGCAGGCTGCGGATAAGAACCTGCCGATTGAGCGCGTGGTCAGCGTGACGATTGACGGGCAACGGCGCAGCATGCGGGTCAGCGATCTGCCGCTGGGTGCCGAAGGAATTGCGGGTTACGCAGTTGATATCGAAGAAATGGAGGAGCAATCGCGCCAGTTCCGCGCATTCCGCGACGCCCAACGCTCTATTCTGGACCAGCTTTCTATTGGCGTCGGGCAATTTGATGGCGGACGGAAGCTGATCTTTGCCAACCAGCCATTCCGCCGTATTTTTGAACTCAATTCCGGCGTGGTGGCACAATCGCTGGAGTTTGAACGCTTTCTTGCCAATGCGCGGGATACGGGCCGCACGCCGGAAGTCAGGGATTTCCCCACATGGCGCGCCGAACACGCTGAATGGTTTGCATCCGGGGAGACGCAAGAGGAGGCATGGCCTCTATCGGACGGTACCCATCTGCGGATGATTGCCCAGCCAATGCCCGACGGAGGCTTGGTGCTGATCGCGGAAGACCGGACTGAACAGCTTGCATTGTCTGCCACGCGCGACACCTTGCTGCGTACACGGACTGCTACATTTGACAGTCTGTTTGAAGCGTTGGCCGTGTTTGCGCCTGATGGGAAATTGCAGCTTTGGAATCGTAGTTTTGCCGGGACGTGGGGCCTCGACCCGGAACAGCTGGATGCGCATCCGGCCGCGCCCGAATTGTTGGAAGCCATCGCGCCGAATCTGGAAAATCCCAAACAGGCCAAAGGAATTGGCGAGGTCATTCGGGCAGCCACGCTCGACAGGAAAGAACGCGGCGGCCGAATAGCATTGGCGGACGGACGGACTTTGGAATTTGCCGGTATTCCGCTTCCCGATGGAAACGGATTGCTGACTGTTCTTGATGTGACCGCGAATGAACAGGCAGAAGCCGCGTTGCGTGACCGTAACAAAGCGCTGGAAGCGGCGGACGAAGTGAAAACGCAGTTCCTCGCCAATATGTCGTATGAGTTCCGCACGCCTCTGACATCCATTGGCGGCTTTGCAGAATTGCTTGAGGCGGGCGTGGCTGGTGATCTGTCCGATCAGGGCAAGGAATATGTGACTGCAATTCTGGAATCGGTTTCAAGGCTGACCGAGCAAGTTGAGAATGTGCTCGACCTGTCGCAAAGCGAGGCTGGATTGCTTCCGCTAGCCAAGGAACGGCTTGATATGTTCCCGTTTGTAACAGGAATTGTGCAGGGGCGGGCTGAGGCGATCGAGGCAGCCGGCTTGGAGCTTGATCTGCGCGGAAGCAAGGCGAGCGGCAAGGTCGACGCCGATCCGCGCCAGTTGGGGCGTGCCATCGGACAATTGCTGGACAACGCAATTGCGGCGACACCTTCCGGCGGCAAGATACTGGTGGACGTGTCAAAGCCGAAGGGAACCGCCCAGATTGTCATATCCGATAATGGCTGCGGCATGACGCAGCAGGAACTGGCGCGCGCACTGGAAGGGCAGGGCGGTGAGAAGCGGCAGGGGCTAGGGATTCCGCTCGCCCGGCAACTGGTCGAGGCGCATGGCGGCACACTGGAAATGGAATCGCGCACAGGTGAAGGCACCGCTGCGATAATTAGACTAACGTGAGAACACCCTTACCGGATTTAGCCGCAATGAACGCTTATGGAGCGCGTATTGCTGTTGTCTTGCAGGCGGGTGACGTAATCGAACTCAACGGCGGGCTTGGTGCGGGCAAAACCACTTTGGCGCGTGCGGTCATTCAGGCTCTCGGCTACAAAGACGATATTCCCTCACCGACTTTTACGATCGTAGAGACATATGATCCGCCTGCGGTTTCATTGCCAATTGTCCATGCGGATTTCTACAGGCTGGAAGGTCCCGGTGATTTGGCAGAGATCGGTCTGGACGAATACCGCGAAGGCGCCGCCCTGCTTGCTGAATGGCCCGGTCAGGTCGGCGGCTTCGCAACCGAAGCAGCGTGTTTGTCGATTACGCTAGAACATGCGGATGGAGGGCGGATAGCGATTGTCGAAGCCGGTCCAAATTGGTTACACCGTATCCCATGAGCGAACTTCCAGATGGCATTGATTCTTTCCTGAAAAGCGCCGGATGGGGCGATGCAGAAATTGACCCGATTCCGGGTGATGCATCATTCCGCCGATATTTCAGGGTTCGTGACGGTTCTCGCAAGGCCATGCTGATGTTTGCGCCCCCTCCTGAAGAGGATCCAGCGCCGTTTCTGCACGTGGCCAAATGGCTTAACGGAAATAAGTTGCGAGGGCCGGACATTTACGCGGATGATGCCGCGTCCGGGTGGGTGCTGATCGAAGATTTCGGCAATGACCGGATGCGCGATTGGCTGGATGATAATCCCGCCGGTGAAGAAGAAGCCTACCGTACCGCGATTGCTGCACTGGCGCAGTTGCACCGTGTGCCGGCTGGCCCGTTCGGCGCGTATGACATGGAAGTTTACCAGCGCGAGGCGGATTTGCTGACCGAATGGTATTGTCCGTCGATGGGCCTGACTGTCGATGCAGATAGCTATCGTGCAGCGTGGGCTGATGCGCTGAAGCCGATGCTGGCGCGGCAGCAGCCCGGAGTGACTGTGCTGCGTGATTACCATGCGGAGAACATTATGCTGCTTGATCCAGCCGCCGATGGTTCGGGCGCGCAGGGCTTGATAGATTTTCAGGATGCTCTGGTTGGCCATCCCGCTTACGATGTGGTTTCGTTGCTGCAGGACGCCCGCCGCGAAGTGCCGGAAGATTTAGAGCGGCGAATGCTTGATCACTATATCGGCCTTGCCGAATGCGATGACGATTTTGAAGCTGATTATGCACGTTTGGGCGCGCAGCGGAACGCAAAGATCGTCGGCATTTTTACGCGCCTGTGCAAGCGCGATGGCAAACCACATTATCTGGACTTCATTCCGAGAGTATGGCGCGCGATGGAGCGTGATTTGGCACATCCAGCATTGGCACCTGTTGCGGACTGGTTTGATGCCAATATTCCGCAGCAAATCCGGAACGATAATGGGGGCCGTCCGCAGTGAGCACACTGGCAAGCGATACCGCAATGGTCATGGCCGCTGGCATGGGTAAACGGATGCGTCCGCTTACCGCGTCGCAGCCCAAGCCGTTGGTGCGCGTGGCGGGAAAGCCTTTGATCGACCATACGCTTGACCGATTGAAAGATGCGGGCGTGGCCAAGGCCGTGGTCAATGTCCATTATCTGGCGGACGCTCTGGAAGCACATTTGTCGGAGCGGCGCTCGCCAGAAGTCATTATCTCCGACGAGCGCGAAGCCTTGCTGGAAACCGGCGGCGGTATGGTGAAGGCGCAGGAGCATCTGCCTGACCCGTTCTTCTGCCTGAACTCTGATAATATCTGGCTGGAGGGACCGCGCAGCGCCTTTCATGATTTGTCCGCGCGCTGGAATCCTGAAGTGATGGATGCTCTTCTGTTGCTTGTCCCGCATGGCAGCGCCCGCAACTTTCAGGGAAAGGGCGATTTCCACATGGATGCTATGGGCAAGGTAACGCGCAGACGGTCGGGCCGGATTGCGCCGTTTATTTACACCGGCATCCAGCTCGTATCGCACCGGCTGCTCCGCGATGCGCCTGAAGGGAAATTTTCGACCAACATCTTCTGGAGCCGCGCCATTGAAGAAGGGCGCCTGTATGGCAGCGCATTCACCGGACAATGGTTTGAAGTCGGCACTCCGCAGGCAATCGGCCCGACTGAAGAAGCCTTGAAGCGTGGGTGATCGGGCAGGGCCTCAGATTTATTCTATTGCCGCCCATCGGGGCTTTGCAGATGCGCTGGTGTCAGGTTTGGTCCCGCGATACAGCGAGGCGAATTTAGGTCTTGCGCGTGTAACTTTGCTGCTGCCCAGCACGCGTGCGGTCCGCACTGTCAGTGAAGCCTTTGTGCGGTATTACGGCGCGACTGACCGGCAAGGTATGCTGATGCCGCGCATGGCAGTGGTGGGCGATCTGGATCTGGACGAAACTCTGGGCGCGCTACTGGATCCGCTGGCCGCTAACGATATCCCCGCCGCGATTGATCCGACAGCGCGCTGGCTGATGCTGGCGAAAATTCTTCCCGATGTAATGGAGCGTTTGGGCCGGGACATACCAAGCGGCGCAACTTTGATGCGGCTGGCGAAGCAGCACGCTGAAACGATGGACCGGTTGCTGGTCGAAGATGTCTCGCCTGAGACGCTCTGGGAACCAAAGACTTTGCAGGCCATGGAAAGCAACGCGAAGCATTGGGAAGAAAACACAAAACTGTTCTACGCGGTGCAGGCTGCATGGCGTGCGGATTTGGCCAGCGCAGGGAAAGTGGACGCAGCGGAACGGCGTAACCGGCTGTTCGATCTCGCGGCGGACCGTTGGAAAGCAAGCCCGCCCGCGACACCGATTATCGCTGCAGGCGTGACCAGCGCCTCGCCTGCTTTGGCCCGGCTTTTGCGCGTAGTATCGGAGTTGCCGCAAGGGGCAGTGGTGCTGCCCGATTTTGATTTGCTGATTGATGACGATGTCTGGCAGGAATTGGGCGCGGCGGGCGAGATAGTGGAGGGTGAGGAAGCTCTCTTTGCCAAAGGGGACGCGGTCACGCATCCGCAATACCATCTCAAACTGCTGCTGAACCGGATGGGCATTGCCCGCGGTGAGGTCCAGCATTGGCATCGCAAGGGCATGACTGCAGCGAACCCGGACCGGTCGCACGCTATCTCCAGCGTGTTCTTGCCGCCGGAAGCAAGCAAGAATTGGGCGGGACTACCCGCTGACAAACGTAGGCTGGCTGGCGTGCGTATTCTGGAAACCGCCAATCCCGAAGCCGAAGCGCAAGCCATCGCATTGCTGGTCCGCAAGGAATTAGAGCATCCGACGCGGCGCGTAGCGGTTATCACGCCCGATCGCGGATTGGCGCGCCGGGTGGTTCAGCACCTGCGGCGTTGGCATATTGAGGCTGATGATTCCGCGGGCCGTCCGCTCTCGCAAACGCCCGCCGGGCGTGTCCTGCTACTGCTGGCTGAAACGATTGCGGAACATGCAGCTCCGGTGGAATTGATGGCGCTGTTGGAACATCCCTTGGTACGTATCCATGCTAATCGCGCCGACTGGCTGCGTAGTGCGCGGAAGTTCGAGAACGCATTGCGCGGCCCGCGTCCTGCGCCCGGCTTGATACCGCTGCGCGCAATTGCGGACGACGCGGGTGTGAGTGAATGGTTTGCTGAAGTTGAGGCAATTCTCTCTCCGCTGTTAGAGAATAGCGCGGTCCGGTCGCTCGCTTCGTTGGTCGATGGACTTGTAACCGCAGGCGAGGCTCTGTGCGGTGACGCATTATGGTCCCGTGAGGATGGCCGTGCTCTCTCCGCTTTCGTCGAGGACCTGCGCTATCATGCAGCAGAGCATGAGACACAGCTGGAACCTGCCGAGTTACACAGTGTGTTGCGTGATGCGACGGAAACCATAGCCGTGCGGCCGCCCTATGGGGGCCATTCACGCGTCGCCATTTACGGCCTTCTCGAATCGCGAATGAGCCGCGCGGATGTGGTGATCTGCGGCGGGCTGAATGAAGGAAGCTGGCCTGCGACGCCAGCCACCGACCCGGTGCTTGCGCCTCAAATTTTGCGCGCTTTGGGTGTTCCGGGTGCAGATTTCCGTATCGGACTGTCGGCGCATGATTTGGCCGGCGCGCTTGGCGCACCCGAGGTGATCCTGAGCCGCGCCGAACGCGATGCAGAAGGTCCCGCTATTCCGTCACGTTTCCTTCTCAGGATCAAGGCTCTGTTGGGGCAGAAACTGAGCAGGAAACATGCTGAGACGGAAATCCTCCAAATTGCGGATGCTCTGGACTTTTCGGTTCCTGCCGCACGGTATGAAATACCGAAGCCGCGCCCGTCTGCGCAGCAGCGCCGTGAACGGATTAGCGTGACCGCTCTCGACCGGCTCCGCTCCGATCCATACCAGTTCTACGCCAGCTCGATCCTGAAGCTGTCCGAACTTGACGCCCTCGATGCCGAGCCATCCGCATCTTGGCGCGGGACGGCCGCGCATGAGATATTGGAAAAGTGGCATGGCGGTGACCGTCCAATGTCTGAAATTGCCACTGATGTTCTGGAACAGATGAACGCCCATCCATTGATGCGCGCTCTGTGGCAGCCGCGGCTAATGAAGGCGCTGGAATGGGTCGAAGATAGTATTGCGGCGTTTGATGGACGTGCCCCCGCTATTTCCGAAGAATGGGGCGAGATCGATGTGCGCGGCGTCAAGATATTCGGCAAGGTTGACCGGATTGACACAATCGAAGGCGGCGGCTTGGCAATTGTTGATTACAAAACTGGCGCGCCGCCCAGCGGCAAGGAGGTGCAGGCGGGTTACGCTCTGCAATTGGGCACAATCGGATTGATGGCGGAGCGCGGTGCGTTCGAAAACATCTCCGGAGAAGCAACGAAGTTTGAATATTGGTCGCTTGCGAAAAGCGGTAAGAGCGACACTGGTTTTGGTTATGTCAGCAGCCCAGTAAAAGATGGCCGCAATCGGAGCGAGATCGAACCCGAGGACTTCCTGCCAAAGGTCAAAGCGGATCTGGATGATGCCTTAGACCGCTGGATATTGGGCGATGAACCATTCGAAGCGCGGCTGAATCCCGATGCGAAAGTATTCACGACCTATGACCAATTGATGCGATTGGAAGAATGGATGGGGCGGGAAGAATGAGCGGCAAAGTCTTCCCGTTACAGGATAATCAGGCGCTTGCCGTGGACCCGCGCGACAGCGTGTGGCTGTCTGCATCTGCGGGGACGGGCAAGACACAGGTGCTATCCGCGCGCGTGTTGCGATTGCTCCTGCGCAAGGATGTCGACCCTTCGCAAATATTGTGCCTGACGTTCACGAAGGCGGGGGCGGCCGAAATGGCCACGCGCGTGAACGAGGTGCTGGCCAACTGGGTGCGCATGAAACCCACTGCATTGGCAGCTGATTTGCGTGCCATTGGTGCGCCTGTTGACGATGCGACGCAAAGCCGCGCGCGGAGCCTGTTCGCCAGCGTGCTGGATTGTCCCGGCGGCGGCTTGCGAATTGATACCATCCACGCCTTTGCCCAGTGGCTTCTCGCCGCGTTTCCAGAGGAAGCAGGGCTGGCCCCCGGCACCAAAGCGATGGAAGACCGCGAACGCGATATTCTGGCGCATGAGGTGTTGGCGGAGATGCTCGTCGAGTGGGAAAAGGGCGGCGATACGCAATTGCTGGATGCCCTTGCATTGCTGAGCATTCGAATGGGGCCTGACGACGCAAAGGCCTGGCTCATGCGCTGCGCAGAAGCGCGCGAGGTGTGGTTCGGGCCTGCGGGGTGGCCGGATGATCTGGCCGGCCGCGCGAATAGATTGCTTGGGCTGAAATCGGATGCCGGTCCGGACGATCTGGCAGAATTGTGCAGCGATGCGCAGTTTGATAGTGAATCGTTGCGCCTTTGCGCATCCATTAATGCACAGTGGAGCGCCAAAACCGGCCAAACATCGGCGAATGCCTGCGCCGAATGGTTGGCCGCAGCGCCTCCTGAACGGGCGGCGCAGCTGGACGATCTGTTCAAAGCGCTTTTCACTCAGAAAAATGCGCCACGCGGCTTGAGTTCGCTTCAAAAAATTGACCCGTCCTACGAAGAAATCGCAGCCAGAGTGCTTGCTTCGATCGACCGCGTTGCAGAGCTGCAGCGCAGGCTCGATTTTGCTGAGTGGTTCGTGCCCGCCTTGCGGATAGGCAGGCGTTTTGCGTTGCGCTGGGACGAGGCAAAGAAACGTGAGGGTTTGATTGATTTTGATGATCAGATCAGGCGCGCTGCGTCGCTGCTGTCCCGGTCAGAATTATCCGATTGGATTCGCTTCAAGCTGGACCGGCATTTTGACCATATTCTGATCGATGAAGCGCAGGACACAAACGAAGCGCAGTGGTCAATTATCAATGCGCTGACAGACGACTATTTCGCTGGTGAAGGGCAGCGCGGTGACAAGCTGCGGACAGTTTTCGTAGTTGGCGATTACAAGCAGGCAATTTTCCGCTTCCAAGGCACAAGTCCTGAAAATTTCGACCATGCGCGGCTGCAATTCAAGAAGGCGATGAAGGATGCTGCCGACAACGCCCGTGCATTGCGCGGCGGCCCGCAATTGCGCGAATTGCAGGACCTCGACCTCGGACGGTCCTACCGTACTGCGCAGCCGATTCTGGATTTTGTCGATGCAGCAATAGCGGGGATTGGATCACAAGAATTTGGTCTGAAGAAAGAAGCGGAAAAGCACGTCGGTTTCAAGAATCCGGCTCAGGTGGCTTTGTGGGACCCGATCCTGCCCGTACCCGACGACGATACCGATAGTGATTCCAGCGAGACATGGATTTCGGAACCCGAGCGGCGGATGGCTGACAGGATTGCGGATCAAGTCGATCAATGGCTGCGCGAGGGATATCCGCTCGTCAAAGACCCGGACAATCCGCGCAATGCGGGACCGGGTGACATTATGGTTCTGGTGCGCAAACGCAAAGAATTGGCCGGACTGATCGTGGCGCGTTTATATGCAAAGGGAATTCCCGTCGCAGGTGTTGACCGGTTGCGGCTAGGTGAACCGCTTGCGGTCAAGGATTTGATGGCTGCCATGCGCTTTGCTGCGCAACCGCTTGACGATATGAGCCTGGCGAACCTGCTTGTTTCGCCGTTAATAGGTTGGTCGCAAGATGATCTGCTCCAACACGGCTATCGCGAGAAGAATGTCAGGCTGTGGGACCATATTCGCGGGAGCGGTGAAGCTCTGACGAAAAGCACCGCTGATAAGCTGCGTGATTTGCTGCGGCTTGCGGATTACGAGCCGCCGCAAGCTCTGCTGCATTGGATGCTGGTGGGGCCGTGGCGAGGGCGGCAATCTCTGATCGCCCGGCTAGGGCGTGAGGCGAATGATCCGATTGACGAGCTTTTGAATGCCGCGCTCAATTATTCGGCATCCCACACGCCAAGCTTGCAAGGCTTCATCCGGTGGTTTGATGCGGGTGAAACAGACCTGAAGCGCGAAGCGGGTGCCAGCGATGGTTTGGTGCGGGTTATGACGGTTCACGGCTCCAAGGGTTTGCAATCGCCCATCGTCATTCTGGCCGATGCCACCGGTAATCCGGATCGTGCAAAGAAGCGGGGCGTATCTTTGCAAGAACCCGCCCTCGATGCCGAAGATGCGCAGGCCGCGCTCAGCGTTCCCGTCCCGTATTTGTCACAGGGCGAGTCGATAGAGCCGGTTACCGCAGCTGAGGAGGTCAATGCGGCCGAGGAGCGTCAGGAGCATTGGCGGCTGCTCTATGTCGCGATGACCCGCGCTGAGGAGGCTTTGTTTATCGGCGGTGCGCTGGGCAAGAGCGAGAAAGAAGTCGCACCGGACAGCTGGTATGCCCGGCTCGCGCAGTTAATGCCCAAAGAGGCTCAAGAAGACTCTATTTTCAAAGGAAAGCGGGTTTGGGGAATGCGCGCGGCAGACGTCGCCGCGCCGACGTGGGGGCAAATACGCGGCGGCGATCAGGGGGATTCTCCTTCTCCACCGCCGCAGCTTCCCCAATGGGCAGAAACACCCATTGGCCCCGAACCGCGACCACCTCGTCCGCTCGCGCCTTCTTCCGCAGGTGACCAACACGGAGCGCAGCCACCCTCATCTGCCGAAGCGGGCAGGGATGCGGCACGCCGGGGCGTTCTGATCCACAGCTTGCTCGAAAGATTACCGGAAGTGGTAGCCGAAGATCGTAAGAGCAGGGCAGCGGCTTGGCTGCAGAAACACGCGGCTGATATGTCTGACCATGCTCGCGCAGAGATGCTGGATGCCGCATTGCAAGTGCTGGAATCCCCAGACTTTGCGGCCATCTTTTCTCCCGATGCGTTGGCCGAGATTCCATTGGCAGCCACTGTCGACGGGCGAGTCATCACCGGTATTGCGGACCGGTTACTGGTCACAGACGAGGCAGTAACCGTTGTCGATTTCAAGACGACCATGCGGCCGCCCGCTTCGCTCGAGGACATTCCGGCGACTACACTCGGACAGATGGCCGCCTACGCAGCGGCATTGGCGGTGATTTATCCGGACAAGGCGGTGAAAGCGGCTGTTCTCTATACACATACGCCGCAATTGATCGCGATTCCGGAGGAAAAACTGGCGGCCTACAAATCTCAGTTGTCCACAAGGCAGGAAAGCTTTCCGCTTACAGCCGTTGAGTGATCTGAAATCGCACCTAGATAGAGTGCATACAGAATAGGAGAATTCCCATGGCGACCATCAACGTCACCGATGACAGTTTCAAAGCCGACGTACTCGAAGCCGATAAGCCTGTGCTGGTCGACTTCTGGGCGGAGTGGTGCGGACCGTGCAAGATGATCGGCCCATCACTCGAAGAAATCAGCGACGAATTGTCCGATCAAGTGACCATCGCCAAGATGGACATTATGGAAAATACCGGCATTCCCGGTGAAATCGGCGTGCAGTCGATTCCGCTGATGATCTTGTTCAAAGATGGCAAGCCGGTTGCGCAAAAATTAGGTGCGGCGCCAAAAAGCCAGCTCAAGAGCTGGATTGAAAGCGAACTCTAACCCGCCGGCTCATCAAGTTTGGCAATTCGTTCGGCCAGCTCGTTCCATAGGGATGGGCTGGCCGCGCCAATTAGGCCGGGGCGATCCCATTCGTCGACGCGGTATTCGCTCCCATCATTGCGCGCGACTTTCCCGCCAGCTTCATTGAGCCACAATACACCAGCGGCGTGATCCCACGGCAAAGTGCGCTGGAAGATCGTCACGTCATTAATGCCAAGCGCCAGACGCGGATATTGTTCTGCAGCACAGCGCGGAATATCGACCAAAGTGTAATGCGGCGCGATGTGTTGCTGCATCTGCTCGCGCAAACCGTCCTTCATGAAGAGTGTGGATATGCCGGCCACGGGCGGGCTCTGGCCCGTAGGTTTCGCAGAAACGGGGGCGCCATCAATATAGGCACCTTCATCCCGAAACGCGTGACAAAAACGGTCCTGTAGTGGATCGTAGATCCAGCCTGCTTGCGTGATGCCCCCGTCGCAAAGTGCAATCAGAATTCCGAATGGCGGGTTGCCGCTGGCGAAGTTGCCGGTCCCGTCAATCGGGTCGATGATCCAACATTGCTTTGACAGACCGTCGAGCACGGTCGCGTCGGCGTCGCTGGCTTCCTCTCCGACGATGGCAAGACCGGGGATTATCTTCTCCAGCCCTTCTGCCAGTAGCACTTCCGATTCACGATCAGCTACCGTCACCAATTCGTTTTTGCCCTTATCCGCGATCTCGCTGCTTTCGAGATTGCGGAAGCGCGGTAAGATCGCCGTTTCGGAAACATGGACGAGAAGCTCTCTCATCGCTGCGTTCAGTGAAGGTGTCAGGTGTTTCATGAGCGATAATCCGCATTGATAGAGATATAGCCATGGGTCAGATCACACGTCCAAACCTTGGCCCGGCCTGAACCTATCCCCAAATCGACTTCTATCGTGACTTCTTTGCCGGAAAGGTGCCGGGCAACCGGCGCTTCGTCATAATCAGGCACCGGCTGGCCGTCACGGGCCGCCCAGATGCCGCCAAAACCGATCGACAATCTGTCGCGATCTGCCGGTTCACCAGCTTTTCCGACGGCCATGACGACGCGGCCCCAATTGGCATCCTCGCCAGCGATAGCCGTTTTTACGAGCGGAGAATTGGCGATGGAAAGGCCAATCCGGCGCGCGCTCTCATCGCTCTGTGCACCGGTAACAGCTACTTCGATAAACTTCTGCGCGCCTTCGCCGTCCTTTACGACCAGTTTGGCCAATTGAAGGCACACGTCATTAATCGCAGCCGCAAACGCATCTGCGCCGGGATCATCAAAGGATGATAGCGGCGCATTTCCCGCCTTTCCGGTCGCAAAGGCCAGTACTGTGTCGCTGGTGGAAGTGTCGCTATCGACAGTTATGCACGAGAAGCTGCGCGCATTCGCTGCGCTAAGCACCGATTGCAAGAATGCCGGTTCCACCGCTGCGTCGGTGAACAGGTAGCCCAGCATCGTCGCCATATCCGGCGCGATCATCCCGCTACCTTTGACAATGGCGCTGACTTCTATCCGCGTGTCGCCGACCATTGCGGAGGCCGTAGCGCCTTTTGCAAAAGTGTCAGTGGTGGCGATGGTGTTAGCGGCCTCTTCCCAAGATACAGATGGGGCGCTGATCACAGCGGCGACCCCCGCACGGGCTTTATCTTTGGGCAGCGGAACCCCGATGACGCCGGTGGAGGACACAAACACCTCATCGCGTTTACATTTTAGCGCCTCTGCAACTTGATCCATAATTTGCTCGACCGCTTCCCGCCCGCGGTAGCCTGTGAACGCATTCGAATTTCCTGCGTTCACGATTAACGCGCGGGCAGTTCCCCGGCTAAGCTGTGCGCGTCCAATTTCCACTTCGCTTGATGGGCACGCGCTCTGCGTGAATACGCCAGCGACTGAGGTTCCCTCTGCCAGTTCGACAAGGGTTAGGTCGGCACGTTCCCAATCACGGTAACCGGCGCGTGCGGTTCGCACGGTCACACCAGAGATGTCGGGCATTTGCGGAAAAGGCTCTGCTAGCGGGGAGGGGTCAATCTGCATAATTGCGTGACTTAGTGGCGCGACGGTGAGGCCGCAATCGTGAAGCGCCACATTTCTGAAGGTGGACTAATCAGCGGACCATTCCTATAACTGCAATATGCGACGTATTTTCGCCATTCTTGCTTTGTTTACCGGGCTCGCCGCAGTGGGCGCGCCGGTCAATGCTGCGGTGATGGGCGAAGTATGCCAGCAAGTCTCCAACGAAACCGATACTCAAACGCGCAAGGCTTCGCCGTGCAAATGCGAAGAGGATCGGCGCACCGTACCTTGCAAAGCCAATACTCCGCAGCGCCCGAAATCGCGTGCGACTGTTGTGATATTTATCCCCACCGTACAATTCGGGGCGGATCGCGCATTCGAGTAGGGCGTGGGCCGCTACCTACAGTTTTCAACCGCTTTTGACGCCGCGCGCAGAGCGGACTTCCTACATTTTGTCTCTTGAAAGACTCTCTCCATGATTAATGCACTCATGAAATCCGTATTTGGTTCATCGAATGACCGTTACGTCAAATCGCTTGGCAAGATCGTCAACCAGATCAACGCCTTGGAACCGCAAATTCAGGATTTCTCGGACGAGGAATTGCAGGCGCAGACCGCCAAATTCCGCCAGCAGATTGCTGACGGCAAAACCATCGACGATATCCTCCCTGAAGCGTTTGCGACCGTGCGTGAGGCATCGGTGCGAGTTCTGGGAATGCGGCACTTTGACACGCAATTGATTGGCGGCATCGTGCTGCACCGCGGTGAAATCTCGGAGATGCGCACGGGTGAGGGTAAAACGCTCGTGGCGACGCTGGCGACATATCTGAACGCTATTGAAGGCAAGGGCGTGCACGTCGTGACCGTCAATGATTACCTTGCCAGCCGTGACGCAGAATGGATGGGGCAGCTGTATAAATGGTTGGGCCTGACCGTTGGCGTAATTGTGCCGAATCTGGGTGAGGCGGAGCGCCGCGATGCGTACGCTGCCGACATAACGTACGGTACGAATAACGAATTCGGTTTCGATTACCTGCGTGACAATATGAAGCATAGCCGCGAGCAAATGGTTCAGCGGCCTTTTAATTTCGCGATTGTGGATGAAGTCGACTCCATCCTAATCGATGAAGCCCGGACCCCGCTTATCATTTCCGGCCCTACGGAAGACAAGACCGATCTTTACGTTTCGATTGACGAGATTGTGAAAGAGATCCCTGAAGAATGGTACGAGAAAGACGAGAAGACCAAAAACATCGGTCTGACCGAAGATGGTACCGAGGAAATCGAAAAGCTGTTGATCGAAAGGGGCGTGCTTGAGACTGACAATCTGTACGATGTCGAAAACACGCAAGTAGTCCACCATATGGATCAGGCGCTGAAAGCCGTACATATGTTCAAGGCGGATACCGATTACATCGTCAAGGACGAGAAGGTCGTCATTATTGACGAGTTTACGGGACGTATGATGGATGGCCGCCGCTGGTCGAATGGCTTGCACCAAGCCGTTGAGGCCAAAGAAGGCGTGAAGATCGAGCCCGAGAACCAGACGATGGCCTCGATCACTTTCCAGAACTACTTCCGTATGTATCCCAAGCTTTCCGGTATGACCGGCACCGCCGCCACAGAGGCGGCTGAGTTTTGGGACATCTACAAAATGAACGTGGTCGAAATTCCGACTAACAAGCCCGTTCAGCGCGTGGATGAAGAAGACGAGTTCTACAAAAATACGCAGGATAAGTTTCAGGCCATCGCCAAGGCTATCCGCGAACAGAACGAAATCGGTCAGCCGGTGCTTGTTGGTACTGTGTCGATCGAGAAGTCCGAATTGCTGGCGCAGTTCCTCGATAAAGAGGGCGTGAAGCACGAGGTTCTCAACGCGCGCTTCCACGAGCGTGAAGCGCATATCGTTGCACAGGCGGGCCGTCTCGGGGCCGTGACGATTGCCACAAACATGGCCGGCCGCGGCACCGACATTCAGCTTGGCGGTAATGCCGAGTTTCGGATCGAAGACGAAGTCGGCGATATGCCCGAAGGTCCGGAGCGGGATGCCGCAATCAAGAAGATCGAAGAAGAAGTTGCTGCCGAACGTGAAAAGGTGATCGAAGCGGGTGGTCTATTCGTTCTCGCCACTGAACGTCACGAAAGCCGCCGCATCGATAACCAGCTGCGGGGCCGCTCAGGCCGTCAGGGCGATCCAGGCCTCAGCCGGTTCTATCTGTGTCTGGAAGACGACCTATTGCGTATTTTCGGACCGGACACGCTGTTCAGCCGCATGATGAATTCCAACCTAGAGGATGGAGAGGCTATCGGTTCCAAATGGCTGTCTAAGGCTATCGAAACGGCGCAGAAAAAAGTTGAAGCGCGCAACTACGATATTCGTAAACAAGTTGTCGAATATGATGACGTGATGAATGACCAGCGCAAGGTCATCTATGAACAGCGTGCCGAGATCATGGACAGCGAAGCTGTAGGCGATGTGGTGGTCGATATGCGTCAAGACACCGTCAATTCCATCGTCAGCTCGGCGTGTCCTCCCGGCTCATATCCTGAACAGTGGAATATCGCGCAGCTAAAGGAACAAGTGACCGAAGTGCTCGGCATTGATGCGCCCATCGATGCGTGGCTTGAAGAGGATACAGTCGAGCCCGAGCTGATTGAAGAACGTCTGTTGGCGCAGGTCAACGAGATCATGGACGCGAAGATTGCGGCAGCCGATCCCGGTATCTGGACCCGTGTTGAAAAGAGCATTCTGCTGGAAAGGCTCGATCATCACTGGAAAGAACATTTGGCGACGCTCGATGCACTTCGGCAGGTGGTGTTCCTGCGCGCGCATGCGCAGAAGCAGCCTATCAACGAATACAAGCAGGAAGCATTCGGTTTGTTCGAACAGATGCTCAACACACTGCGCGAAGATATTACCGGTATCCTTCTCAAGAGCGAGCTACGCATGGCGCCTCCTGTACAAGAGGAACTGCCTGATCTGCCAGACTTCCTGACCGGCCACATTGATCCGCTGACCGGATTGGACAATTCCAACGACGGAGACGGTTCGGCGGACAAGCAGGCCATGTTCGGCTCGCTGGCCGGAAGCCCGCGCGCTGCAGTAGGTCCGGGCGGAGCGAATACCGAAAACCCCTATGCCGATATGGAAATCAGCCGCAATGCGCAGTGCCCGTGTGGTTCGGGCAATAAGTACAAGCACTGTCACGGTGCAGCGACCTGATCCGGACTCTTATAGCCGGAAGGGTTGGCCGCGTGTTGCAAGCTGGCCCTTCCGGAAACTGGCCCATGAATGGCGCAATCTGACGCGTGCAATCTCGCGCTCCGGCGGAACCGCGCCAAATCTTCCTGCCGATAGTCCGCCCAATCTGATCATTTCGCCCGGCGGGGTGGGAACGACATTTCTTATTGATCACTGCGGGCAATTTATCGCGACCAATGACCGCGATGATCTGGATGGGCTGAAACATATCCCTCGCGTACCGCTTGCGGCTGATCAACCGCCTAAAGTGGTTTTCATTACTGGCGATCCCGAAGAAATATACGCAAGTATTTCTCGCCGCGGATGGATCAGGGATCAATCCTCTAAACTCGGCTGCGTTATCTGCCAGTTTTCATGGGGCGCCTTTAGGAAACGCGCTTTCACCGCACGTGTCGACGCGCAAATTGCCGAGTTCACCCAAGCAGCGGATCGAGGGGATGTGCTGCTGATAGCTTATGACGACATTTGGGACAAAGCCGCCGAAATTGCCCGGTGGCTAGGGATAGAGGACCCTGCATTCCTTACCAACTTCCCGAAACGCCGCTCGCGAACGGAAGCACACAGAAAATAACCCGCGCAGGGCGCCGACTTGACGCTAACTGCCGCTTCAAAGCTAACCATTGTCCGAAGAAAAGGCTGGCTCCCCGAGTTGGATTCGAACCAACGACCAAGTGATTAACAGTCACCTACTCTACCGCTGAGCTATCGGGGAACAGCCTATGTTGCCGCGAAGTATCGCTGACAGGAGAGGGCCTATATGCAGGCGGGATTCGTTTGGCAACCCTCTGCGAGCGATCAGGTTGCGAATTGTTCTGCCACAATACGCTCATCGAGCGAGTGGCCAGGGTCAAAAAGCAGGGTAAGTTCGGAATCGGTCGCAATTTCGAGGCTCACCTCCGCGATGTCGCGAATCTCTTTTTGGTCGGCCACTGCTGCAACGGGGCGCTTATCGGGCTCGTTTACGCGGAAGCGAATGGTCGATTTATCCGGCAGAATTGCACCGCGCCAGCGGCGGGGCCGAAAGGCACTGATCGGGGTCAGCGCCAGTAATTGCGAGTCCAGCGGCAAAATCGGACCATTGGCCGATAGATTATACGCGGTAGATCCCGCTGGGGTCGCGACCAGAACGCCGTCACCGACCAGTTCCTTGATGCGTACCCGTTCGTCCACAGAGACTTCCAGTTTGGCTGTCTGGCGTGTTTCACGCAGGAGCGAGACTTCGTTGATGGCGCAGGCCACGTGGACCTCGCCTGTTTGGGTTGTTGCTTGCATCCGCAATGGAGAAATGCCGATAGAGCGCGACCGGTTCACCTTGTCGAGCAGCTTCACGCCGGCGCGGTAGCGGTTCATCAGAAAGCCTACCGTTCCGCGATTAATACCGTAGCACGGCAAAACATGACCGCGATCCAGCATCCCGTGCAATGTGGCGAGCATAAATCCGTCGCCACCTAAAGCGACTACCGCATCGGCTTCCTCAATTGGCACCCAATCATGCAAATCGCGCAAATCGCCAGCAGTTTCCTGCGCCTTTGGAGTATCCGAAATGGCCAAAGCCAATTTCCTGAAGCCGTGATTGCTGCTCAAAATATCCTCCGGCGCGGTGATCCGTGCTGCCAGCGTCCTATGGTGTGCTGTGCCATTTGGCAACGCATTGGGATTTGTGGCATCGCATTTGGTATCTGCACGTTAGGGCGAAGGAATGGCAAGTGTACCGCTACGGATTGAAGACAGTTTGCGTGACGATCTAACCGGATTGGCCGGCGCGGATGCTGCGCGCATGACGTTAGAGGCATGGCAGACCGAGGCTGCGGATAGCGGGCAGACTGCGCCGGTGCACGCAATGCTTCTGGCGCTGTCCAGATTCGATGCCGTGAATCTCGCCTATGGTGAGACTGCTGGCGATAGCGCTCTGGTCACGATTTCTCAGCGCATTCTTCACTTTGCCGAAGACGAATTTGAGCAAGGCGAGTGGCTGGTCGCGCGGTTAGGCGGCGGCAAGTTTCTGCTGGCCGTGCATGAGGCCTGCAGCCGCGAACGTTGGCAATGGCTTGCGGAAGCGCTGGCTGATGCGGTTGCGCATCCCATTTCTGATTTAGCAGGTGCAGGTAATCTGCGGCTGTGGCCGCGAATTGCTCTCATGCGCCCGGCACCGGGTGAGGGGCCTGCATTGATCTTTGATCGCCTTGCGGAAACGCTGGAGGAAGCACGCGGCCAGCAGGGGCGCCGCATAGTCTGGTCTGACCGCGGCCTGACTGTTCCCGGACGGCGCAGTGCGCTGGTGGAAGCAGAACTGCTTGAAGCGTGGAACCGCAACGAGATTGAGGTCCTTTATCAGCCGCAAGTTTCGCTCTTGAATAATGCGGTAACAGGGGCGGAGGCACTCGCACGCTGGCAGCACCCTGAGCTTGGCCAGATTGGTGCGAGCCAGCTTTTCGCCATTGCCGAAAGGACCGACCACGTCGCGCAATTATCGCGGCAAATTGCCCAGAAAGCGTTGGCAGACGCGGCCAATTGGCCAAACAATCAGCGGCTGTCTTTGAACATTACGCCCGCTGATCTGGCTGCGCAAAATTTTGCTAGTGATTTTCTGGCTATGCTGCGTGACAGCGGTTTTGCGGCCGACCGCCTGACAATTGAAATTACAGAGCATACTTTGTTGTCTGATCTGGAACGATGCGCGGCATCACTGACACATCTGACCGATGCTGGCGTCAGCGTCTCGCTGGATGATTTTGGCGCGGGTTTCTGCAACTTCCGCTATCTGAAGATTTTGCCGCTGGACGCCATCAAGCTGGACCGCGCCATGATTGACGGGATCACCACTGACCCGCGCGATCTTGCGGTACTGCGCGGTATTATCGCAATGGCGAAAGCACTGGATCTAAAAGTGGTTGCGGAAGGCGTCGAGACCGAGCAGCAGCGTGAGATCGCGGCGCGCGAAGGCTGCGATATATATCAAGGGTACCTTTGCGCAAAACCGCTTGAGCAAGACGCGTTTCTGGCTCTTCTGGTCTGACTATTTTGTAGCCTTCTTGGCAATATTGCTAAGGCCCTTGGTCAATTGGAACAGACCGTTGAGGCGCGATTTCGGGTCGCTCCATGCCCGGTTGATGACCAATTTCATGTCGGGGCGCAGTTTCGCCGTTCCCTTAAGCCGGTCGACATAGGCAATCAGGCCCGGACCATCCGGGAAATTGTCATTATGGAAGCTGACCAATGTTCCGCGTGCGCCAACATCGATTTTGGCGATATTCGCTGCAATTGCCTGATGTTTAATCTCGATCAACCGCACAAGATTGGACGTGGCATCTGGCAACGGACCGAAGCGGTCAATCATTTCCGCCGCCATCGCTTCGATTTCTGCGCTGTCTTTCGCATCATTCAAACGCCGGTACAGCGCCATTCTGACTGCCAGATCCGGCACATAATCTTCCGGAATCATAATCGGTGCATCCACGGTGATTTGCGGACTGACGGTTTCCGGCTTGGCTTCGAGACCCAGCTGCCCGGCCTTTGCCGCGAGAATCGCATCTTCCAGCATCGACTGGTACAGTTCGAAGCCCACTTCGCGGATATGGCCGGATTGCTCGTCACCCAGCAAATTGCCAGCTCCGCGAATATCCAGATCGTGACTCGCGAGTTGGAAGCCCGCACCAAGGCTGTCTAGATCACCAAGAACCTTTAGCCGCTTCTCTGCAATTTCAGAAAGCTGCTGGTCTTTTGGATAGGTGAGGTATGCGTAAGCGCGCAATTTGGAACGCCCCACGCGTCCGCGTAGCTGGTACAGCTGCGCCAGTCCGAACCGGTCAGCCCGGTGGATTATGATGGTATTTGCGCTCGGAATATCCAATCCGCTCTCAACGATAGTGGTCGAAAGTAGGACTTCGTATTTGCCCTCATAGAAAGCGCTCATGCGCTCTTCCACTTCGGTGGGCGACATTTGACCGTGCGCGGAAATTGCCTTCACCTCCGGCACATTCTCGCGCAGCCATTCTTCCAGATCCGCCATATCGGCAATGCGAGGAACGACGATGAAGCTCTGACCACCGCGGTGATGTTCGCGCAGCAATGCTTCGCGCATGACCATCTCGTCCCATTCCATCACATAGGTGCGGACCGCCAGGCGGTCGACGGGCGGAGTTTGTATTGTCGACAGCTCGCGCAGGCCGGTCATCGCCATTTGCAAAGTGCGCGGTATCGGGGTCGCGGTAAGGGTCAGCATATGCACGTTCGCGCGCAGCTGTTTAAGTTTCTCTTTGTGCGTGACGCCGAAGCGCTGTTCTTCGTCAACGATCACCAGTCCAAGATTCTTGAACTGAGTTGTTTTTGAGAGGATGGCATGAGTGCCGACGACGATGTCCATCGTGCCGTCCTGTAACGCCTCCCGCGTCTCCTTGGTTTCCTTGGCTGCAACGAGGCGGGACAGCCTGCCGACCTTGATCGGGAACCCGGCGAACCTTTCTGCAAAGTTGGTGAAATGCTGACGGGCGAGGAGCGTTGTGGGGGCAACCACAGCGACTTGCTGACCGTTCATAGCAGCCACAAACGCTGCGCGCAGTGCGACTTCTGTTTTGCCAAAACCGACATCGCCGCAAACCAGCCGGTCCATCGGGCGGCCGCTTTCCAGATCGCGCAGAACATCGCTTATGGCGCGGTCTTGATCATCGGTTTCCTGCCACGGGAAACGGTCCACAAACTGGTTGAAGCTGGCATCGTCCGCTTCGAAGACTGGTGCCTTCTTCAATGCGCGCTCGGCGGCGACTTTCATTAATTCGCCAGCGATCTCGCGAATGCGTTCTTTGAGACGCGAGCGCCGTTTTTGCCATGCTTCGCCGCCCAGCCGGTCCAGCGGGACGCTCTCTTCAGACGATCCGTAACGTGTTAGAACATCGATATTTTCGACCGGGATGTAGAGCTTATCCCCGCCGTGATATTCAAGCATGACACAGTCGTGCTGGCTCTTACCGACGTTTACCGGTTCCAGACCGAGATATTTGCCAATTCCGTGTTCTGTGTGAACAACCAGATCACCGCGGCCCAATGCCGAAAGCTCTGCCAGAAACGCATCCGCGTCTTTCTTTCGTTTCTTGCGGCGGACAAGGCGGTCGCCCAATATGTCCTGCTCGGTAATAAGTTCGAGTTCGTCATTGGCGAAACCGCTATCAAGCGGCAGAACCATTGCCGCAGGTTGGCCCTTGGCAGACAGTCCGAGGGCTTCCTGCCATGTGTCGGCCAGCTTGGTTTCCGCGCCAGCTTCCCCGAGAATGGATGCGATGCGCGCGCGGCTGCCTTCCGAATAGGCTGCGAGCAATGGTTTCTTGCCGGATGCGCCGATGCTTTGCAGGTGCTTTGCCGCTGCTGCATAGAGATTGTCACCGCGGGCGCGTTCAGGAGAAAAATCACGGGCCGATGTGAAGCCGAAGTCGACTGCCTTGGCGCTTTCCGGTTCGGCAAATATGACCGACCGGTGGATGGGCCAACCGGTCAATTGATCGCTAAACTCGGCCTTGCTGACATAAAGCGAGTCTTCTGCAAGAGGCCGGTAACTGCCTGCGGCTTGTCCTGCGGCTTTCTCCCGGGCCTGATGATAATCCGCGATATCTTTGAGCCGTTCGTCCGCTGCCTGAATGGCGCCGCTATCGATGATGACCTGATCGTTGTCGGCCAGATGATCGAACAAAGTTGCCAGCCTGTCTTCAAACAGCGGGAGCCAATGCTCCATCCCCGCCAACCGCCGACCGTCACTGACTGCCTGATATAACGGATCACCGGTTGCGGTAGCGCCAAACATTTCACGGTAACGGCTGCGGAACCGTTTAATGCTGTCCTCATCAAGCAATGCCTCGCTTGCCGGAAGTAGCAGATGCGTTTTCAGAATGCCGGTGCTTGTCTGTGTGGCCGGGTCAAACAGGCGCAGGCTTTCCAGCTCGTCGCCGAAGAAATCCAGCCGCAAGCCTTGCTCTAGGCCGGACGGATAGATGTCCACAATCGAGCCGCGAACGGCATATTCCCCCGCATCGACTACTGTATCGGCGCGCGAATATCCCTGACGCTGCAACAGGGCGGCGAGGCTTTCGCGGCTTATCTCCGTGCCTGCTTTGAACTCGCGGACAGATTCGCGGATGCGGAAGGGTGTTAGCACCCGCTGCAACACAGCGTTGATTGTGGTCACCAGTAATTGCGATCCGGCTTTGCCTGCTTGCAGACGGTGCAGGGCAGCAAGCCGTTTGGCACTGACAGAGAGAGCGGGGCTGGCGCGGTCGTAAGGCAGGCAGTCCCAAGCGGGAAATTCGATGACGTCCAGTTCGGGCGCGAAATAATGCGCTGCATCGACGATTGCGCGCATCGCCGTATCGTCTGCCGCTATGAAAACCGCCCGCCCTTCAGATGCACGCGCCAAATCGGCCAGCACCAGCGGCTGTGCACCCCGCGCAACGGAGGACAAAGTCAGCGGCTCGGTTGCCGACAGGATACGCTGGAGATCGGGCATTAAAGGTTCAAACTTTGGCGTGGTCAGAAGTTCCGCAAAGACGTTGGCGTCAACGCGGAATGTCGACGTAGTCCAGTCTCTGCATCAGGTCCATGTGCGGCCCGCTAAATTGTTCCGGCACGTTTTGGGTCTGCAGGGCCCAGGCCATCACGTCGACATCGTCTTCGTCAAGGAGGGTTTCGAACCACACGAGGTCGCCTTCGGACCAGTCATTATGGTACCGGTCAAAAAACCCGCCGATCATATAATCTGCCTCCCGCGTGCCGCGGTGCCAGGATCGAAATTTGGCGCGGGAAAAGCGGGCGGAAAGGTCAGTGCTATCAGACATGGATTGCCGCCTATTCCCTAGGCCGCATCAACGCAAGGCAGGATCGGTTTGCTTTGGTTCGTGCGCGCCGCGACAAACGATGCTTTCGTTGATGGCCCGATAGTGCTTTAGAGGCCATATGCGTCCTGATATTCTGAACCCTCTGTTTGTCGAGGTCGGCGCGCTGGAAGGCGTGGGGCCGAAGCTGAAGAAGCCGCTCGACAAACTCGGCCTTAGCCGGATTCGCGATGTCGCCTATCACTTGCCTGACAGGTTTGTGACCCGGAGAGCAGTCGAAAATCTGGACGAGGCAAGTGTCGGCGAGCAAGTTGTTGTCGCTCTTACACCGACAGAACATAAGAGCTCAGCTGGCAGAGGCCCGTACCGCGTTCTGGCGCAGGATGCGGTGGGCAATATTTGCTCGCTGACTTATTTCGGGCGCGCATCCTATAGCGCTAAAAAGCTGCTTCCGGTCGGTGAAAAGAGGTGGGTCGCAGGAAGGATCGATCAATACGGTCAGATGCTTCAGATCGTGCATCCTGATCACGTGCTTGAACAGAGTGATGACAGCTTGCAGCGTCTTTGCGAGCCGGTTTATGCTTTGTCTGAAGGCCTGACCCAGCCGCGTGTTGCGGGTCTGGTAAGTCAGGCCTTGGACCGCCTCCCGGATCTTCCCGAGTGGATCGAACCGAGCCTGTTTAATGCAGAGGGCTGGCCGGCTTGGTCTGATGCGTTGAAACTGGCGCATAAAGGCGAACATGAATCTGCCAGAGACAGGCTCGCCTATGACGAATTGCTGGCCAACAGTCTGGCGCTGCTGCTGGTCCGCGCGGACAATCGCCAGCGTAAGGGGCAGCCGCTTCACGGTGACGGGCATTTGCGGGATAAGCTGCAACTTCCATACTCGCTAACCGGCGCTCAGGCGCGATCTGTCAAAGAAATTGAAGGCGACCTTGCGCAGCAGGCACCGATGCTGCGTTTGTTACAAGGTGATGTAGGGGCGGGTAAAACAGTCGTTGCGCTGATGGCCATGTTGGCGGCGGTGGAGGCTGGCAAGCAGGCAGCCTTGCTCGCCCCGACAGAGATTCTCGCGCGGCAGCATTTTGAAACCTTGCGAACGATGGCCCAGCCAACCGGCGTCGAAGTGGCAATTCTGACCGGGCGCGACAAAGGCAAGGCGCGCGAATCCATCCTCATGGGGCTGATGGACGGGAGCATCGACATCATCATTGGGACCCACGCGATTTTTCAGGATACGGTTACCTATAAAGATTTGGCGCTGGTCGTCATTGATGAACAGCACCGGTTTGGTGTGGCGCAGCGGCTTATGCTGGCAAATAAGGGCAAACAGACACCGCATACATTGGCGATGACAGCAACTCCGATCCCGCGCACGCTCACGCTGGCGCAATATGGCGAGATGGACGTATCGCGGCTGGACGAGATGCCGCCTGGCCGCCAGCCCATCGATACCAGAGTTGTTGCGCAAGAACGTTTTGCCGATGTTGCTGACGGCGTCGCGCGGCATATTGCGGGCGGGCAGCAAGCCTATTGGGTCTGCCCGATGGTTCGCGAAAACGAGAATGAAGATATTGCCGCGGCCGAAGCACGCTATGCTGGCTTGAAAGAGCGCTTCGGCGACGATGTTGTTCTGGTGCATGGTCAGCTCAAACCAGAACTTAAAGATGCTGCCATGGAACGGTTTGCAAGCGGTCAGGCAAAATTGCTCGTCGCGACAACCGTGATTGAGGTTGGTGTGGATGTTCCGGCGGCAACGTTGATGGTTATAGAGCAGGCTGAACGGTTCGGCCTTGCGCAATTGCACCAGCTGCGCGGCAGGGTGGGGCGCGGCAGCGAAAAATCTGTGTGCCTTCTTCTTCGCGGCGGGGCGTTGTCGGAGACAGGCCGGGAGAGGCTGGCACTTATGCGGCAGACTCAAGACGGCTTCCTGCTGGCCGAGGAAGATTTGCGGCTTCGCGGGGGCGGGGAACTGCTCGGTACTCGGCAATCAGGCGATACGCCCTTTCGGGTCGCCACATTGGAACAGATTACCCAACTGCTACCCAAGGCCCATGACGACGCGAAAATCCTGATGGAACGCGATGGCGGCCTGGACAGTCCGCGCGGCAAAGCGGCGCGAATATTGCTGTATCTTTTCGAACGCGATTGGGGCGTACAAATGCTTCGCGGCGGATAAGTCCTGCATTCATAGTGCTTTAGTGAATTTCTCTTATCTCGGTTGCAGGGGAGGAATTATGGCAAAGTTTCACTACAGCATTATCCGGCTCACTCTGGGCACAATCGGCGGGTTTCTAATGGGCCTCGGCGGGATATGGATGATGGGCTATTACTATGGCTTCGGGGCGTTTCTTGGTCTCATGCTGGCGGTATTAGGGCCGATCTGCGCGCTCGCTACCTTTGTGCTGCTTTTCTCGGATCGCGTGGCCATGCAGTTAAGTGCCGATGGCTTCAAATACCGATCCTTTTTTAGTGCCGGCAAAGTACGGTGGAACGAAATCCAGCTAATAGACATCGAAGAAACCCGGGTGAACTGGTTTGCCAGACAGCGCCATTTGAAAATCGATATTGGACGCGGGATGTTTGGCAATGTCCGTATACCGGAGATCTATCTGAACAAGTCGAATGGCAATCTGGATGACATTGTTGATCGGATGATGGTTCTCATTGACCAAGCTGCAAACGGCTATTCCAGTTACGATGCTTCGAATTTCTCAGAGGCTATTCCGGCATCTCGAATTGAACCGCAGCACAGGGCGCAATCGGCACCAGCTGTTAAAGGCGGCGGTTTCGGACGAAAGGGCCTGTAGCGCTTGCCTAACGCCGCAATTGGTTCACCAGCGCCGCAGCCGCACAGCTGACATCGCGCCAGGTTTCGTCAAAACCGGTTTCATCACCATAATATGGGTCGGTGACACTCTCGCCTTCGCGGCCTGGAACCACGTCCATCAGCAATTGTATTTGAGCCGGTGAATGCGGCGGCGCGGCGCTCCGTATATCTTCCAGATTGTTTTGATCGAGCGCAAAGATGTGCGTGAATCTGGTAAAGTCGTCCGCGCAAATCTGCCGTCCCTGATAGTGCCCGATATCAATGGCGTGCTGACGAGCCACGGCAATGCTCCGGTGATCGGGCGCGGCACCAATATGATAGGCGGCTGTGCCAGCGGAATCGCATTCGGCATCAAGGCCTGCATCCTCTGCTGCTTTACGAAATGCCGCTTCTGCCAGCGGTGAACGGCAAATATTTCCGAGACAGACGAAAAGAACAGCGGGGCGTTTATCCATCAGTACTGCCTACTGGACCAAAGTGCCTGCCCGCAATAGGAAAGGCACATAACAGGAGTGTAGACACATGAAGCATATTCTCGCCGCCGCTTTGCTGAGCGCTGCCATCATTACACCAGCGCATGCCGCTCCTGCCGATGATTACATCGAACTGCGCGAGGAAATTTGGCAATGGGTGTTGGATAGCAGCCCCAGCTTAGCGACAAGCATCGGCGACCGGCGCGGTGACGGTAAGCTGGGGGACATGTCTCTGGAGGCGTATGACCGTCAAATTGCGGAGAGCAAAGCCTATCTGACCAGATTGAATGCGATTGACGAGACAGCGCTTTCGAATGACATGAAAGTTGATCTGGCCATTGTGAAGCGGAGCCTGACCGATAATATCGAAGGGTCCGCATTCGATCATTCGCGTTATGTCCTCTTCACTAATCGCGGCGGTTGGTTCTCCGGTTTCGCGTCTACGCCATATCGCTCGCCATTCTTCACGAAAGCCGATTACGAATCCTACGTGATGCGGCTCAACGCCTATCCGGACATGAATGCGCAAGGGATTGCCCGTTCGCGCGAGGCAGTTGCGCGTGGCCTCACGCAGGCGTGTGAACCGATGGAAGGTTTGGCCGCGCGTATCGAGACGCAGATTTACGAGAATGTCGAAGAGTCGCCTTTCTGGAGGCCTTTTGCAGAGCGTCCTGCGTCAATCTCAGAAGCCGAATGGGCTGATCTGACCGTAAAGGCGCGAACGGCGATCAAAGAGTCGGTTTTCCCGGCCTATGAGGAATTTTCGGATTTCTACCTGACTGAATATGAGCCGCAATGCCGCACTGGCACCCCCGGCGTGCTCGCAACGCCGAACGGTGACGCGTATTATGCCTATCGCGTGAAAAGTTTCACCACCACAGACATGACCCCGGATCAGGTCCATCAGCTGGGCCTGTCCGAAGTTGCGCGGATCAGGGCGGAAATGGTTGAAGTATCTGCCGAAGCAGGTTTCGACACGCGCGAAGCCTTTATCGAGCATTTGCGCACCGACCCGCAATATTACGCAAAAACCCCGGAAGAGCTCGTCGATGCGGCCAGCGCTTTGGCCAAGCATATTGACGGCTTCATGCCCAAACTGTTCGGCACGCTACCCCGGCAACCCTATACAGTTTCCCCGATTCCCGCCGCACAGGCGCCAGGTAATACAACCGCCTATTACGAGCCGGGTTCATTGCAGACCGGCCAAGCCGGTATTTACCGGGTGAACACGACCGAGTTGGACCAGCGCCCGCTTTGGGAACTGCCCGCCTTGGGGGTTCATGAAGCAGTGCCGGGGCATCACCACCAGATTGCTTTGCAACAGGAACTGGACATTCACCCGCTCCGCTCGAATGGCACATTTTTTACGGCCTTTGTCGAGGGGTGGGGGCTTTATTCCGAACGGCTGGGTATCGAGATGGGATTGTATGATACACCCGCAAAACAGATGGGCCGGCTGAGCTACGAGATGTGGCGGGCGACCCGGCTGGTAGTGGATACCGGGCTTCACTCCAAGGGCTGGAGCAAGCAGCAGGCGGTCGACTTTATGCTCGACAATACTGCGCTGACAGAAGGTAACATTGATGCAGAGGTCAACCGGTACATCACGTGGCCGGGACAAGCGCTGGCTTATAAAATCGGTGAGCTGAAAATTCGCGAGCTGCGCAAGCGTGCGAACGATGCGCTGGGCGCAGATTTTGACCTGCGCGCCTTCCACGATGCCATTCTGGAAAACGGATCAGTTCCGCTGGATGTGCTGGATGCGCATATTGATCGCTGGATTGCGGAGCAGCAGTCTGGCGATTGAGTATAAGGGCCAAAAACTAGCCGGTTGCAGAAAGTGACGACTGCACAATCGTACGCACATCGACCTTCGCCTTCAGCCGTGCGCCCAGCATTGCTGTGCCGCTAATCTTGCGCTGTGCAAACAGCGTCTCTGCAGGCGGGAGGTGCCATGCGGCACGGTCCTGCGCCACGCGCATCCCTTCGTCACGTAACACGCTCACAAATGCGCGATCGCCGAAATCGAACGGACCTTCCCGGGTGAATTCGTCGATGATAATCTGTGTCATCATGTCAATGCTGTCGGTGTGGCGGATAACAGCCTCGGGATTGACTAATCCCGCATCTACAGACGCCTGAATTACCGCCGGTTTATCGCCAGCCAGCCCCGCGAGAATGAGCGTGCGATAAGATTGCGCCACGTCTTCGGAGATTTCGCGTGTTGCGCCAAAATCAAGCAACACGATTTTGTCACTCTTCGGATTGTATCTGAAATTTGCGAAGTTCGGATCTGTTTGCATCACGCCGAATTCGAACATTTCCCGGCATACTAGCGAAATTACCCGCGCAGTTACATCGTTTCGCGTGTCCTGCGGGGCGTTTTCCAAACCTTCAATCGGGTCGCCAGACTCAAAACTCATTGCCAAAACCCGGTCGCCGGTAAATTCTTCGTCAAGCGTGGGAACAATGAAACCGGGATCGTCCTTCAGAAGATCCGCATAACGCTTCATTTGCGCGCCTTCCCGCTGATAATCTGCCTCTTCATGCAATTGAGCCTTCGCAGCGGTCAGAAGCGGCTCAATATCCAGTTGGGCGGGTAACATCTGTGACATACGCAGCAAGGTTGCGACATTGTCGACATCGGCATCAATGCTTTCACGAATGCCGGGATATTGAACCTTGATAGCAAGCGTGCGCCCGTCATGCGTTACCGCTCTGTGAACCTGCCCGATTGAGGCGGCTGCGATAGGCCGGACTTGAAATTCCGCAAACCGGCTACGCCAATCTTCGCCCCATTCAGACTTTAGCATTTGTTGCAACTGCCGCGGCGGCATAAAGTTAGCTTTGTCGCGCAGGCTGGCCAGTATCTCCGACAATTCCGGAGGCAATAAATCGCCTGCATCCATAGAAATCATCTGGCCCAATTTCATGGCCGCCCCGCGCAGATGCGAGAGCCGGTCAGCCAGTCTCAATGCATTCCCGGGCGTCAGGATTACGTCTTCCAGTTTGGGCATTTGCCCGCTGGCCAGTCGGCGTGCGCCCTCTGCCATCATTCCGCCGGCAATCCCCGTCGCCAGCCGTCCAAAACCGGACAGCCGTGACATTCGGGAACTGGGAACAGCGCGGTGGCGCTTAGGTGAATTATCGTCAGCCATCAGCACCTATATGGTGTTTGTTTGCAGATGCACAAACTATCCCTTCAAAGGCTGTAAGCCGCCAATTTGTGGCTGACGACATTTGAATGGATCGGGAAAAAACTATCGTGAGCTGTTAGCGCAGAAAGTTTACGTAAATCGCGTGAATTACACCCGGAACAAACATGATGATTGTCAGGATCACGTTGATCCAGAAGTCGTTGTTAATCCCGTGTTTTAGCGCGACACCAACAGGCGGAAGAAGGATGCTCAAAATTAGAATAAGAATTTGCATTGCGGACCTTTGAATTTGTGACCGGAAATTTTCCGGCAGCTGATTATGAATGTGCCTCGATAACCGTTGGTCTAGGGTTCCGTTCCGAATTGGTAGATGTTTGCGCCGATGCTTGGGAACTTCCAGGGCAGTGCGGCGCTGTCGGAATAGGTCCCGCTTCATGATCGTCAGAGGTATGCCCATTGCCTAATTCGGAAACATCGCCGCGTAATGATGCCAGCTTGCTTGGCTATGCTGGTCTTTTGCCCCAGTTGGTTGCGGTTTTATTGTACTGGCATGGGGGTGAATGGGGCTGGATCGCGCTCGCTGGCGGGTTTGCCTATGCAGCGCTCATTTTCAGCTTTCTGGGCGGCGTGTGGTGGGGGCAAGCACTGGCTTCGCCAACTGCGCCAAACTGGGTGTATGCGGTCGCGGTTCTGCCTAGTCTTATCGGGCTGGGTTTGTTTATTCCATGGACATTAGGCTGGGCCTGGCCCGAACCGTCGCTTTTGTGGCTTGGCCTGATTCTCATGGCGAGTCCCTTGGTTGATCGCGCATTAGGATTAGGCAGCAAATCATGGATGCGCCTTCGTTGGCATCTCTCGTTAGGTTTGGGCTTGCTAACCCTTGTTCTGGGGATAATGGGGCTGCTCGCCAGATCTTCAGTTGCAATTGCATAAGTCGATGAGCGCACTGGTATGCGCAGCAATCGCTGGTTAGAGAATGACCATGGCAAGCGTTCAAACCCATTCCGATTCTACTGCTAGAAAACACCCTGAATGGCAGTATCTCGACCTGATGCAGCACATTTGGGAAAGCGGAAGCGAGCGCGTTGACCGCACGGGAGTGGGTACTCGCTCTGTCTTTGGCGCGATGCTGCGTTTTGACTTGGCAGACGGCCAGATGCCGCTTCTGACGACCAAACGCGTGTACTGGAAAACCGCAACACGCGAAATGTTGTGGTTTCTAACCGGCGATACAAACATCCGCGAGCTTTGCCGCCAAAACGTACAAATCTGGACAGACTGGCCGCTCGATACATATCGCCGCGAAACCGGCGACGAGATCTCCCGTGAAGACTTTTCTGCCAAGATAGTCTCAGATGCTGCTTTTGCCGAACGGTGGGGCGAACTTGGCCCGGTCTACGGCAAACAATGGGTCGATTGGCCGACATATCAGTATCAGGCTGATGGCAGCTATCGCAAAGGCCCCGGCATCAATCAGGTGGCCGAGGTAGTGGAATCGCTGCGCAACAATCCGGGCAGCCGCCGCCATATCATCGAGGGATGGAATGTGGCGCAGCTGGACCAGATGGCTCTGCCGCCTTGCCACAAGACCTACCAGTTTCATGTTGCTGACGGAAAACTGAACTGCGCCCTGTATCAGCGCAGTTGCGATGTAGCTTTGGGACTACCTTTCAACCTTTGGTCTGCGGCATTGTTGCAGCGAATGATTGCTCAACAAACTAATTTGCAGCCGGGTGAATTCGTCTGGATGGGCGGCGATACCCATTTGTATCTGAATCATGGTGAGTTGGTTGAGGAGCAACTTGCGCGGGAACCGGACGGCGCGCCAAAACTTGTTATTACACGGTGCCCAGATAGCATTTTCGATTACACGATCGACGATTTCGTTGTCGAAGATTACGCGCCACAAAGCGCGCTCAAAGCGCCGATCGCAGTCTGAGTTGCCGCGCTTTACCACACGCTTGACCACAGCGCGGTTGTGAAATAAAATAACGCAGTTTTATAATTTTGCGTCTCATAATTGTATCTCACTTGGGGGAGAGCGCCATATGGCCGATAGGCCCGAAGGTTCAGCGAAGCAGGGCAGTAACAAGCCCGCTTTGGAGCTGCACGTTCCAGAACCGACTTACCGCCCCGGCGATCCGGTAGACTTTGCGCATATTACCGTGCCGGAAGCGGGTAAGCAGCCGCGTCCTGACGAAAATTGCGAGGCAATTGAAACCAGCCCGCTTTGCTATGATCTGGTCCGCGTATTGGGCGATGACAATAAGGCTCACGGGCCATGGGATCCCAAGCTGGACGCCGAAACGTTACGTACGATGATGCGCAATTTTGCCATGGTCCGTGCTTTTGACGAACGGATGTTCCGCGGGCAGCGTCAGGGCAAGACCAGCTTCTACATGAAGTGCACCGGCGAGGAAGCGACCAGTATTTCAGCCGCTATGGCGCTGGCCAGCGATGATATGGTTTTTCCGTCATATCGCCAGCAAGGCATATTGATTACGCGCGGCTATCCGTTGATCGAGATGATCAACCAGATTTACTCTAACAAGGGCGATAAGCTGAAAGGCCGCCAGCTGCCGATCATGTATTCGAGCCGTGAGCACAGCTTCTTCTCGATTTCAGGAAATCTGGCGACGCAAACACCGCAAGCGGTGGGCTGGGCAATGGCCAGTGCAATCAAGGGTGACAGCCGGATTGCCGCCACTTGGGTGGGCGAAGGTTCGACCGCAGAGGGCGATTTTCATTCAGCCTGCACATTTGCCACTGTGTATAATGCGCCGGTCATTCTCAATGTGATCAACAATCAATGGGCAATTTCCAGCTTTTCCGGTTTTGCCGGTGCCGAGCGGACGACTTTTGCTGCGCGGGCATTAGGCTATGGGCTAGCGGGTATCCGAGTTGACGGAAATGATCCGCTTGCTGTGTATGCGGCGGAAAAATGGGCGGCTGATCGCGCCCGTGCCAATGGCGGCCCGACTCTGATTGAACACTTCACGTACCGAGCAGAGGGGCACTCTACCTCGGACGATCCGAGCGGCTATCGCAGCGCGCAAGAACGCGATGAGTGGCCGTTGGGCGATCCGGTTATGCGGCTGAAGCGACACCTGATTGAAATCGGTGAGTGGTCTGAAGAACAGCAGGAAGAGCTGGACCGCAAATGCGTAGAGGAAGTGAAGGCAGTCACCAAGGAAGCCGAGAAAAACGGAATTCTCGGGCATGGCCTGCATCATCCATTCCGCACGATGTTCGAAGACGTATTTGAAGAGCTGCCATGGCATCTGAAAGAGCAGAGCGAGCAGGCGATCCGAGAACGGGAAACCAAGTTTCCTGAGGGGAGGCCGGGCGCATGACCACTGATGTGAAAAAGAAACCGGCGGCAGAAACCGGAACCGAGCGCCGCCTTAATATGATCGAGGCGATCAACGAAGCGCTTGATGTGAAGCTGGCCGAGGACCCGGACGTCATCGTTATGGGCGAGGATGTCGGCTATTTTGGCGGCGTATTCCGCGCAACCGCTGGCTTGCAGGAAAAGCACGGCAAGACACGTGTATTCGATACACCCATTTCGGAATGCGGAATTATCGGCGTGGCCGTGGGGATGGGGGCCTATGGTCTGCGACCAGTGCCGGAAATCCAGTTTGCGGATTATATCTACCCTGGTCTTGATCAGCTGATTTCAGAGGCCGCACGTCTGCGGTATCGTTCGGCGGCGGAATATATTGCGCCGATGACCGTGCGTTCACCCTTTGGCGGCGGTATTTTCGGCGGCCAGACACACAGCCAGAGCCCGGAGGCGATTTTCGCGCATGTATCGGGTTTGAAAACGGTCATTCCCGCAACGCCTTACGACGCAAAAGGCCTGCTCATTTCTTGCATCGAAGACAATGATCCGGTGATTTTCTTCGAACCAAAGCGGATCTATAACGGACCCTTCAGCGGATATTACGACAAACCGGTAGAGCCGTGGAAGCGGTTTGATTCCAGCATCGTGCCGGAAGGTCATTACACGATCCCGCTAGGCAAGGCCCGTATCGCGCGTGAAGGCGAAGCGATGACGGTGCTGGCTTATGGCACCATGGTCCATGTGGCCGAAGCGGTCTGCGAGGAGAAGGGGATCGATGCCGATATTCTTGACCTGCGCACAATTGTCCCGCTCGATATTGAAGCGATCGAGGCGTCCGTAGAAAAGACCGGCAAATGCCTGATTGTCCACGAGGCGACACGCACTTCCGGCTTTGGCGCAGAGCTTTCGGCGCTTGTGACAGAGCGTTGTTTCTATCATCTCGAAGCGCCGGTAGAACGCGTGACCGGTTTCGACACACCTTATCCGCACAGCCTTGAATGGGCCTATTTCCCGGGTCCCGTTCGTATCGGCGAAGCAATCGACAAACTGATGGAGGCCTGAGGCCATGGCCCGTTTCACATTTAATATGCCCGACATTGGCGAAGGTATCGCTGAAGCAGAGATCGTTGATTGGCACGTCAGCGTTGGCGATATGGTCGAAGAAGACCAGGAAATCGTCGACATGATGACCGACAAGGCCACTGTCCCGATGGAAAGCCCTGTTTCGGGCAAGGTGATCGAAGTTGCCGGCGAAGCGGGCGATATGGTTTCAATCGGTGCAATGCTGGTGGTGGTAGAGGTCGAAGGCGAGGTGCCCGAAGATGTCGCCGAAGGCGCCGAAGCTAAACCTGCCGACAGTGGGCCGGAGCCGGCATCGGAATCGGAACCGGAGCCAACAGTTGCACCGGCTCCTACACCTGCACCTGCACCAGAGCCGACCACAGCGCCGGAGCCTGCTTCGTCAACGCAACCAGCGCCCACAGCAAAAGTACTTGCCAGCCCGGCGGTGCGTAAGCGTGCAAAGGACATGGGCATTGATCTGGCGGAAGTGAAGCCAGCCGAAGGCGGCCGCGTGCGTCACGCCGATTTGGACGCGTTTTTGTCCTACAATTCGGGCAGCGGCTTCAGCCCGGCAGGCGGAAAGCGCGCAGATGAACCGGTTAAGGTCATTGGCCTGCGCAAACGCATTGCGCAGAACATGGCGGCTTCAAAACGTAACATTCCGCACTTCTCCTATGTTGAAGAAGTTGACGTGACGGATCTCGAGCTGATGCGCGCCGATCTGAATGCCAACCGCGGTGACAAACCAAAGCTGACCATGATGCCGCTGGTCATAACTGCGATTTGCAAACTGATCCCGCAATTCCCGATGATCAATGCGCGATTTGATGATGAGGCGAACATCGTTACCCGCCACGGTGCGGTCCATCTGGGTATGGCTACCCAGACAGATAGCGGGCTGATGGTCCCCGTTATTCGCGATGCGCAGTCAAAAAACCTGTGGCAGCTAGCGCGGGAAATAGGCCGTTTGGCCGGTGCCGCGCGTGATGGAACTGCAAAATCGGAAGAGCTGTCCGGCTCTACCTTGACGCTGACCTCTCTCGGCCCGCTTGGGGGCGTGGCCACAACGCCTGTAATCAACCGGCCCGAGGTCGCGATTATCGGGCCCAACCGGATCATTGAACGGCCGATGTTTGTGTCTGATGGTAACGGCGGTGAACGGATCGAGAAGCGTAAGCTGATGAATATTTCGATCAGCTGTGATCACCGGGTGGTCGATGGATATGACGCTGCCAGCTTCATACAGGAATTCAAGAAACTGGTGGAGACACCTGTTCTGCTTCTCACTGACTGATCCGGTTTACTTCACGATTGCGCTATATGTGATCTGACCTTCGCGGTTATTTGCCGCGCTTGCGGATATGCGCCAGCGGAGATGGGTCACATCTTCCGGTGTCGCTAACCTGCTGCCGGAGCGTGTCGCAATTCTCAGCGAGCCAAGTTTGCCCCAATTGCGGCCGCCATCAATTGATACGGATTGCGCGTCGCTGCTGCTGTCGCGGAATTGCAGCGTGCTGGGGACAGGGCTGGTCACAGTAAAGGCCTTTCCGGCTTTTGCACCTTCCCATTCGATGACCAGAATCACAGTGTCGCCCTTGCGCAAATCTCTGGCGGGTTCGATCGTGCGGACCATATTTCCAGGGGTAAAGCGCTCGACAAAAACGGCGCGTGTTAGCTGGACAGAGGTTTGCGCTAATGCAGGGCCGCTAAATGCGGCTGCTGCCAACCCTAGAATAAGTGCTGTTCGCATGGCCAAACCTTCCTGCGGTTAATTGGCCTTTTGGAGTGACAGCAAGACGCGAAAATATGGTTAACAGATGCCTGTTCGCAGCAAATCCGTCCGCAAATCCGCAGCAATTTCAGGATAAGTGAAAACAGTGCAGATTTTGCTGCTTTTCTGCGTTGACAGCTTTGAGAAGCTGCCCTAACTGCGCCTCTCCCAAGCGGTGCTTGCCCAAATATACGCGGGTGTAGCTCAGTTGGTTAGAGCGCCGGCCTGTCACGCCGGAGGTCGCGAGTTCAAGTCTCGTCACTCGCGCCACTTGGGGAAATATCACATCCTATTAGACAGCCCGCCGCGTTCGCGCGGCCTCTTCGCGGGCGTCTGCGTTTAGTGCGGGATTGCTGCGCGGCGGCGTTTAGTCCTTTTTCGCGCTCCATTTGCCGGTTTCCATCCAGATCAGGAAACGGCGCAATGGTAGCAGCCAGACGACGCCCAGAACTACATAGACCACTGTTTGGATCAGTGTGTGCCATTCGCCAATCAATTCAGGCAAATATCGCGCCAGAACCACGCCGTATATGGTCAGACCAATCAGTAGCCCAAGAATGCCGATGGGAATGCGTGCGGTGGGTTCAGTGCGCATCAAAATGGTCCATAAAATCGGGTGGGCGTTACTACTGCGTGCAGCGGAACGTCGTGAGCTTCAACAGGAATGTCATCAGCGAGTTGGCAGTCCCAAGCTAATCCTACGGGAATAGCATTTGGATGCGCGCTCAGCCATCTATCATAATGCCCGCCGCCTTGTCCGAGGCGTTCGCCACCGGGACCGAACCCGATTAGCGGCACAAATAGGAAATCGGGCACGAGTGTTGCTGCACCGCCAGCAGGCTGCCGTATCCCATAGGGGCCGTCTTCCAGATCAGCTTCGCCGAAGGGGTCGCTATGCTCGGCGAACTCCATTGCGCTCCGTCCTGCAGCAAATCGCGGCAACGCAATTTTGTGACCGGCTTCTGAAAAATGTTTCGCATAATTGGCGGCGGGAACTTCATATTCTGCGGCATGATATAGCCCGATCACAGCATCGGCCGGTATCATCTGTGATAATGGGGCAGGCGGGTGGCGCAAAATCAGTCCGCGCATATTCTCAGGAATTGCTTGAGCGTGCTCTTTACGAGCAGCACGCAAACGAGCGCGCAATGTGGCTTTTTCTGTCATTTCGCTCGCATTTTGCCTTACGGTTGCTGATGGTAGAGTGGCGAGACCACCATGGGTCGTTCTCCGGGAAATCCGCCGACGCCTAAAACGTCAGGTGGGCGCCATATGCACCAAGGCCCCATGCGAAATGTTACCTTGGGCAGGGACAGCTCCCTTGGATTGCTTATAGCCTCAGGGATGTTCTGCGGCGCGTGCCGGGCAGTCCCGCCTTGTTCTATCTAGGTACTTGCGGCCTTGCTCTCAAGCTTGTCGGCACAATTTTCCAGCAGATCGGCAAACCGCTCCAGCGCAGGCGCCAGATCAGGATCTTGTGCAGCGGCACTGGAAATGGCCGCCGCGGCGGGACCGCTAGAGGCGTTGCCTTTCTGAATATGTTCATTGGCCCGCTCCAAAAGCAGGTTCTTGTTCTCAATCTGAGCCTTCAAATCATCACGCTCGCGTTCCAGCTGGTTCACTTGAGCGGCAGCCGTTTCGTAGTCGCTTTGGTGCTGCAGTGCTTGTTCGCGGCGCTCGGTCAATTCCTTGCGAATATCGTCCACTTCGGCAGAATGGCGCTGTTGCGCGGACTGCATTCCGTCAAGCTCGGATTCCAGACGGCTGATATTGAGTTTCAATTCATCCCGCTGACCGATCGCCAGATTTGCTTCTCGGGAGTTTTCCTTAAGCTCGGCAATCTCGGCCTCAAATTGTGAGGTCTGGTCAGCCAGTGCCTTGCGCGCCTCATGCAATTCATCAGCTACGAACAGGGCGCCAAACAGCAAGTTCTGGGATTCGCTGGGGGAGAGATTGTCGCCCAATTGGCTAAGCTTATCATTGATTGAACCAGCTAGCCCGGCGACGTGCGCCTCTTCGCCTTCACCGCAGGCCACAGTATATTCGCGGCCACCAATCGTGACTCTGACTTCGCTCATTCTTCGAGCTCCGCAATCAACTTATCCAGTTGCGACAAAGTGTTACTCGCCGTGTCACGCAATGTTTCATGTTTTACGACAAGCGCGGAAACAGAGGCAGGTACCGAAACGGAGCTATCAGCAACATCGGCAATTCGCGCAAGCGCGTCTTCGATCCGCTGGATTGCTGTTTCTATTCTTTCATCAGTCATGATTGCGATTTTATCCCAATTGACCAGTATTGGCAAAGGGTTGCGCGCACCTGTTGATAATTATGCAAGCCGTTCTCTGGTCAGGCACATCTAAGGTCAAATGTACGTATGCACCGGTCTCTGCGATATGTGCTGCATTGGGGAACTTATGCGGCGCTGTCCTTGACCTTATCGGGTGGGTCCGCGATTGCATCGCGCAAGCCGAATCGGCGTGATTGCGGCGCATAAAAACAACTTCCGGCAGGAGCTTCCCGAATGAGCCTCGATCCGTCCCGCATGGCACCTATGGCCAATGCCATCCGCGCCCTTTCGATGGACGCTGTCCAGGCTGCAAACTCGGGGCATCCGGGTATGCCGATGGGTATGGCCGATGTGGCCACGGTTCTGTGGTCAAAATATCTGAAGTTTGATCCTTCAGCGCCCGACTGGGCTGACCGCGACAGGTTCGTATTGTCTGCGGGCCACGGCTCAATGCTAATATATTCGCTGCTGCATCTATCCGGATACGCGCAGCCGACGATGGATGACATCCGCAACTTCCGCCAGCTTGGTAGCCCGTGTGCCGGGCATCCCGAAAACTTTCTTCTTGATGGCGTTGAATGTACCACTGGTCCTCTGGGCCAGGGCGTTGCAATGGCGGTTGGCATGGCCATCGCGGAGCGTCAGCTAAACGCACATTTCGGCGATGATTTGGTCGATCACCGGACATGGGCGATCGCTGGTGACGGTTGCCTTATGGAAGGCATCAACCACGAAGCGATCGGTCTTGCGGGGCATTTGAAGCTCGGGCAGCTCATCGTTCTGTGGGATGACAACAACATCACGATTGACGGTGCCGCCGATCTTTCGACCAGCGAGGACGTTAAAGCACGTCACGTGTCAGCAGGTTGGCACGTCGTAAGCTGTGACGGTCACGATACGGATGACATAAGCCGCGCTATAGAAGAGGCGATGGCAGATGATCGACCTTCTCTGGTCGCTTGCAAGACAATCATCGGCAAGGGCGCTCCGAACAAGCAAGGTACTTCGTCGACACACGGCGCGCCGCTTGGCGCTGATGAAATCGCTGCTGCTCGCGAAATGCTGGGCTGGGAACATGAGCCATTCAGTGTCCCTGACGACATTGCAAATGATTGGCGATCAACCAGTCACCGCGGCGTTGAGGCGCATAGTGCGTGGAAAGACAGGTTTGCGAAATCGGATAAGGCAGATGCTTTCAGCGCACGTATGGCAGATGCCGGCGACGCAGCAGGGCGTGCTATCGAGGGCCATATTCGGGCTCTCGCCGCCGAACCACAGAAAGTCGCGACACGGAAAGCCTCCGAGATGGCATTGGGGCCATTGACCGAGAAACTGCCGCAGATGATTGGTGGCTCTGCCGACCTGACCGGTTCGAACAACACTAAAACGCCAAGCACTGAACCATTTAGCGCTGATAACTATTCAGGCCGCTATATGTATTACGGCATCCGCGAATTCGGCATGGCCGCCGCGATGAACGGCATGATGTTGCATGGCGGCGTGGTGCCATATGGCGGCACGTTCCTGATCTTCAGCGATTATTGCCGCAATGCGATCCGTTTGTCAGCGCTCCAGCAGACCGGCGCGATTTATGTGATGACGCATGACAGCATTGGCTTGGGCGAAGATGGCCCGACGCACCAGCCTGTCGAGCAGGTCATGAGCCTACGCTTGATACCTAACCTGAATGTCTATCGCCCCTGCGACACGATTGAGACCGCAGAATGTTGGGC
>JAHDBR010000001.1:59812-144231 GCA_020630295.1 Sphingomonadaceae bacterium
GGCATTGGCGCAGACGTAGTATCGATGCCGTGCGCGGAATTGTTCGATGCGCAGGATGCGTCATATAAGGCTGATATACTTCCGGCCGGCGCACTCAAAGTGTCTATCGAAGCTGGGACCACTCGCGGGTGGGAACGCTATACCGGCCTTGACGGGTTGAATATCGGTTTGGACCGTTTCGGGGCATCGGCACCGGCGGGCGATCTTTTCGAGAAGTTTGGTTTCACTGCGGACAGTATAGTTCCGCAAATTGTCAGTAAATTGAACGGTTAAACAGGAGTTTTTCCATGGCTACTAAAGTTGCAATCAACGGTTTCGGGCGCATTGGCCGCCTTGTCGCGCGCGCGATTCTTGAGCGTGATGATCACGATCTGGATCTGGTCGCGATCAACGATCTGGCAGATGCCAAAGCAAATGCGCTGCTGTTCCAGTACGATTCCACGCATGGCCGCTTCCCTGGCGAAGTTTCCGCCAGCGATGATAGCATCACCGTCAACGGCAAGAAAATCGCGGTAACGTCAGAACGCGACCCCGGCGATTTGCCGCACGCAGAAATGGGCGTGGACATCGTTCTGGAATGCACCGGCTTTTTCCAGTCGCACGAAGCAGCCGAGCCGCATCTGACAGCAGGTGCAAAGCGTGTTTTGATCTCCGCTCCGGCGAAAAACGTCTCTGCAACAATCGTTTACGGCGTGAACCACGATGTTTTGACATCCGATGATGTGATCGTTTCTAACGCCAGTTGCACAACCAACTGCCTTTCGCCTGTTGCGAAGGTTCTGAATGATCTGGTGGGCATTGAGCGCGGTTTTATGACCACGATCCACAGTTACACCAATGATCAGCGTATGCTTGACCAGATGCACGGCGATATGCGCCGGGCTCGCGGTGGTGCGCAGAATATGATCCCGACAACCACTGGCGCTGCGCGTGCCGTCGGGTTGGTGCTGCCTGAGCTGGCGGGCAAACTGGACGGAAGCTCGGTTCGCGTGCCTACTCCGAATGTTTCACTGGTTGATCTGGTGTTTACGCCAGGCCGTGACACGACAGCGGAAGAACTAAATGCGGCGCTCAAAGCTGCGTCCGAAGGTGCGATGAAGGGCGTTCTGGATTACACGGATCAGCCGCTGGTCAGCAGTGATTTCAATCACTATCCGGCCAGTTCGACAATCGACAGCCTTGAAACCTCTGTCATGGAAGGCAAGCTTTGCCGTGTTGTCAGCTGGTATGATAATGAGTGGGGCTTCTCCAACCGTATGATCGACACCGCTGGTGTAATGGCCGGCCTGCTCTAAGGAGCATATGATGAGCAACTTTCGCACACTTGATGATCTGGGCGATGTTCGCGGCAAAGTCGCGCTGGTCCGGGTCGATCTGAACCTGCCTATGAATGGCGGTTCTGTTACGGATGCCACACGCGTTCGTGCATCGGCGCCGACCATTTTGGAGTTGGCCGATGCAGGTGCGAAAGTTTTGCTTCTTGCTCATTTCGGCCGCCCCAAGGGTGAGCGAAATTCGACCATGTCCGTCAGCATGACACTAGATGCGGTCGAGGATGTGCTGGGCCGCGAAGTTATGTTCATCCCCGAGATCCAGGGGCCAGTGGTGGAGCAATCCATCGGCATACTTCGCGACGGCGATATTGGCCTGCTCGAAAATACGCGCTTCTGGGCGGGTGAAGAGGCCAACGATGCTGACTTCGCGAAAGGGATTGCGGCAAACGCCGATTTCTTCGTGAATGATGCGTTCTCCGCCGCACATCGCGCGCACGCGAGTACGGTCGGTTTGGCGCAAATCCTGCCTGCCTATGCAGGACGCGCGATGGAAAAAGAACTCACCGCGCTTGCTGCGGCTCTGGACAGCCCGGAACAGCCCGTTGCAGCTGTGGTTGGCGGTGCGAAAGTATCGTCGAAACTTGCCGTTCTCGAAAATCTGGTGGGCAAGGTCCAGCATCTGATCATCGGCGGAGGTATGGCCAATACGTTTCTCGCTGCGCGCGGTGTAGATGTCGGCAAATCTCTTTGCGAACATGACCTGACCGATACGGCCAATGCGATTATGGACAAAGCGGATCACGCCGGATGCACGGTGCATCTGCCGTATGACGTCGTGGTGTCAAAAGAGTTTGCCGCCAACCCGCCTTCGCTGCGCACTTGCAACGTTCATGAAGTTGCCGATGACGAGATGATTCTGGACGTTGGTCCGCAGGCGGTTGAGGCGCTGGGTGATGTGCTGAAAACCTGCAAAACGCTGGTTTGGAATGGCCCGATGGGTGCGTTTGAGACAGAGCCGTTCGATGAAGCCACAGTTTCACTCGCGCAAACTGCTGCGGCGCTCAGCAAGGGCGAATCGCTGATTTCAGTCGCTGGCGGCGGTGACACTGTTGCAGCGCTGAACCATGCAGGCGTATCCGGCGATTTCAGCTATATCTCGACCGCTGGCGGGGCATTTCTGGAATGGATGGAGGGCAAGGAACTGCCCGGTGTCGCTGCACTGAAAGCGTAATTGATGGCTGAGACACATCAGCTGTTCTCTACCCCGTTTGTAACAGATACTCTGCAAAGCGCGGACGGCATTCGCCTGTTGAGAGATGCCGTCGAGGCAGAGCGACTTCGCGATGCAGATGGCGTGCAAATTTCCAACATAAACGGTTGGCACTCCAACACGAAGATGATCGAATGGGGCGGGGAGGCCGCGCGGGCTTTGGCCTACAAAGCCATGCAGATGGCTGACGCTCAGACAATTGACAGTCAATCACCCGGCAAGAGCCGCTATGGGTGGATCCCCGAAATGTGGGCCAATGTCAGCACCCGCGGCAGTGCCAACCAATATCATGCACATCCCGGGTCATTCTGGTCTGCCGTTGCATATCTGGATGATGGCTATGGCGGTAGTGATGACGCGTCGCTTGGCGGCGAGTTGCAGCTGCTCGACCCGCGAATGCCGATGATCCGCATGACTGCCCCCGATTTGCGGCTTGCGGGTGAGGGGGGAGGACCGCAGCAGAATGAAGTCTCTATCCGGCCAAAGACCGGAATGATCGTGCTGTTCCCCAGCTGGTTACAACACGCGGTGCGCCCGTTTGACGGAGACGGGACGCGCATTTCCATCGCGATCAATCTGATCCCGGCTCTGTCCGCGCAGTTTAACTAGACCCTACCTGTATTCAGGATTGGGCGCGTCGAACCGGTGGCCTTCATTCCAAAGGTCTTTGGAATTTCCATGCGCCGGAATGCCGCCTGTATCTTTTAGCATCCGGGCAAAATGCATCATGTTCCAGGTTGCAAAGGTCGTATTGCGGCGGGTGAAATCATTATCCATCCCGGCGGGAATGTCGCTTCCCTCGACCTCGTCTCCATAAGAAGCGCCGGGGCCTGCTTCGCCGATCCAGCCGGCATCTGCCTGTGGCGGGATTGTGTAACCTACGTGCTGTAGAGAATAGAGCACCCCCATGGCGACGTGTTTGATACCGTCTTCGTTGCCCGTAACGATGCAGCCACCAACCTTGCCGTAGAAAATATACTGCCCTTTATCGTTGGTTTGTCCCGAATGTGCGTACAACCGTTCGATTACACGCTGACAAATAGACGACTTCTCGCCAAGCCAGATCGGCGTGCCGAGAATCAAAATATCGGCAGCATCGACTTTCTTCCAAAGTTCCGGCCAGTCGTCTTTAGCAGCGCCATGTTCGGTCATGTCGGGATAAACGCCCGGCGCAACATCATGATCTGCGACGCGTACCCGTTCGACACTAACTTTATTACGCAGCATAATCGCTTCGACCACGCCAAGCAGCTTATCTGTGTGCGAGCCTTGCGGGTTTGGTTTCAGGCTGCAGTTGAGGATCAAGGCATTAAGGTCGCTAAAATCTGTGGTGTTTTGGTCGCACAGATCTTCTTGAGTTTTGTCTAGCATGGTCTCAGTCTCCAATTGTTAATATCTCAATGGTTGAAAGCGGCAGTTGGGTCCCGCCGGGCTTGCGCGGCTTTTGTGCGCTGGTTAAAGGGCGGCACATTCCGTGCATTCCTATGCACGCCTTCAAAAGATTTGATACTCGTACAGGATATTCGCATGAACACCGCTGAAATGACCGCCAAAATTGCCGAAGGTAACGGCTTTATTGCCGCCTTGGATCAAAGCGGCGGTTCAACGCCGAAAGCTCTAAAGGGCTACGGTGTTGAAGAGCACGAATATTCCGGCGATGACGAGATGTTCGCCAAAATCCACGAGATGCGCTGCCGCATTGTAACTTCGCCCAGTTTCAATGGTGACAAAGTCGTGGGCGCCATCCTGTTCGAAAAAACAATGAACGGCTGCACTGATGACGGTACGCCTGTTCCAACACAGCTAGCAAACCGCGGTATCGTGCCGTTTCTAAAAGTCGACGCCGGTATGCATGATACAGAAAACGGCGTGCAATTGATGAAAGACATGCCGCGCCTCGAAGAAATGTGCGCGCGCGGTAAAGAGTTGGGCGTGTTCGGCACCAAAATGCGTTCGGTAATCCATGAAGCGAATGCGCAAGGCATCGCTGCAAACGTGAAGCAACAGATGGATTTCGGCCTGCGCATTCTCGATAATGGCCTGATGCCGATATTGGAACCGGAAGCATCACTGGCCAGTGACAGCCGCGCTGAAGCTGAGGCCCTGCTGCTAACCAATATGCTGGAGCAGCTTGACCGTTTGGGGGATGATCAGCGGGTCATGTTGAAGCTGACTATCCCGGCGGAAGCAAACCTGTACCAGCCGCTTGTGGATCATCCCAAAGTGCTGCGGGTTGTGGCGCTTTCCGGCGGGTATTCGCGGGAAGATGCGTGCCGCGAGTTGGCCAAGAATAGCGGCATGATTGCCAGCTTCAGCCGCGCCCTACTTGAAGAGCTTCGCGCGCAAATGGATGACCAGCAATTCGATGACGCGCTTTCAAGCGCTATCGATACAATCCACGCGGCTTCCGTTGCTGGCTGATCCGCGCGACAATGCGTTCAATCGCGCGAGGGAATGAAGGTAAAATTCAGCCGATATTTCTGCAGCGGAATTGCGCCATAATCCGATCCGGGGGTGTCCGTCGAACGGAGTATCAGGCTGCCGCCTGAGACTGGGACAGGCGAGCCCAATTGCAGGGAAACTTCGCGCGGACGGCCAGTATCGGAGATTACTGCAGCGACAATCAAACGGTTCCGTTGCCCGCAAAAAGCAGAAGCGCCGCAGCGGCTGTCTTCGACAATGCCAAACGCGGTTACAGCAACCGTATCGGTGATCTGTGCGCGTTCGAAAATTCCAATGCCAGTTGCGGTGCTATCTCGGTCGCTGGCCGCCAACGGGGCCGCCAAGATTAAAAGGGCAGCGGGGAACGTGTTCAGGAAAGTTATGCGCATGGATCGTTTTCCGGATTGGCTGGACAAGTCGCAGCTCTGACCTTGGCGGATGGATGCCGAATGGATAAAGGGTGGCTATGTCATCAACACCCAAGTGCCAGCTTTATCTTATATCCCCTCCCACAATAGGACAGGATTTCCCAAGCCGCCTCGAACGGGCGTTGGACGTGCTTGGCGAGGGCAACCCTGTGGCTGCGTTCCAGTTCCGTTTAAAGGGCCTGGATCAACATGAAGCTGCCGAACTGGCTGCCCCGTTGCAGGAAATATGCGCGGCGCGCGAAGTCGCATTCATAGTCAATGATGATGTCGCTTTGGCCAAACGCTTGGGGGCAGACGGTGTGCATTTGGGACAGAGCGACGGTTCCCCGAAGGAAGCTCGCGAGGAATTGGGCAACGAGATGCAGATCGGCGTGACTTGCCATGACAGCCGGCATCTGGCGATGGAAGCGGGTGAGCAGGGGGCAGATTATGTTGCCTTTGGCGCTTTCTTCCCAAGCACTACTAAAGAAACAAAGCACATTGCGGAGATCGAACTGCTCGAGTTCTGGAGCGAGCTGTTCGAAATTCCTTGCGTCGCAATCGGGGGGATTACGCCAGAAAATTGCCGCCCGCTGGTTGAGGCGGGAGCCGACTTCATCGCTGTGTCAGGTGCCGTTTGGAACGGCGACGAGGCCGCGTTGGTAGAGGCATTCGCAAAGCAATTGGGGTAATCGCTGCGGGGTTGAATAGCGGCGAACAGATTTCGGTGCTATGACGGCGATATGGCCATGAATATAACTGATCGCATTCTGACAATCGTCGCCACGGCTACGCTGACTTCAGCTGTTTGGATTGTTGCGGGTGGCAGCATCCTCGAAATGGCTGATAGTGAGAGCCAGCGTGACACGACACGCCCTGCAGAAGCCGCGCCAAGTCCCGTTCCGCAAGTAGGCACGACCACCGTTGATTTGCCCGGGAGCGAAGCAAAGACAACGCCGGCGCCGCCACTAGATCAAGGTGGCGCGAGCCAGCCCGATAGCGACGATGTACGCGATTTGATGGTACCGGTCTTGAACGTCCGCCCGAGCGATATTAGCGACACCTTCGCTGATACAGAAGGAGACGGTGATCGTTTGCACGAGGCGATTGATATTATGGCACCGGAAGGAACGACAGTGGTTGCTGCCGGTCCGGGAAAGATCGAAAAGCTGCACACCTCCGAGACGGGCGGAAACACGATCTATATCCGTTCACCAGATGGCGAGACGATTCACTATTACGCGCATCTCACCAAATATGCCGAAGGGCTTAGGGAAGGTCAGCGAGTCAGGCGCGGGCAACGTTTAGGTGCTGTGGGAAGTACGGGAAATGCCAGTACAGATTCGCCGCATCTCCATTTTGCCATTTTACGGACAACTAAAGATGCCGAGTGGTGGGAGCCTGCAAACGCGGTAAACCCTTACCCGCTATTGACTAAACAATAGCCTATCTCGCGACCGGACCTCTTACGCAGCGAATACGGTCCGGCTGATCGTTTTTGTCCAACTGCTGAAGCGATGATTTTCCGGTACGGTCAAACCGTGCACCCTTCATCGGACCGCGTGTAAAAGCCACCTGTTTGCCAGTCAGAAGATAAGTGCCCGAGCCTGCACTGTTTCGATAAGACGAGGCGTTGATTATGGTGAATTGCCTGTCATCGACCACACGCCAGGCAGGCCCACCTGCATCACCCGGAAGCGAACAGACATACGTGCCGTGCGGCAGGGTGCCGAGCCGGCCGGACATTGGGTGCACACTAGCGGGCAGGGACAGCGCAGCGATTGCCGCGACAGGCAGGATCGATCTGAAAACCATACTGCCGGACCTATAAAACAACATGCCCATTAAAGGCTAGAGGCGAACGCTGCACCTTGCCCGCATTGTGAGCCTCCGCTAAGGGCGCGGCATACAGCGTCCATCTGAGGCGCGACTTCCCTTTGACGAACTTCCAACGAAGGCTCTTTGACATGAAAATCAGCGGCGTGGACATTCGTCCCGGTAACATCATTGAATATGAAGGCGGCATCTGGAAAGTTGCCAAAATTCAGCACACCCAGCCCGGCAAGGGCGGGGCGTATATGCAGGTTGAAATGAAAAACCTGCAGGACGGACGCAAAACCAACGTGCGTTTCCGCAGCGCGGATACGGTCGAGAAAATTCATCTCGATACGAAAGAGTTCCAGTTTCTGTATGAAGATGGCGAGCTGCTGGTGTTCATGGACGGTGATACGTTTGAACAAATCAACCTCGAATCCGATCTGCTCGGCGATGCGAAAGCGTTTCTGGAAGATGGAATGCAAGTAACGCTGGAGCTTTGGGAAGAGAAGCCGATCAGCGTGGCTCTACCTGACCAGATTGAAGCGGTTATTGCCGAAGCTGATGCCGTGGTGAAAGGGCAGACTGCCTCTTCCAGCTACAAGCCAGCCGTGCTTGAGAACGGCGTTCGCGTAATGGTGCCGCCACATATCGGCAGCGGAACGCGGATTATCGTTGATGTGTATGAGCGTACCTATGTCGGGAAGGCGAGCTAAGACACCATGGCAGCTGTTTCTGGTCTAATCCGCGTGATGGAACGCGCCGCGCGTAAAGCAGGCCACCGCCTGCGACGCGATTTCGGCGAAGTCGAGCATTTGCAAGTGAGCCGCAAGGGTCCGGCAGATTTCGTGTCGAAAGCCGATATGCGGTCCGAACGCACCCTGTATGACGAACTTCTGGCCGCGCGCCCCGATTGGGGTTTCGTGCTGGAAGAAGCGGGCGTTATCGAAGGCGCTCCCGATATGCCCCGCTGGATCATTGATCCGCTCGACGGAACAAGCAACTTTCTTCACGGTATCCCGCATTTCGCAATTTCAATCGCGGCGCAGGAACCCAAGCCGGGCGGGCAGGGCTGGGGCGATATTATCGGCTCGGTTATCTACAATCCCGTCACGGACGAAACATATTGGGCGGAGAAAAACCGCGGCGCATGGCTGCATGACGGCAGATTGCGTGTCTCCGCTCGCCGCGGATTGTCGGACGCTTTGATTTCGACCGGTATCCCTTTCCAAGGGCACGGCAGCTTCACCGAATGGACCAAGATTTTCGGTGCGATCGGTCCGCAAGTCGCGGGTATCCGGCGCAATGGTGCAGCCTCCCTCGATTTGGCTTGGCTGGCCGCAGGTCGTTACGACGGTTTCTGGGAAAGCGATCTGAATGATTGGGATACTGCCGCTGGCTGCTTGCTGGTGCGTGAGGCGGGCGGATTTGTAAGCGATTATCGCGGGCGTTCCGAACCGATCCATTCGAAGCAGGTTCTGGCTGCGAACGATACGTTGCACTCCAAACTGCACAAATTGCTGGCTGGTGCTTTAAAAGCCTGACCGAAATCGCGGCAAAGCGAAATGTGTGCTTGAAGCGGCGCGCAGCACTCGCTAAGCCGCCCTCGCTCTCAAGAGCTTCCGCACGCCGGAATGCCCCTGTGGTGGAATTGGTAGACGCGCTCGACTCAAAATCGAGTTCCTAACGGAGTGCCCGTTCGAGTCGGGCCAGGGGCACCACCTTCTCATAGACTGATCACTGCTTTAGAACCCCGCCATGCGTCCTCCCGACAGGGACGCATGCGGTGGGCGCTCGCGAGCGTGTAGGTTGAGATCGGGAGAACAGCGTGTTGCCAGCTATCAAAGCTGTCCAAGAACATTACGGACCGGACCAGCATTACCAATATGCGCAGGATGACGATCTGCGATCTGACCAGCGCCGCATCGCTTCCATTGTCGGCACCATTGCAATCGGCTTGCCGGTCATCGTGGGTGCGCTTGGATGGTACTTCGGGAATTTCAGGGATTCGCTCAGCGATTATTATTACGAGGTCTATCTGGCAGGAGACATATTTGTCGGAAGTCTGATTTTCATTGGCGCGCTAATGACGGTCTATCGCGGCTGGGCCGGATCGGTTGCTTGGCTTGCGACAATCGCCGGCATTCTGTCCTGCATTGTTGCTATATTCCCTGCACGCGGGTGGATCAGTGCAACGCCGCGCTGGGAGATGCTAAACAGCCTGTCTCCGCATATCCACGGCTACGCTGCACTGGCGCTGTTTCTGATTTTGGCATTCTTCTGCCTGTTCATTTTTTCCAAGGTGAACGATGGACAGCATTTGGATGCAAGCGACCATGTGCAATCCAGTAAGCGTGTGCGAAACCTGATCTACCGGGCGTCGGGAACAATCATTCTGCTTTCGCTTGCGGCCGTCATCGCCGGTTTCTGGATTGACGAGGTGTGGGCGAGGGAAGCCAATTTGACCTTCTGGGCAGAAGCCGCTGCGCTGATCGCATTTGGCGTATCGTGGCTAACCCATGGCCGCATTTTCTACACCGTCCCGCTCGTCATGGACGAAGCAGACAAGCGCGCTGCTCATTCTGCGTAAAGCGAATCAAGGCACATCAATCGAAATCTTGATGACCCCCTCATCGCGGCTATCGAACAGACGGTAAGCTTCCGCGCCTTCCGACAAATTGAAACTGTGCGAGAATAAATCCGGCGCGGTAATGCGTCCTTGCTGCACCAGTGGCACGAGATGCGGCCAGGTTTCCTGAACCTGGCATATTCCGCCGCGAACGGTGATATTCTTGAACATGATGAGCGGCATGGACAGCGCGTCGGACGGCTGCGGGATGCCAATAAAAGATGCTGTCCCGCCGCGTGCGGTGAGGGGGAGCACTGCCGCAATTGCGCCCGATGCGCCGGAGGCTTCGAACACGGATTGCGCGCCCGCACCCTTGGTGTGTTCAAGCACCTTGGCGATTGCGTCTTCGGCGGGGTTCAATGCAATCGCCCCGAGCTTTGCCGCCATATCTCTTCGCGCCGCCACAGGATCAATTGCGAAAACCTGTGATGCGCCGAGAATGAATGCGAGTTCAACCCCGATTAACCCGATAGGCCCAAGCCCTACCACGGCGACGGTTCCGCCCGGCTGAACATCGGACCGCGTCAGTCCAAAATATGCGGTTGTCATGGCGTCAGTCAGCAGCAGGGCCTGTTCGTCCGTAAATGCCCCTTCTGTTGCCAAGAGCGTCGTGTCGGCATTGGGGATGCAGACATACTCCGCCTGACCGCCGTTCAATGACGGCCCGATACCGAAAGCAGTGGAAACGCGGCACTTGAGCGGCTTCCCGACAAGGCACGCAGGGCAATTGCCGCAGCCTGTTCCGCCCGCAGACAGAACTTTGTCGCCCGTTTTGAAAGTATGGACGTCCGCGCCGGTTTCTACGACCTCACCGATGAATTCATGCCCGGTGCAAAAGGTCGGGCTGTCCTCGCCATATTCGGTCTTACCGATTGTATCGCCGTGATACATATGAAGATCGGAACCGCAGATAGAACATTTGCTCACCTTCAGGATCGCGCTGTTCGGTGTTCGCAATTCGGGGTCCGCAAAAGTTTCATAGCGGATATCGCGCGGGCCGTGAAATACGAGAGCTTTCATTGCAAATCCTTTGCCTGTCTTGCGGCTACGCTAGCAGCACTGCGCCGCAAGTCTAACAATCCGCACAAATCGCGAGACGCTGGACGGAATTTACTTGTAATTATGGGGCGCAAATGGGATTCAGCGCAGCTTAGATGATAGAACTCCCTTCATTCCACGCGATTGCAGCGATGCTCGTCACGATAGCGATGTTCGTCGGCTTTGTGCGCGGACGCATGACTATCGAGATTGTCTCGCTTCTAACAATCGCAGTTATCGCGGTTGGCCTCTATTTTTTCCCGCTTCCCGGTAACGATCCGACGGACGGACTGGTGCTCGCTTTTGCGGGGTTTGGCCATTACGCGCTGATTACCATTTGTGCTCTTATGGTGATGGGGCGGGGTTTGGTGGTCACCGGCGCGCTGGAGCCGGCCGCGCGTTTGTTGGAGACAGTGTTTAAAAAGAACTTGCAGCTCGGCTTGCTCGTTTCCCTGTTTATCGCATTCTTCCTGTCAATGGGTGTCAATAACACCCCCGTTCTCGTGTTGATGATTCCGATTTTCGCGGCACTGGCTGCGCGCGGTGCATTGCCGACATCCAAAACGTTGATCCCGCTGAACGCGGCGTCCCTGCTGGGCGGCTTGGCGACGACGATAGGCACGTCGACCAATATTCTGGTTGTTTCGATTGCCGTCGATCTGGGGATGGAGCGTATGGGCGTGTTCCACTTCACCCCGATTGTGTTGGCCGCCTCTTTAGTAGCGCTGCCCTATATCTGGCTGGTGATGCCGCGGCTGCTTGATGATAACCGGGTAGAAGAACAGCACGCGGAACGGCGCTTCCAGTCAAGGCTTCGGATCGGGTCGGACAGCGCGTTAATAGGTCAGGAATTGTCCGCACTGCTGCCGAAATTGCCGGACGGGATTGAGTTTCATGACGCGCCGAATGGCCCGATTGAGCAGCAAATGCGGCTCAAAATTTCGGGCACACACGAGGCCCTTGAAGAAGCAATGCGCACCCTGCGCGGCGAGGTTGCGCCGACATGGGTTCTTGACCGCATCCGCAGGAAATCTTCCGAGGCTAAGCAGGATATCATCGTGGTCGAAATGACCGTGACTGCCGATTCCCGTTTGTTAAGCCGGACCCTTACGACATCGGGCATTGCTGATATTCACGGGGTGGCCGTGTTGGGTATTCACCGCCCGGACCGCATTCTCGGCGAAAAAGACAAGCTGGGTGAAAGCGGCGATCTGCGTATTGCAGAGGGCGATGTACTGCTCGTCATGGGACTGCAGGACGATTTGCAGAACTTTGCTCGGTCGGACAGCCTGCTAATGCTCGAAGGTGCGCGAGAATTGCCGCGCCGTTCCAAGGCATTGCTTGCAGCGGGTATCATGGGCTTTGCTGTAGGCACTGCCTCCATCGGTATTTTCCCGATTGCCATTTCCGCGCTAGCTGGCGCAATCCTGATGTTCCTGACTGGCTGTGTGAAATTTGACCGGGTAGGGCGCGCCCTTTCCGCACAGGTCATTGTACTGGTGGCCGCCAGTATTGCGATCGGCCGCATTATCCTGGAAAGCGGGGCTGCTGAATGGCTGGGCCTATTGATGTCATCGGGACTGCAATATTTGCCGGCAGCAGGCGTGCTAGCGGCGATCATGCTGTTTGTTACCGTTCTGACCAACTTTGCCTCCAACGCGACTGCCGCGACGGTTGGTACGCCGATTGCGTTTGCGATTGCCGCGCAGCTGCAATTGCCGCCGGAGCCGCTCATTCTCGCCGTGCTGTTCGGCTGTAACCTGTGTTACGCAACACCCATCGCATATCAGACCAACATGCTGATCATGGCAGAGGGAAGCTACGAGTTTAAAGATTATGTCAGGACAGGCTTACCGCTAGTCCTGCTGATGGTCACGACACTCTCGATCTTGTTGGTGATGTCGTACGGATTGTAAGCGCGCTGCTGAATGCGTGAATGAGGGGAAACGAAATGCTCAAGAAACTGTTGCTCGCTGGTGCAGCGCTTACGGTTGCTTCCACGCCGGTTCATGCAAACGAGCTGCGCGATGCCGTTTCGGAAGATATGCCCGGGTTGATGGAGCTCTACCGCGACCTTCATGCGAACCCCGAATTGAGCTTTCAAGAAGTAGAGACTGCTGCGAAGCTTGCTGCTCGCGCCCGCGCCCTCGGCTTTGAAGTGACCGAGCAAGTGGGAAAAACCGGTGTTGTCGCTGTTATGCGCAACGGGGACGGGCCGACAGTGATGTTGCGCGCGGATATGGACGGGCTGCCGCTCGTGGAGAAAACCGGTTTGCCATATGCTTCGAAGCGGACCGCCATTCCGGCATCAGGCGTAGAAACCGGCGTAATGCACGCTTGCGGGCATGACACACATATGGCGGCATGGATTGGTACTGCGCAGCTTTTGAGTGAGCGCAAGGATGAGTGGCAGGGGACACTTGTCATGATCTTGCAGCCCGCCGAGGAGATCGGTGAGGGCGCGCTGGCTATGCTGGAAGACGGTCTGTACACGCGCTTTCCGAAGCCGGACTATGTTCTGGGCTTCCATGATGCGGCGCAATTCCCGGCGGGGATGATTGGTTATTCACCCGGCTATGCTTTGGCGAATGTCGATAGCGTAGATATTACCGTACCGGGCTTGGGCGGCCACGGCGCCTATCCGCATACCACAAAAGACCCGATTGTGTTGGCGAGTGCGATAGTCATGCGCCTGCAAACGCTGGTCAGTCGTGAGAGCAGCCCGCTTGATCCTGCGGTGGTGACTGTTGGCAGTTTCCATGCAGGGTATAAACACAATATCATCTCGGACGAGGCGAAGTTGCAACTGACCGTGCGTAGTTATTCGGACGAATCGCGCCAACTTCTTCTGGACGGAATCAAGCGCATCGCGCGCGGTGAGGCGATTACTGCTGGAATGCCCGAAGACCGGATGCCTACGGTGACGGTGCAGGACCCATATACGCCTTCGACCTATAACACGCCTGAATTCACCGAGAATGTCATGGCCGATTTGAGCGTTCGCTTCGGAGAGGACCGCGTGATGAAGGTCCCATCTGTGATGGGCGGGGAAGATTTCGGGCAATTCTACCGCGCGGATCCCGACAATATTGAATCGCTCATTTTCTGGGTCGGCGGTGTTCCCGCAGAAGACTTCCAAAAGGCTGAGGCGGGTGAAATCAAGTTGCCGTCATTGCACAGCCCGTTCTGGGCACCGGATGCAGAAAAGGTGATCGGAACAGCTACAGAAGCGATGAGTAGCACCACGCTGCGATTGCTAGCGCCTGCCAGCTCCTAAGGAGTATAATCCAGCATTTCGCCGCTGCCACCTGCGCGGATTGCAGATGCGCTCATCGCGCGTTTGGCGGTCTCTGTGTTTTGCATCCCGCCTGCGCGGATGGCTGCAAGAATGGCAGCTTTCTCCTCTGGAGACATCCGGTCAAACTCTTCTCTGGAGATGCCCAACTTGGCAAGCTCATTACGGCCAGCCTGACTGCTCAATGTCGAATTATCCGACAATCCGGCAGGTGTGATGCTTGAACTATAGCCTGCTTCGCTTCCTGCGCCGCCAACGCCTCCGTAGAAGCCCGCCAAGTCGCCGCCAGCCCCGCCGCCAGCGTCTTTCCTGACAATGAGGGTGGGCGGCTTCTTCGGAGCGTCAGGTATTTCGGCGCTGCGGACTTCCTCGGCAATCACTTCGCGCTTTTCTTCGTCAGCAAACAAGGCGACTGCTGCCGTGAGGCAAACGGTAATCATGGCAAAATGCTTGTACATTTTGACGTTCATTGCAGATGATTTTGATTTCCGTGCCATGCCCCGCATTTAGGGCACAGCTGTTAATTCCAGTCTCCGATATATGGTTACCGGCAGCTTACCAAAAAGATTAACGGCCGCCGGAGTGGGGACTCCAGCGGCCGTTTCTCCTCCCCAGGAGAACTCATAATTCGGGTTAGCTGTAAGTGCCGAGCCGGTGGTGCAAGGCATTGATTTTCGCAAGTTCTTCGCGGTCATCGGTTGTCTTGGCATGGCTCGCAAGAGCGGTGCGCAGCAGTTTAAAATCTGCTGTCGAAAGAAGTGCACGTGCGCGGCCAGGCTCGTTTTGCTTTGTTTCTGTATCAGTCATGACAAATCTCCTCAGAGTGTCGTTGATATGCAGTCGATCAGGCGGTTAGGCCGCTGCAAATTGGTTCATCGTATTATTGGCGCCGCCCGCTTTCAGCGCGGCTTCACCAGCGAATGCTTCCTTATGGTCGTCGCCAATGTCGCTGCCGGACATATTCTGGTGCTTCACACAAGCGATGCCTTCGCGGATTTCCTTGCGCTGGACGCCTTTGACATAGCCGAGCATTCCCTCGTCACCGAAGTACTCCTTCGCCAGATTGTCAGTGCTCAGTGCAGCGGTATGATATGTAGGCAATGTGATCAGGTGGTGGAAAATTCCCGCCTGTGCAGCCGCATCGCGCTGGAAGGTGCGGATTTTCTCATCCGCTTCCGCCGCCAGTTCGGTGCCGTCATAATCCACGCTCATCAGTCCGTCGCGGTCATAATCGGACATATCTTTGCCGGCTTCTGCCCAGGCATCATACACCTGCTGGCGGAAGTTCAGCGTCCAGTTGAAGCTTGGCGAGTTATTATACACCAGCTTCGCATTCGGAATGACTTCGCGGATACGGTCAACCATTCCGCCGATCTGGCCGATATGCGGCTTTTCGGTTTCGATCCAAAGCAGGTCAGCACCGTTCTGCAGCGATGTGATAGAGTCGAGAACACAGCGATCTTCTCCGGTACCAGCGCGGAACTGGAACAGGTTCGATGGCAGGCGCTTGGGACGTAGCAATTTGCCTTCGCGGCTCAGGAATACGTCACCGTTCTGGATGTCCGAAGGATCAATCTCTTCGCAATCAAGGAAGCTGTTATATTGGTCGCCCAGATCGCCCTCTTCCTTCGTGACAGCGATTTGCTTGGTCAGACCAGCACCAAGCGAGTCGGTGCGAGCCACGATGATGCCGTCCTCGACACCTAGCTCAAGAAAAGCATAGCGGATGGCGCGGATCTTCTGCAGGAAATCTTCATGCGGAACGGTAACTTTGCCGTCTTGGTGACCGCATTGTTTTTCGTCCGAAACCTGATTTTCGATTTGCAGCGCGCATGCGCCAGCCTCGATCATCTTTTTCGCAAGCAAATAGGTCGCCTCTGCATTGCCGAAGCCCGCATCAATATCGGCGATAATCGGAACAACGTGTGTTTCGTAATTGTCGATTTCATGCTCGATGCGCTTTGCTTCAACCTGATCGCCAGCTTCGCGCGCGGCATCAAGATCGCGGAACATTCCGCCCAATTCGCGGGCATCTGCCTGCTTCAGGAACGTGTAGAGTTCCTCGATCAGCGCAGGGACGCTGGTTTTTTCGTGCATGGATTGGTCGGGCAGGGGGCCAAACTCGCTACGCAGTGCGGCAACCATCCAGCCAGACAGATACAGGTAACGTTGCTTCGTTCCGCCGAAATGCTTCTTGATCGAAATCATCTTCTGCTGCGCGATAAACCCGTGCCAGCAGCCGAGCGACTGCGTGTACTTCGCAGGGTCGGCATCATATGCATCCATATCATCGCGCATAATCTTTGCAGTGTAGCGAGCAATATCAATGCCGGTGTTGAAACGGTTTTGCAGCTGCATCCGCGCCGCTGTTTCAGCATCGATCGCATTCCAGGGCGATCCTTGGCCAGCGATTGTGTTGTTCAGCTCTGTAATTTTTCCTTGGTACGTCATGGGGAGGCTCCAAAATTCAAGTGTGGTGGCGCAAGCGCCTTGCCTGATCCTTTTGCCTCACAGGAACGGACAACAACAGGAAAACTTACAAACTTTATTGTCTTTTAGGCCGCTTTGAGCCATATTGGCGTGTAATGTTGTAAAGAAAGTGACAAATGTCCGATGAAGCTCTGCTGGCTGGGCCCGCCATTCGCCGACTGAGAAAGCGTGAAGGATTGACGCAGGCTGCGATGGCCGCACGCCTGTCTATTTCCCCAAGCTACCTCAACTTGATCGAGCGCAACCAGCGCCCACTCTCCGCACGGGTAATTGTCCAGATTGTCGATCAGTTCGACTTCGACCCCCGCAGTCTGAAGGCTGACGAGTCCATTGGCGGAATGGACGGTATGGCACGGCGGTTTGCGGATGACCGGTTCGCCGACCTTGGGATTGACCGGGACGAAATCGCTGAATTTCTCGCCTCGTCACCGCAAGCGGCCACTGCTTTTGCGCGGCTATATGATAGCGCAGGGTCTGCCGTATCGAACGATGATGATCCTTTGGTGCAATCGCGAAGCGAAATCGAACGGTGGTCCAATCACTTTGCCGATCTTGATGACATGGCCGAAGAATTGGCTGATGAACTTCGCTTGTCACGCGGAGAGATTAGCGTCGCACTGACCGATAGGTTGCGCGACAAGCATCGTTTATCCGTCAGGATCCTACCCCGTGAAGTGATGCCCGATGCTCTACGGCGGCTTGATCTGCACGCGCGGCAATTACAATTGTCCGAAATGCTCACACCTGCGTCGCGCAATTTCCAGATTGCGATGCAAATCGCCCAGCTGGAGAGGCGCGACGATATCGCCAACATCGCTGCTGGTTCACAAGTTGCTGTCGGAGCAGCGCGTCATTTGTTCGAACGGCATCTGGTCGGCTATTTCGCGGCGGCATTGCTGATGCCGTATGGCCGGTTTCTGCGCGCCTGTGAGGCAACCGATTATGACCTTCCGGTATTGGAACGCCGCTTTGGCGTGAGTTTCGAGCAATTGGCACACCGGCTTACTACGCTCCAGAGGGTCGGGCAGCGCGGATTGCCATTCTTCATGGCGCGGATCGATCAAGCTGGGCAATTCTCCAAACGGTTTTCCGGTGCGAGCGCGTCGACGCTGTTGGAAAATAGTGAATCCTGTCCGCTCTGGATTGCAAACCGTGCTTTCGAGCGGAGTGGAGAGCTATGCAAGCAGGCTGTCATTGTTGAGAATGCCGGTACCGGACCAGCGCATTGGTTTACATTGGCCCGAACGGTAGAAGGAAGCGGTGCCAGCGACGAAGCACGCTTTGCTATCGTGCTGGGTCTGGAGGCCAAACTCGCGGGTAGCCTCGCTCAAGCTCGCGGAACGGATCTATCAGACCGGGCGGCTCAGCCGATCGGTTTGGGATGTGCAAGATGTCATAGGCCCGGATGCCGCCAGCGGTCGCTGCCGCCGCGCGGCGCGCACCTTGAATTCGACCGGATGAGCAAGGGTGTGACACCGTTTCAGTTCGGCGCGCCGTAGGTTGGTGTTAACCTGTTATGGAACCAACACGCCCCCAATCGGTTCTTAGGCGTAATAACAGGAGTTTATATGACCGAAGAACGCGTAACACGTACCGAAACGCCAGATGGTAACACGCATACCGAAACTACGATTGTCAGAGACGGCAATGGCGGCGGTTCCAAAGGCTGGGTGCTAATGGTCATCCTGTTGATCGCTGTGCTCGGCGGCATATACGTGTTCAGCCAAATGGGCGGGGCCGAGGTCGCCAAGGACGCTTCAATCGCGGACGCAGCCGATCAAGTCGGTGACGCGGCGCAGCAGGCAGGCGATGCGATAGAGAACGCGGCTGATAATCTCACTGATGGTGAGTAATTGGCGTCACGTCAGTCTGGACGCAAATCCTTAAATCGATAATCGCACTGTAAAGTTTACCGACAGTTCATACCTTTTTGCTAGCCGGAACATCCATGAAAAAGGATTTCCGGACAGCAACGTATGTTCCGTCTATTTAAACATTATATACCAAATGCGGTAATGCTCCTTGCCTTGCTCGATCTGGGTTTGCTGTTCTTGGCGGGCCAGTTGGGCTGGCTTCTGCGCGCATCCCAGATCGGTATCGCCCCTGGGGCGACGGTGGACCGTTTAGTGCCGTTAGGTGCTTTTGTGCTCATCCTATGGACGGCGATGGTTTCCGTCGGGGTTTATGGGAATGATGCCCTTCGGTCGATGCGCTTCGCAAGCGCCCGGCTGCTCGTCGCGGTGAGCCTAGGCATTATAGCATTATCTTTCATCGACTTCATCATACCGGGATCGACATTCTGGCGGTCAACCTTGCTGTACTCCATGATGTTTGCGGTTGTTGCTCTGATTGCGAACCGGATCATCATTGGCGGCTTTCTCGGCACATCTGCGTTCCGCCGACGGGTCATGGTGCTGGGTGCAGGAAATCGCGCTCTGCGGCTGAAGAAGCTCGCAGAAAAACAAGGCAGCGGCTTCGCTATCGTTTCCTATATCGGGATGAATGAAGGTGAGCAGGTCGTCAAAGAAGCGATCCCACGAGCGGCGGTGCATGACCTCGGCCAATTCGTCGAGAATTTGGGTGCAAGCGAAGTTGTGCTGGCACTCGAAGAGCGAAGGAACTCGCTGCCGCTGAAAGACCTTTTACGAATGAAAACCATGGGCGTTCACATCAACGATTTTAGCAGTTTCGTTGAGCGTGAGACAGGCCGGGTTGATCTTGATTCGGTAAATCCCAGCTGGCTCATATTCTCGGACGGTTTTTCTTCTGGCCGCGCTGTATCAAGTGCCGCGAAACGCGTGTTCGATATTATCGCGAGCAGCTTCCTGCTAGCCCTCACATTCCCGATAATCGCCCTTTTCGCTCTTCTGGTTAAGCTCGACAGCAAAGGGCCTGCTTTCTTCAGGCAGCAACGTGTTGGCCTTTACGGTCAGTCTTTCGATGTCATCAAACTGCGTTCTATGCGGACGGACGCTGAAAAAGACGGTGTGAAATGGGCCGAGGAAAATGACCCGCGTATCACACGCCTAGGCCGTTTCATCCGTAAGGTTCGTATCGACGAATTGCCTCAAACCTGGAGCGTACTGAAAGGACAGATGAGCTTTGTCGGCCCGCGTCCAGAAGTGCCGAAATTTGTCGCCGATCTGGAAGAGCAACTGCCATATTATGCCGAACGGCACATGGTGAAACCGGGCATCACGGGATGGGCGCAGATCAATTATCCTTATGGCGCCTCGATTGAGGATTCCCGTCATAAGCTTGAATATGACCTATATTACGCGAAGAACTACACCCCGTTTCTGGATCTCTTGATACTGCTTCAAACGCTGCGGGTCGTTCTATGGCCTGAGGGTGCGCGGTAAATGCAAGAGCTTTGGATCCTAGCTGCTTTTGCGCTCTATCTAGGAGGCGCAGCGGCGTGCGTTTTCGGCGCAGGTTGGGTGCTGTCCCGCGGTGACCGCGACCGGCCGGATCGCAATCCGACTATTGCAGCGCTTGGTCTTACGGCTTTCTGGTGCGTGGTGGTGGCCGCGCTCGGCCCGCAAGACCGGCTGACTACCCTTGCGGAAATTGCCCGCAATATTGGTTGGTTGGTTGTTCTCTACCGGCTGTTTGCGAATGATGGCCGTCACGAGGCGCTTAAACCAATCAGGCCCGTAGTCGTCGTACTTGCGCTGGTGGAATGCCTTCAGGTGGTACTGCTTGTCGTCGAAGCCCGCTTGGCGGTCACTGAAGAACTGCGCTCTATGGTTTTCCAAGTCTGCGCAATGTTCCACATTATGGTATCGGTTGGCGCGCTTGTTCTGCTCCACAACCTGTATGTGGGCGCAGTGCAGAGCGTGCGCCCTGTTCTGCGCTGGACGGCAGCTGCGCTGGCGGCAATGTGGGCGTTTGATCTGAACTTTTATACCGTTGCTTATCTTGGCGGCGGACTGCCGTTGGAGCTCGCGACAGTGCGCGGCTTGGTCGTGGCGGTAATGGTGTTGCCAATCGCGGTCGGATCGAAAAGAAGTGCCGCAAGCATTCGCCTGCGCCCGTCGCGCAGCGTCGCCTTTCAGACGCTTTCTCTGTTGGTCATTGGCGCCTATCTGCTGCTGATGGTTGGCATTGCCCAATCGCTTTCCATGCTGGGCGGTGATTTGGGACGGCTTACGCAAGTCGGATTCACTTTTGGCGCAACAGTCGTCGCGCTGCTTTGGTTGCCATCTCACCGTCTTCGCGGATGGGTACGGGTCACAGCAGTGAAACACCTTTTTCAACACCGCTATGATTACCGCGCCGAATGGCTGCGTTTCACGCGCACGATCGGACGCGGGGATGATATGGCAGCGGAAGGACAAGAGGCTGCTCATGCAAAGTCTCTGCATGAGCGCGCCATTCAAGCAATGGCAGACATTACAGATAGCCCGTCCGGCCTGTTACTGTTGCCAGGCGATAATGGAGCGTTGGAGCTGGCCTCGCGCTGGTCATGGCGCAACATACAAGTCCCGGCCAACCCAGTCCCGACTGAGCTCGCCATGCTATTTGAAGAGCGCGGCTTCATCCTCGATATTGACGATGTTCGGGCTGGGAAGGATCAACATGGCGAATCCGCGATGTTGCCGGACTGGATCCGTGACGAACCAGACGCTTGGGCCATTGTGCCAATGCTTCACTTTGATCGTCTGACCGGGGTGATTGTACTTGCACGCCCGGCTGCACCGCGCCGTTTGGACTGGGAAGATTTTGATCTTCTAGGCGTAGTAGGCCAGCAACTTGCCAGCTATCTCGCAGAGCAATCTGGCCAACAGGCTCTGATGGAGTCCGCGCGTTTTGACGAGTTTAACCGGCGGATCGCGTTTGTGATGCACGACGTGAAAAATCTCGCCAGCCAGCTTTCGTTACTGGCGCGCAATGCAGAAAAGCATGCCGAAAAGCCTGAGTTTAGGGCTGATATGCTGGTGACTTTACGCAGCAGCGCGGACAAGTTGAATTCGCTGCTCGCCCGCCTCAACCGGTATGGTTCGCCGGCGAACGAAAAGCGTGAAAAGTTCGATTTGGTAGAAGTCGCCAGGGCTATCTCCAAACAGTATGAAGGCAGCTATCCCGTTTCGCTGACCAGAACCGAACCGTGCAGGGTCTATGCGGACCGGGAGGCATTGGAGCAGGCACTCGTCCACATCGTGCAAAACGGAATCGATGCCAGCGAGAATGATATGCCCGTATTGCTTGATGTTACCTCTGACGGCACTCGGGCGACCATAGAAGTTTCAGATTCCGGCTGCGGAATGACTCCGGAGTTTGTGCGAGACGGGTTGTTCAAACCATTCGTGTCATCGAAGAATTCCGGCTTCGGAATTGGTGCCTTCGAGGCCCGCGAAATCATCCGCTCCATGGGCGGCCGACTTGATGTCGAATCGCGGCAATCGCTTGGCACTCGTTTTACCGTTTCATTCCCGTTGGCCGAGGCCGAGAGGCTTATCGGACTAGCAAACTCACCCCAACACATTGAGGCTGCCTAATGGCGCAAGATAAAACCGAACCATTGCCCAAATTGCTGATCGTCGAAGATGACGAGGGTCTGCAGGCGCAACTCAAATGGGCGTATGAAGACTTTGACGTGACCATCGTGGGTGACCGTGAAAGTGCGCTGGCAGCGCTGCGTGCGGAAGAGCCGGCCGTTGTCACGCTGGATTTGGGATTACCGCCTGATCCCGACGGCACGACTGAAGGATTTGCGGTGTTGGACGCGATTATGGCGTTGAAGCCGGAAACCAAGGTGATCGTTGCCTCCGGGCATGGTGCGCGGGAAAGCGCGCTGCGTGCGATTGAGCATGGCGCCTATGATTTTTACCAGAAGCCGGTCGATATTGAGGCGCTCGGCCTGATCGTGAGGCGGGCATTAAGCCTATACAAGATCGAAGAAGAGAACCGCAGACTTGCCGAGCAGGTTGGTGACGACAAGACTGTTTTAGGCGGTCTGATCACCAACGCCCCCGAGATGATGAAAGTGGCGCGCACTATCGAACGGGTGGCAAGAACGAATGCGTCGGTCATGCTTTTGGGTGCGAGCGGTACCGGCAAGGAGTTGCTTGCCAAAGGGGTCCATGACGCCAGCGACCGAAATAGCGGCGAGTTCGTGGCGATCAATTGTGCTGCGATTCCGGAAAACCTTCTCGAAAGCGAACTGTTTGGCCATGAGAAAGGCGCATTTACCGGTGCTGTGAAGACCACCGAAGGCAAGATCGAAATGGCCCATGGCGGCACTCTTTTTCTGGACGAAGTCGGCGATATTCCGCTGCCGCTTCAGGTTAAATTGCTCCGCTTTTTACAAGAGCGGACAATCGAACGGATCGGTGGCCGAAAAGCTATTGCCGTAGACACCCGCATCGTCTGCGCCACCCACCAAGACTTGGAAAGCATGATTGCAAATGGCGATTTTCGCGAGGACTTGTTTTACAGGCTTGCGGAAATTGTCATCAAAATCCCCACTTTGGCTGAGCGGCCCGGCGATGCGACATTGCTGGCTAAAGCATTCCTCAATCGCTTCGCGGCCGAGATGAATCCGCAAGTTAAAGGGTTTTCCAGCGATGCCTTGGCGGCAATTGACGGATGGAATTGGCCCGGCAACGTGCGCGAGCTTGAGAATCGGGTAAAGCGCGCAGTAATCATGGCTGACGGGAAATTGATCAGTGTTGAAGATCTTGATCTTGATAGTGGCGACGAGGAAGATTCAGAAGTTCTGAACCTGAAGAGCGCGCGCGAGAAATCGGATCGCAAGATTATCCGGCACGCGCTTGCGCGGACCGAAGGTAATATATCCAGCACGGCAAAGCTGTTGGGTATCAGCCGACCGACCCTGTATGATTTGCTCAAGCAGTATGAACTTCAGGCGTGATCTGACCCTGAAGATCGCGTCCTGCATCGCTCTAATGGGTGGGTTGGCAGCATGCGATGACGGCGGCGTGGAAGCGCCGCCGGTTGACCTTGCGCGTGCGCAGCTGGCGCAAGGAAACGGATTGGCGGCCGAGGTACTGCTGCGCGATGCGCTTGCTCAAGGTGCCAGCCGCGAAGACATTGCCGCATATCTAGGCGAGGCCGAACTACAGCAAGGCGAACTGGCCGAAGCACGCGAATGGCTGGGGAAAGACGAGTTTTCGCAGGCTACGCGATCGCACGGTTTTCACATGCTCGGCAGACTGGAGATGGAGGAAGGGAACCTTCCGGCAGCCGGGCAGGCATTTGATCGTTCACTGGAATCTGAACCAGACGACGCCGAGCTTTGGGTCGATATCGGGCGCCTACGCTATCGCGGCGGTGAGCAAGTGCAGGCAGTTGAAGCCAGCGTCAAAGCATTGGAGCTCGATCCTGCGTCCCCCGTAGCCTTGCAATTCCGCGCACAATTGGTGCGGGATTCCGAAGGCATGCTGGCCGCTGTTCCGTGGTTCGAAAGAGCTCTTGATCAAAATCCGGAAAACGTCGACCTGTTGCTCGACTACGCTGCGATCCTGGGGGAGTTGGGCCGAGCGACTGAGATGCTGGCGGTCATTCGCGAAGTCGCTAAGCTTGATCCGACCAACCGGCGAATTTACTACTTGCAAGCAGTGCTGGCGGCCCGCGCTGAAAAGTTTCAGCTGGCGCAATCCCTGCTGCTCAGGAGCAGCAAGGATGACCGCGAGAAACCTGCCGCGATGTTGCTATCCGGCATAATTGACATTGAAAATGGCAATTATGCCAGCGCCGCGCAGACATTGGAGCGGCTAGCCGCCATGCAACCGGACAATCGCCGCGTGCGCCAAGTGCTTGCGCGCGCCTTGTCACTCGGTGATAAAAACAGCGAAATTATCTACCGCTATGAAAAACTTGCGCGGCAGCCAAGTGCTGCACCCTATTTGCAAACCTTGGTCGCAAGAGCTTTCGAGGCGCAAGACGAGCGGGCCAAGGCTGCGGAGTTTCTGGATCTGGCAGCCAAGGGGCGCACTGGCCGTCTTGTTGTCATGTCGAGCGGGACGACATTGGATGTGGCCGAGGCGAGGGGCCCCAAAACGGGGTTGGACGCATTGGCGCTGGTGCGTGCACGTATCGTCGCAGGCAACAATGCAGGGGCAGTAGCAGCGGCAGAGGCATTTCTGGACAAGTTTCCGGGATCTGCAGATGCTCTTTCATTAGCCGGCGACGCGAACCTTGCTGCGCGCCGATATGCAAGAGCTACCGAGCGATACAATAATGCCGGAGCCATCCGGACGCCATGGCTTTTGGCCCGCAAACAAGTGAAGGCATTGCTGGCTGCTGACCGACGGAGCGAGGCAATTGCCGAATTGGCCCGGCACTTTGTAGGCGACCCTGCTAATGTCGAAGCAGCAGGCCTGCTTGCCGGGATTGCGGCAGAACAGAAAGACTGGGACGCCGCCGGGATATTTGCCGATCACGCTATCCGGAATGGAGGCAGGCGCGATCCCTTGTTGCTTGCACTCAGGGCCGAGATTGCACTGCAATCAGAGGAGTTGGACCTTGCCGCGGAAATGGCAGAGACAGCTTATGCTTTGCAACCAATGAACCGCCAAGTGACGGCAACGCTATATAATGTTTATACCGAAACCGCTGGTGATGATGATGCCACTCAGCAGTTGGCGGCAAAGATTAAGAAGCTACGCAACTAAGCCGGACCGGATAGACTTCACCAGATTGGCAGTGCACAGGACGCCAATGATAGGATGGCTTTCCCGGATTGATATGATGGTCCGCCTGCTGGTGCTTGCGATACTTTTGGCAACATTCGCACCAGTTACCGGCAGCGGGCAACTCGCGGCACAATATGTTTCGAATGCGGCGATATTCCTGCTCTTTTTCCTGAACGGTATTCGTCTGTCACGCAAAGACGTGCGCGCAGGAATTGGCAATTTGCGCTTCCTTGCGCCGCTCACATTTTGGTGTTTCGGCGCAATGGCGGCGGCCGGTTACGGAATGTTCCTGATAGCCGGAAATGTGATGCCGGCACTGGTGGCGCTCGGTCTAATCTATCTCGGCGCGATGCCATCTACGGTGCAATCTGCAGCGGCATATACGTCGGTAGCAGAGGGGAACGTGGCCGCATCTGTCGTCTCGGCTGCTTTGCTCAACATTTTAGGTGTGTTTGTCAGCATCCCGATCTTTGCATGGCTGAGCGGGGGAGAGGCGGTCGAACTGGGCAGCGGGGGCCTGTTCAAGATATTCATGATCCTGCTGCTACCTTTCGCGCTGGGCCAACTTTCGCAAAACAGGCTTGGAAATTGGTTGAAGGCTAATCCGTTGATCGTCAGTTGGATGGACAGGCTGGCTATAGCCATTGCTGTCTATGTCGCCTTTTCGGGGGCTGTGGAGCAAGATTTATGGAATATGCTCGATCTTGCGGCATGGGGGTATCTTATCGCGGCCATTGCCGGTCTGTTGCTGTTTGCTTTTGCCGGTGCCTGGGCACTTTCTGGTCTTCTGGTACTTAGAATGGGGGATCGCATTTCGTTCATGTTCGCAGGTGCGCATAAAAGCGTGGCGATGGGCGCACCGCTGGCGGTTGTTATATTCGGTGCAGAGAAAGCCGGACTGATATTGGTCCCGCTTCTCGTCTATCACTTGCTACAGCTGGTGGTCTCGGCACCTTTGGCTACGCGTCTCGCCCAGCGTCAGGACTAGCCAGAGTAGCTGCAGCTTCCTTGCGGTTGTGCCGCACCGACCATAGCAGAGACAGGCCGATCAGCACCGCGCCGATCAATCCGGTGATCGTTTCGGGAATGTGGACTTTCGCCGAAACCAGCATAATTCCGCCGAGCACGATGATCGCCCAAAACGCGCCATGTTCGAGGAATTTATATTCCGCCAATGTCCCTTGCTTGACCAAATGGATAGTCATCGAACGAACAAACATAGCGCCGATTGAAAGACCAAGTGCGATAACGATCATGTTGTTCGATAATGCGAAGGCTCCGATCACACCGTCAAAGCTGAAAGACGCATCAAGAACGTTCAGGTAAAGAAAGCCGCCAAGCCCGCTACGGACAACCGCGCCTTGCAATCGTGCGGCTTCCTCTTTCATCTCCAGCATCGTGTTGATGCCTTCGACTGCGATAAAGGTCACCAGACCCAGAATGCCGGCGGTCACGAATGTAAGTGCATCGGCGGGCTCCAGCAAAGTAGAGATCCCCCACATCACGAGAAGGAGAAGCGCAATTTCGGCTGCCGGCAAAGCGGCGAATTTGCCCAGTTGGCGTTCCAGCCAGCTGATCCAGTGCACATCTTTGTCCAGATCAAAAAAGAACTTAAGCCCGACCATTGCCAGAAAAGCGCCGCCAAACCCGGCAATGCCGACATGAGCCGAACTCACGATACGCTCATATTCCTCAGGGTCATTGAGCGAAAGATTGACCGTTTCGAGAGGGCCCAGACCCGCAGCAATTGCGACGATCGCTAGCGGAAATACTATCCGCATTCCGAATACAGCAAAGGCGATTCCCCAAGTCAGAAAGCGGCGCTGCCAGACCTCGCTCATGTCCTTAAGCACAGAGGCATTGACGACTGCATTATCGAAGCTGAGCGATACTTCCAGCACCGAAAGAACGATTACGATCCACAGTAGCGATGCTGTGCCCGCGACAGTGCCTGTGCTTTCCCACCCGTACCAGACGGCAAGGCCGAGACAGATCAGGGTGAAGACAAAGGAAAGCTTATAATAACGAAGCAGCGTAGCCATGCGCGGACCCAGTTCAGTCAGATTGGTTGGTTGCCGGTGAATGCGGCGTCACCGATCAGCTTTTTGGCTGATAGGTTTGCGCTTCATCGGGGAAACTCCGGTCCCTTACTTCGCTGGCGTAAGTTTGCACGGTTTTTTCGATTATCTCGGCGATATTCTCGTACTTCTTCACAAAACGGGGGACACGTTCAAACATCCCGAGCATATCTTCCGTGACAAGCACCTGACCATCACATTGCGCAGACGCGCCAATCCCGATGGTCGGGCAATCGATGGCTTTAGTAACAGCGATCGCGATCGGTTCCACAACGCCTTCAATGACGACTGCAAAAGCGCCCGCATCCGCCAGCGCTTTTGCATCAGCGACGATCTTGTCCGCTTCACTGTCACTACGGCCCCGGGCCATATATCCGCCGAGGACGTTGACGGCTTGAGGTGTGAGGCCAACATGGCCCATGACCGGAATGCCGCGCTTATTCAGAAACTCGACTGTTTCTGCCATCGCCTCGCCGCCTTCCAGTTTGACGGCTGCGGCGCCGGTTTCCTTCAGCAGATATGACGCACTTTCGAAGGCTTGTTCTTTCGAAGCTTCATACGAACCAAATGGCATATCGACGACAACCACCGAATGATAGGAACCGCGGACGACAGCTGCCCCGTGATTTGCCATCATTTCCAAAGTCACCGGAATGGTGGAGGGGAGACCGTAAATGACCTGCCCAAGCGAGTCCCCGACCAGCAACAGATCACAATGCGCATCCAGCAATTGGGCCTGCCGCGCGGTGTATGCGGTTAGCATCACAAGCGGGCTTTCGGTGACCCCGTCCTTCTTCCGGCGGCGGATTTTTGGCACGGTGAGCCGCTTCATCGGTGCCGGTGTCGGCGTGGCGCGGCTGGTCGAAGTATCGAGTTGAAACGTTGTAGACATGGCTGTGCTTCTAGCGGAGACGGGGATTTGCGCAAATCCTGTCTCGACTAGCCGCGCAAATCGTTGCACAAGCGCGCTCTACACAAAGGGATCAGCGCAAATATGCGCAGCTAAGAGGGTATTTGACGTCATGGTAGCAGCTTCAGGTTCATCGCGAGACGGTTGGTCGTCACGTTCGGCCTTTATTCTTGCAGCGGTCGGGTCAGCCGTCGGTCTAGGCAATATGTGGCGCTTTCCCGCTGAAGCGGGGGCCAATGGCGGCGGCGCTTTCGTGCTGTTCTACATTTTTTGTGTGCTGCTGATCGGTCTGCCTATCCTTTTGTCCGAAACGCTTATCGGCCGGTATGGTCAGGCATCCGCCCCTGAAAGCGTGCGCAAGGTGGCCGAGGACTCCGGTAAATCAAAACATTGGGACATTCTTGCATCGTTTGGTGTTCTTGGCGCGTTTTTGGTGCTCAGCTTTTACTGCGTCGTGGGCGGATGGGTTCTCTACTACATCGGTGTATTCGCGCAGGATCTGCTAGCCACCGGGATTACCGGCGGCGCGTTCGAAGGGCGGCCATCGGGCGATATTGAGGCGCTGCTGCCCGACCTGTTCGGAAATGCCGGCCTGATGGTGGGGCTGCACGTGCTGTTCATCGCGATTACATTCTATTTCGTGGCGCGCGGCGTATCGAGCGGTATTGAATGGGTCGCGACATGGCTCATGCCCGCCTTTTTCGCGTTGTTCCTTGCAATCACCATTTACGGAGCATTCACCGGAGCATTTAGCGAGGCAGTCTCCTATCTGTTTACGTTCGACGCTTCGAAACTAACCGGCGCAGTTATGCTGGCCGCAGTGGGTCAGGCGTTCTTCTCGCTCTCGCTCGGTGTAGCGGGCATGATGACTTACGGTGCTTATGTCGGCCGAAACGTAAATCTGGCCGGAACGTCGGGCATTATCGCGGGTGCTGACACGGCAGTCGCTTTGCTCGCCGGACTGTGTATCTTCCCTATCGTGTTTGCTGCGGGCCTTGAGCCAAATGGCGGCCCGGGTCTGATGTTCCAAACATTGCCGATCGGTTTCCAAAGTATGCCCGTAGGTTCGCTTGTAGGGCTGCTGTTCTTCGTCATGGTGTTCTTCGCTGCTCTGACTAGTTCGGTATCCCTGATGGAGGCTCCAACGGCCTGGTTGAAGGGCAAAGCGAACCTTGCCCGTCCTGCGGCGACATTGATCGTGACGATTGCAGCGTTGCTGCTCGGCATACTTGCAGCACTTTCCTTCAATACAATGGCGGATTTCCAGCCCTTCGGCTTTATCCCGCTATTTGAAGGGCAGGGGATGTTCGACGTGCTCGATACGGTAACGAGCAAGATATTGATGCCGATTGGCGCGATCTTGACGGCGCTGTTCGTCGGTTGGATCGCAGAACGCCGTTTAATCGATGCGGAGAACGGTTTGACGGGCGGACTGGAGAAGTTCTGGCTGTTCCTTGTCCGCTGGTTGTGTCCGCTGGCACTGATCATAATCCTGATCGTCGGAATATTTCCTTCAATCCTTGGAGAGTAAATCCAAGCAAGAACAGAAAAAGGGCCGCTCCCGGTTGGGAGCGGCCCTTTTTGTTACGTGCCTAGCGGTCAGAGCGAGGTTTCGGTCTTTTTGTCCTTCATGTCGTCACGGACATCCATTCCCAGCGCCATCTTGGCTGTTGTGAGCATTGACTGGTCACCACTCCAAATCTCGGCCAAACCTAAATCCATCCGCAGCATGATCATGTTCGGATCGCTTTTGCCGCCGGGGAACCATGCTTCCACGAAGTTGTTCCACTGCTTGTCCAAACGTTCAGAACTGGTTTCTTCAATGAGGACACCTTCAAACCGGGCAAACATTTTATGATCTTTACCTGCGAATGTCGCGGTTGCCGGACCCATCTTGGCCAGATCACTGTCACGCGTGGTGAAAAACCAGATTGCACTGTCAGCATCCTTATCTAGCTGGGCGGTCATCGGGACAGCAGTATCGGGATCATTATCCATTTGTAGGAAAACGAATGGCGAATCTGCCAAAGCCTTCCAAAAATCGGTTTTAAGTTCGTCGGTATTTCCGTCTGAATAATTCATGATAATCCTCTTTAACTTGTTGAATTACCAATGCTTCAAACATTAAAATGTTCCGCTCAATTGCTCACGCGTTGCGTAAGCGCGGCGAACCGAAGAACAACCTCGCAGAACGAAAATGGGCCGCTAATCCTAAGATCAGCGGCCCACTCACTCGCGTTTTTAGATCAAATTATTCCGCCGGAGCTACTAACAGACGTCCACCCAACGGTTGCAGGGAGCGTGCGCTCGGGCCGAGAAGACCATTTAGTGCAGCAATCTGGTCTGCGCTTGCAGTGAGGACAGTTTTGGCGACGTGCCAGTTGACACCTTCGCTGCATGGCGGTGTGGTCAAGGACCCCATGTAGCGGAAGACCTCGGTATCCATCGGCATCATGTCGGTGACATCAACTGTCACTTCAGTTCCGGCGCCCGAGGGAAGTGCGTCTACCAATTGGGCAAGACCCGCATTGGCTTTGCCTTCCTCGAACATCACGCCAAGAACGCCCAGCTTACCGTCTTCGGTGGCGTGCACAAAGTGGCCTACCAGCGGATAACGCTTGCCATTAATGGCATGCTCGGAAGGAGTGTGGAAGTGAACCTGAAGCAGACCGAACTCCATTCCGCCTGATGTCATTCCCATTCCAGCTGGAAAGTTGAGTTGAACCTTCTCCTCGCCAATTGCGAGTTCAGAGGTCGTTTCGCCATAATTGGTCGAAATTTCGATGTCGCCAAAGGCGTTCGGGCCTCCCAGATCGATCGGTGATTGTGTAAGGCCGGCATCGCACAAAGCGTAATCGCTATTCTGCAAAGACCAGCGTTCCGGTGACACGCCGTCACCGAAGTTCCAGTCTTTCGCGGCAGCCGGAGCGGCCAGAAGTGCGATTGCGGCAATAGAGGTAACAAATTTCATATCAAACTCCCTTGGCACAGGGCGGCTCGATTGGATGCCGTCCCCTGTGACGTTGGCTGAGCCAACTAAACTTATCCAAATCGATCGAAGCTTTGAGGCATCTAATCGTTCGATACGTCCGACATCACGAGTTCAGTTACTCGCCAGAGGGGCCCGGTCCGTGCTGCCAATACGAGCATTGCGGCGGATTGTTCCCGCCTTTTACGTAATTAGTCCTTTCATCTGGGTGCGGAAGAACATATAAAGAACATATGTCGCAAATCTCCACAATCGAAAAACTTGGCATTTTAGCTGATGCGGCTAAGTATGATGCTTCGTGCGCGTCATCAGGCACCGCAAAAAAGAACTCGCTGGGCGGAAAGGGCGTTGGCTCTACCGAGGGCATGGGGATCTGCCATGCCTATGCTCCTGACGGGCGCTGTATTTCGCTGCTCAAGATATTGATGACCAATCATTGCATCTTTGATTGCCACTATTGCGTCAACCGGAAGAGCAGCAATGTCCGCCGGGCCCGATTCACCCCGCAAGAGATCGCCGATCTCACGCTCAGCTTCTATCGGCGTAATTATATTGAAGGGCTATTCCTCTCCTCGGGAATAATCAAAAGCTCTAATTTCACGATGGAACAAATGGTCGAAGCCGCGCGCATCCTGCGTGAGGAGCATGATTTCCGCGGTTACATCCATTTGAAGACCATACCTGAGGCGGATCCCGAATTGGTTCATCAAGCAGGCCTGTATGCAGATCGGGTTTCTATCAATGTGGAACTCCCCACAGATAGCGGGCTGACCCGCTTGGCGCCTGACAAGGATGCGCGGCAGATTGAAGGCGCAATGGGCAATGTCAAAAACGACATTGTGGAAATGAAAGATGCGCGAAAACGGTTCAAGCACGCGCCGAGATTTGCCCCGGCAGGCCAATCGACCCAGATGATTGTCGGTGCAGATGCGGCCACCGATACCGATATAATGGGAAAGGCCAGCCGCCTGTATGACGGGTTCAAGCTGCGCCGTGTGTATTACTCTGCATTCAGCCCCATTCCCGATGCCAGCGCGGTGCTGCCATTGAAGCGGCCCCCGCTTATCCGGGAGCACCGCCTGTATCAGTCCGACTGGTTGATGCGGTTTTATGGCTATCAGGCTAGGGAGGTCATGCAGGCGGCGGATGACGACGGAAATCTACCGCTCGATATTGATCCAAAGCTCGCTTGGGCACTGAAATTTCGTGACCAATTTCCGCTCGACGTCAATCGTGCGGCGCGCGAAGCTTTGCTGCGCGTTCCGGGCCTCGGGGTCACGGCAGTTCAGCGCATACTGACTGCCCGGCGTCATAAATCGCTCAGGCTTGATGATGTTGCGAAAGTGACGGTTTCGATCGCGAAGGTCAGACCTTTCATTTGTACCGTTGATTGGCGTCCGACTGTCCTGACCGATAGAGCCGATTTGCGGTCTCTATTGGCACCGAAACAGGAGCAGTTGGAGCTTTTCGCAGCATGACGAAGAGTAACTCCTGCGCACTGAAAGGGCATTATTCTGTGACGGTGCCCGAACCGGACGATTTTATGTATTGGCGGGATCAAGCGCGCCACCTGATCCAATGCGGAATTCCGCCGGAACGGGTGAGTTGGACAGATGGTCAAAGCTCCGGCGATCTTTTTTCCAGCGGAAATGATGTTTTGCCGCCGATCCCTGATTCTGAACCGACTGTACGCAGCAGTCGCCGCTTTATGAGCCTTGCGCGGAACGCGGCGCTTCACTCGGATCCTGAGCGGTTTGCTTTGCTCTACGCATTGCTCTGGCGGTTGCAGAAGGCCCCCAGATTGATGGAGGATAAGACCGACGGCGACGTGAGACGTGTTGAACTGCTGGATAAAAGTGTGCGGCGCGACAGCCACAAGATGCACGCCTTTGTGCGGTTCCGGAAAATCGAAACTTCTACGGGAGAGGAACATTATGTCGCCTGGTTCGAACCCGATCATCACATAGTGCGCGCCAATGCCGGCTTTTTTAAAAAACGTTTTGCCAATATGCGGTGGTCAATCTTGACGCCAAGGGGCTGTATTCATTGGGATTTGAACTCGATCAGGGAAAGCCCCCCAGCGCATAAGTCAGATGCCCCGGACAGTGATGCAACCGAAGATTTGTGGAAGAAATATTACGCCTCCATCTTCAATCCCGCGCGCCTGAAAGTCAGCGCAATGATGAGCGAAATGCCAAAGAAATTCTGGAAGAACATGCCGGAAGCGGCTTTGATTCCTGAATTAATTGCCAGCGCTCAGTCGCGGGAATCGCAAATGGTAGATGCCGGGAAGATCGGGTTTGAAAAGCGTCCGGCCACGCTCGCGGAACTAAAGGATCGCCTTCAGTCCTGTCGACAGTGTTCAATAGGTTGTAGTGCCACGCAAAGTGTGGCGGGCGAGGGAGCGCCCGGCTCGCGATTGATGATCGTTGGCGAACAGCCGGGCGATCAAGAGGACATTGAAGGCAGACCGTTCGTCGGCCCCGCTGGCAAATTGTTGGATGTGTTTCTCGGCAAATCAGGCATAGCGAGAGCCGATGCGTTCGTGACTAATGCAGTGAAGCATTTCAAATATGAGCGCCGCGGGAAACGCCGCATTCACCAAAGCCCGACGGCCAAGGAAATCGACACATGCCGCTGGTGGCTGGAAAGCGAACGCCAGATCGTTGGGCCCAAGCTGATCCTCGCATTAGGGGCGAGTGCAGCGCGGAGCGTGCTGGGCAAAACGGTCAGCCTTCAACAAGCACGCGGTCGGCCTGTCAAATTGGATGACGGGAGTGAATTGTGGATTACCGCACATCCATCCTACTTGCTGAGGCTGACCGGCGATGCACGATTAGAGCAGGAAAGATTGTTTGCGCGAGATCTGGCCGCCGTGCAGGAACGAATGCGTGAAGTCATCATTTAGAATTTCTATTCCGCTTAAGAACAGCGGGTTAGCTTGCCGTCATGATTGCATGACAGCATTGAAACCATGGGATGTTACGCCGTGAAGCTTGAGATATCCCGCTCCATTGGCAAATTTGTGTTCGATCGCCGGGCTATCGCTTTGCTTGTGTTTGCGTCGATTCTAGTCGCCGGGCATGCTTGGCTGCGGGCTCACCCCGAAAACAACCCATGGGCACCGCTTGATCTGCGCGACCCGCCCGGATGGGCAACGCAATCGAAACTTGCCGCTATAGGAAGTGACACCGAGGCGTGCCGCGCAGTGTTAGAGCGCAGCGAAGTACAATTTGACGTTTTGGCATCGCAAGGTTCGGGCGCCTGTGCGCGACCCGACCGCACGATTTTAAGCGAAAGTCTGCTACAACCGGGGAACCCCGCAATGACGTGTCCGGCAGCGATCGGGCTGCACCTCTGGCTCGAGAAATCGCTTCAGCCCGCAGCAATGCAGAAATTCGGACAAGAAATTGCGTCTATTCAACATCTTGGTGTGTATAATTGTCGGCGGCTCTACGGGCGCAGCGAGGGAGCTTGGAGTGAACACGCGACCGGCAATGCGGTGGATATTGCCGGTTTCACGCTGAGCGACGGAACGACGATATCGGTTCTTTCGGATTGGGATGATGGAGGAGCCAAAGGCGAATTTCTATCGAGGGTTCGGGACGATGCCTGCGCTATGTTCGGCACCGTTCTGTCGCCAGATTACAATGCGGCGCATCGCGATCATTTTCATCTAGATCAAGCGGAACGAGCCTGGGGCGTGTGCCGCTAAGTCTAACTGGCTTCTAAAGAGTATCCTGCAGACCGGACCGTGCGGATCGGGTCTTTCGCACCGTCGATCTCCAACGCCATTCGCAAACGGCGTATATGGACATCGACGGTTCGCAATTCGATATCACTTTCTGTTCCCCACACTGCATCCAATAGCTGGTTGCGGGAGAACACACGCCCGGGACTTTCCATAAAGAACTTCAGAAGACGATATTCAGTCGGCCCCATTTGTAGGGCTTCGCCTTGTCGTTCAACGCGGTGCGCTGCCGGATCTAGACGGATATCGCCTGCGACGATCTCTTCTCCCGCGAGTGCCGGACGCACCCGGCGCATAACAGCAGCCACGCGGGCCAGCAGTTCACGCGGGGAGAACGGCTTGGTCAAATAGTCGTCAGCGCCAGTCTCGAGGCCGCGAATGCGGTCATCTTCTTCTCCGCGTGCTGTGAGCATGATAATCGGCACGTTGGCAGTTTCTTGCTGGCGGCGGAGGCGGCGGCATACTTCAATCCCGCTTGTCCCCTCGATCATCCAATCCAATATTACCAAATCCGGCACATCTTCTTGGGCCAGTATCAGGGCTTCATCCCCATCCGGTGTCGAGCGGACTTGATAGCCTTCATTCTCGAAACGGAATTCAAGCAATTCCGCCAGCGAAGGATCGTCTTCAACTAATAGTAATTTTGCAGAAGTCATGTTCATTACCTTCTGAAATTACGGGAGATTATACGTCCTCGTCGGGCGGATAAACTCCGGTCGCTGCAAAGTGCACCATCTCCGCGACGTTCGTGGCATGGTCACCGATCCGTTCGATATTCCGGGCAACGAAAAGCAGCTGAGCGGCACTTGAAATGGTCGCGGGGTTTTCCACCATATAGCTGACAACATTACGGAAAATACTGTTGTAGAAAGCGTCAACTTTCTCGTCACTGGCAATGACTTCCCGGGCCAGCACGGGATCGCGTGATGCATATGCTGTTAGCACATCATGAACCATTTCGCTCGCTGCTTCGCCCATGGCGCCCAGCAATGTAAGCGGTTCGAACTTCTTGCGGTCTTCGATATCCGAAACGCGTTTTGCGATATTTTTCGAATAATCTCCGATACGTTCGACAACACCGGCAATTTTCAAAGCGGCAATGACTTCACGCAAATCGTCTGCCATTGGGGCGCGTAGGGCGATAATCCGTACGGCAAGCTTGTCGACTTCGGATTCGAGCGCATCAATCTTTATGTCGCGCTTTATCACACCGGCGGCAAGATCATCGTCACCGCGGATCATTGCTTCCAGAGCTTCCTGAATCGAAAGCTCTGCCAGACCGCCCATCTCGGCGATCAGCCCTCTGAGGCGCGTAATGTCCTCATCGAATGCTTTGACTGTATGCTCGTTCATTAGCCGTACCGTCCTGTGATATAATCCTGTGTGCGCTGCTCCAGAGGATTAGTGAATATGTCGGTAGTCCGTCCGTATTCTACCATCTTACCGAGGTGGAAGAAAGCGGTGCGCTGCGATACGCGGGCAGCCTGCTGCATGGAGTGCGTGACGATCACGATCGCATAGCGCCCGTTCAAGTCATCGATCAGTTCTTCGATCTTGGCGGTCGCAATGGGATCGAGCGCCGAACAAGGCTCGTCCATAAGTATAACTTCCGGATCGACGGCAATGGCGCGCGCGATGCACAGGCGCTGTTGTTGACCACCGGAAAGGGCTGTGCCGCTATCGTTCAACCGGTCTTTCACCTCGTTCCACAAACCGGCGCGCTGCAGCGATTTCTCGACAATAGCGTCCAGCTCGTCCTTGCCTTCAGCGATGCCGTGGATTTTCGGACCGTAAGCGATGTTGTCATAGATGGATTTGGGGAACGGGTTCGGCTTCTGGAACACCATACCGACCCGGGCGCGCAGCTGCACCACATCAAGCTGCGGACTGTAAATATCTTCACCGTCCAAAGTGATGTTGCCTTCCACACGGGCGGACGGAATGGTGTCATTCATCCGGTTCATAGTGCGCAAAAAGGTCGATTTTCCGCACCCGGACGGGCCGATGAATGCAGTCACATATTCGGTCGGAATGTCGATCGAGACGTTGTCGATCGCCATTTTATCGCCGTAATATACGGAGACATCCTTCGCTCTCATCTTGGCGTCGGTGTCTTCCAGATTGGGATGGATTACTGTCACCACTTTTTCTCAAATTTGTTGCGAAGGTAAATTGCGAGGCCGTTCATCAGAAGGAGGAACAGCAATAGCACGATAATCGCGGCGGATGTACGCTCTACAAAACCGCGGTCAATTTCATCGGACCAAAGGAAAATTTGCATCGGCAGTACCGTCGCCGGCGAAGTGAAGCCGTCGGGCGGAGTGGACACGAACAACCGCATACCGATCATAAGCAGCGGCGCAGTTTCGCCTAGTGCTCTTGCCATCCCGATGATTGTTCCGGTCAAGATGCCGGGCAGGGCCAGCGGCAACACGTGATGGAACACCACTTGAACCGGCGATGCGCCTACGGCGAGCGCGCCATCACGAATGGATGGCGGCACTGCCTTAATTGCATTCCGTCCGGCGATTACGATCACTGGCAAGGTCATTAAGGCCAGCGTCATACCGCCAATCACCGGAGTGGAGCGGAGGTTCGGAAACAGGAACAGGAACACGGCAAGGCCAAGCAATCCGAAGATGATGGATGGAACCGCAGCCAGATTGTTGATCGACAGCTCGATAAAGTCGGTCCAGCGGTTTTTCGGCGCGAATTCCTCAAGATAGAGTGCCGCCATGACGCCAATAGGAAACGCTAGCAAAAGTGTAACTAGCATCGTCAGCATAGAACCTTTGAGTGCGCCCCAGATACCCACCGCCTGCGGATCAGTCGCATCTGCACGGCTCAGGAAGCCAGTGTCGAAGTTCTTGCTGAGCTTGCCAGTCTCGGTCAGGTCGGCCGCCAGTGCCACAAGTTCTGGGTCGCCTTCTCCGTCATACCCTGCTGCCAGATCAGCCGTGGCGGGGAGCCAGAAAACTTTTTCCTGCCGAAGCAGACTGGGATCATCGATAATCTGCGCAGCGATTTCACGCCAAGCAGTTGCACTTATCTGTGCTGCGCCTTCTTTGCCCAATGCTTCTTCAGCGTAAAAATCGACGACCGAAGGTAAGCCCTGCATTTCCAGACTTTGGACCGCACGTGGCTGAGACAGGGTAGATTCGTCGCCGCTAAGGCCAGCATCGGCAAGGTTCATTGGAACCGCCAGTTCAGCCCGCTGGAAACCGCCGATGCCATTGATCGTCATGTTGCCAAGCAGGAATATCAGGACAAAGACCGAAAAGATTACGGCGGCCATGCCTGCATATTTAAAACGACGTTCGGCAGCGTAACGCTTCTTCAAACGCGCTTCAAAGGCTGGGGACCGTGTGGGGAGCACTGAGTCACTCATAGGCTTCACGGAACCTCTTAACTACGCGCAAAGCCACAAAATTGAGAGCCAGCGTTACCATGAACAGGACAAAACCAAGTGCAAATGCACTTAGTGTAGCCGGATGATCGAAACTGCCTTCCCCTGTTAGCATGGTAACAATCTGGAAGGTAACAGTCGTCATCGCTTCCAGCGGATTGGCTGAAAGATTGGCAGCGGCACCAGCGGCCATAACCACAATCATTGTCTCGCCAATGGCGCGGCTGATCGCGAGCATGATCCCGGCAACAATGCCCGGCAGGGCCGCAGGTACCAAAACCCGCTTGATCGTTTCCGAAGTGGTCGCACCCATCGCCAGACTGCCGTCACGCATTGCCTGCGGGACGGCGGCAATCGAATCATCGGCCATCGAGCTGACAAAGGGAATAATCATCACACCCATAACCAAACCGGCGGCCAGCGCGCTTTCGCTGGATGCGCCCGTAATTCCGATCGCAACAGCGATGTCGCGGATGAACGGTGCGACGGTGAGAGCCGCGAAATAGCCATAAACAACTGTGGGAACACCGGCCAGAATTTCGAGTGCGGGTTTGAGCCAGCTGCGCACTGTCGGGTTGGCATATTGGGTCAGATAGATTGCGCTCATCAGACCAAGCGGAATGGCCACGATCATTGCGATGATGGCTCCGATGTAGATTGTGCCCCAAAACAGCGGGAGCGCGCCAAAACGCGACGGGTCCGGATTTTCCGGATTACTCATCGGATCGGGCCCCCAATGGGTTCCGAACAGGAAATCGAACGGGTTCACCATGCCGAAGAACCTGACGGTTTCGAACACCAGACTCACCACAATGCCCAGAGTGGTCAGAATGGCCACCATGGAAGCGATCAGCAACGATGCCATCACAATCCGTTCGACCCGCGTGCGCGCCCTGAAATCAGGTTTCAGCTTGAGGAACGACCAAGCTCCGCCCAGAAAGGCAATTACCAAGGTACCCAAAACGCCCAGAAGGCCAAACCGGGAGATCGCGTCGCGGTATGGATCCACCAACCCTTTGGCTTGGTCATTGAATACCGCAGGCGCGCTTCCTTCGGCCACGGCCTTTGCTTCGCGCAAAAGCGCGTCACGCTGGAATCCAAACTCCGGCAAATTTGATGCTGCTGGCGAAGATAATACCGATTGCTCGACCAGAATGGGCGACAAGGAAGACCAGATCGCGATGAAAAGCATCGCCGGCAAAACAATCCACAGCGCAACGTACCAGCCGTGATATGTTGGCAGCGCAGCCAATCGGCCACTAGCCGCTTCCCGGCGGAACGCCCAAGCGCGCGCACGTGCAGCGAGCCAACCGGCAAGTCCAAGGCCGATTGCAAGCAAGAGAAGAATTGCGGGCGACATCCCTAAGCTTTTCCCAATTCCGTTTTCATAATTGCGCGGTTTTGCGGTCGGTCAGGCAGGGAAAAAAGAGTGCGCAAATATCCCGCTTGATTCGGTAACGCCGCGTTGCTGCACCAACATGACAAAGAGATGACATTGAGCCGCCTTATGCTTCTAGAGCCGGAATCCGGACCGTGAAAATGGTCCCTTGGCCTTGCTCGCTCGAAATGTCGAGCCGTCCGCGGTGACGTTCAACAATATGTTTAACAATAGCCAAACCGAGGCCCGTACCGCCTGACGCGCGGCTGCGCCCGGGATCGGTCCGGTAAAACCTGCGGGTCAAATGGGGTAGATGCTCGGGAGCAATGCCTTCTCCTCGGTCCGTGACACTTAATGTGGCTTCCAGAGCATCGTTGAGGCTGAGCGCTACAGTCACATCACTACCAGAATCCCCATACTTCAGCGCGTTGTCTACAAGGTTGCGGACCAACTGCTCTAACTGTCGCTCGTCTCCGTTGATGTAAACGCTGCCGTTTATGTCAAACTGGAGCCGCGCTTCCCGGTCGATTCCGGCTACTTCCTTAGCGGCCCGGCGCACCAGCTTGCCGAAGTCAGTTTTTTGTTCGGGCTGCTCGTGTTTTTCAGCTTCAATCCGGGATAGCGACATCAGATCGCTCACCAGACTTTGAAGCCGGTTCGCTTCGGAAAGAATAGTATCGAGAAAACGCTTTCTTTTCTCAGGAGGGACAGAAGGCCCGCTCTCGCTCAGAGTTTCGACATAGCCAATGATAGAGGCGAGGGGGGTCCGCAATTCATGGCTGGCATTTGCAACAAAATCAGTGTGAGCGTGGCGTATATCAGCCTCGGAGGTCTGGTTCAGCATCTCGATCACAGACATTTGCTGGTTGAGAACTTGCCGGTTAATCCGCCACAGATCCCGCCTGCGCACCAGACCGCGTATTTGCGTAAAGCCGCTCTTCTTCTTGTCCATCAGCTTAATCGCTGCCGGATGCCGCAATGCCATTCGGAGGTCCTGCCCGATCAAATGTTTTCCCAGAAGCCTTCTTGCGGCGCGGTTCGCCACAGTCACGCGGCTGTGCTCTATAACCAAAATGGGTGAGCCCGAATATTCGACCAATTCGCCCATGCGTTCGCTGGTAAAGCTGGTTTCCTGTAAAGGCTGAGGCGCTGCATCGGGTTGTGCAACAATCAACCAGATCGATCCCAGCCACACCAGGGAAACGGCGAGTACCAGCCATAGACTAAGCCCGCCCGCCAAGAGTGCTACGCAAGCCGTAATGCACAGAATGATGCTGGGCCAAGGAAGGGAGGGGCGTTTGTCCATCGCCGAAAAGCATTAGCTGCGGACCGCAGTAGATGCCAGCGGTTCGGCACGGAAAACGAATGTTTTCCCAAAGCTGTGAAATGATGTGGGTTGTGGTGACCCCTACGGGAATCGAACCCGTGTTTCAGCCGTGAAAGGGCCGCGTCCTAACCGCTAGACGAAGGGGCCATCAATTCGTCAGCCGATCAAAAAGCGGGCTGCAGAATAGAAGACGCCATCGATGGTGACCCCTACGGGAATCGAACCCGTGTTTCAGCCGTGAAAGGGCCGCGTCCTAACCGCTAGACGAAGGGGCCATACCGATGGCGTGGCGGCGCAATTAGGGGCGCGGCGCGCTTGCGTCAAGCCTAGCATCGTCATTGCGCGCCGTTTCACGCAAAAAAGCGCCTAATCAGCCCAAGCGGCATCCTCAAGATGAAGCTCAGCAGCGGGGCGGCTTCCCCAGTCATCAATCTTTGCCCGGCCAGCGAGCCACAATTTTCTGCCCTTTGCCGCATGAAGGATGGCTTGCCCCATCTCGGTTTCGGCCGCGCGGAATGCGATCGCTTTGATCGATCCTCCATCGTTGCCGCCTACGATCAGGCGCAGATGGTCTGTACCGACGATGTCCGCCTTGATAATATGCACCGGACCAACGGCAACTTTCGGACCGGGCCAGCCAATCCCGTACGGCCCGGCCTCTTCCAGCCGCTCTACCAGATCAGGCGTCAATCCTCTGGGGGCAACGGACACATCCAGCTTTAGTGTTTGCGATGATTGCGCTTTGGAAACGGCATTCGCCAGCCGCTCGTCAATCCAATCGGCGAATGCGTCGAGCTTGTCCGCTGCGATGGTAAGCCCGGCGGCCATTGCGTGACCGCCGCCGGCAACCAGTAAACCTTCTTCGCGTGCTGCAATGATCGCTGCGCCCAGATCGACCCCGCTGATCGAGCGGCCCGATCCTTTACCTTCGCCGGTTTCGTCATCAATTGCGATGACAATCGCCGGTTTGCCGGTTTTCTCCTTGATCCGTCCGGCCACGATGCCGATCACGCCGGGATGCCAGCCTTTGGCCGATGTGATGACCACCGCCCGATTGTGCTGCTGCGCAATCTGCTCTTCAGCAGCCTCTTGTACAGCAGCCTCGATCGCCCGCCGGTCTTCATTAAGAGAGGAAAGCTGCGCCGATATTTCCCGGGCTTCGTCGGGGTCCTCAGTTGTCAGTAGCCTGACACCCAGCGTGGATTCGCCCACGCGGCCCCCGGCATTGATACGGGGGCCCAGCGCAAAGCCTAAGTCGCTGCATACCGGCGCTCTTTTCAGGCGGCTCGCGTCTATCAGCGCTGCCATCCCGATATTGTCACGTTTTGACATGACCTTCAGGCCCTGTGCCACAAAGGCGCGGTTTAGCCCGTGTAGCGCAGCCACATCCGCCACGGTGCCAAGCGCGACAAGGTCAAGCAGCCCCATCAGATCGGGCTCTGCCTTGCCCTCGAAAAAGCCGCGATTGCGCAACGTGCGCACTAGCGCGATGGCGAGAAGGAATGCGACGCCAACGGCCGCAAGGTGGCCAAACGAAGCGGCTTCGTCGCTCTCATCAAGCCGGTTCGGATTGACCAATGCAGCCGCTTTGGGCAGCTCTGCAGCACATTTATGGTGATCCACCACAATGACATCGACGCCGGCATTGCGGGCCATGTCCAGCGCTTCGAATGCCATAGCGCCGCAGTCCACCGTTACAATCAGGCTTGATCCTTGCTCTGCAATGTTGACCAAAGCTTCCCCGCTAGGGCCGTAGCCTTCAAGTAGCCGGTCAGGGATGTAATAGCGTGCTTCGCAGCCCAGCATTTTCAATAGGCGGACAAGCAAGGCCGCACTGGTGGCGCCGTCAACATCATAATCGCCGTAAATAGTGACCGTTTCGTCCGTAAGAATTGCCTGAGCAATTCTCTCAGCTGCGCTATCCATATCCCTGAATTTTGATGGATCGGGAAGGAAACCGCGTAAGGTGGGCATGCGGTGCCGCTCCAGATCATCCGCGGCAACACCGCGGGACAACAGCAACTGGGTAACAATATCGGTACCCAGATCCGCAGCACCGGAACCGTACCCATCATCAATTTCCATGTTCCCGCCGCGCCAGTGCCAGGCCTTGCCTGATAATGAGTGTGATACGCCAAAAACGGGTGCGAGTGTGCCTGATGTCATCAGCACGGTTTATCGCATTGGGGCTCAGTTACCAAGGAAAGCTGATTGACAATCGACAGACAGAGACGATGCTGCCCTGATGTCACCTTCTGAGCCACATTTATTGATAGTTTGGCACAGCCGTACAGGCGCAAGCGAGGCTTTGGCACAGGCGGCAGCAGATGGCGCTGGCGACCAATGTATAATGCTGACTGCGGCGCAGACTAACGCAGAGCATTTCTTGGCTGCCGGTGCATATCTGTTCGTCTGTCCCGAAAACTTGGCGAGTATGTCGGGCGCGATGAAGGAGATGTTTGACCGGAATTATTATCCGATCCTCGGTAAAATAGAGGGGCGCGCATATGCTACAGCTATTGCTGCGGGGTCAGACGGGACGGGCGCCCAGTCGCAAATTGACCGGATAGCTACCGGTTGGCGTTTAAAGCGCGTTGCCGAGCACTTGATCGTCAATTGTGATGCACAGACCGAAGCTGAAATTCTCGCGCCGAAAACAGTGACGGAAAAAGATTTGCGGGTTTGCCGTGATCTCGGCGCTGCAATGGCTGAAGGCTTGAAGCTGGGCGTTTTCTGATTTGATGCATCCATTTCGGATCATTCGATTTTTCAAAGACTCGACGTTCACCCGAAACCTCGGCAATACCCGCTGGATAAGCAGGTCGCCAGGTCATTCGCGACACGCGCTGTAGACATATCAGGAGCTTGCGTGACGCCAAACAGACCGACAGGACTACACTTTCTTTTTTCTGCTGGCGCGACGCCGTCTGCCGGGGAATTTGTGAAGCTTACAGCCGAGGGTACGACTTTTCAGTCCAACGCGATCGCTCCCGATACGCACAGCTCTGTTGAAGATCGATCGCCTATTGTGGAACTGGTCAGGAGCGGTCTTACTTTCGACCTGTCGGGATTTGCACCTTCTTCATCGTCGGCCGGATGCCAACCGAAGCACTTCATCGGGGTGGATCGTGAGATAATTCGTGAAGGTTGCGAAGGCCTGTTGCTAAATCTGGGGCCGCATTTGCAAGGAGTGCATTCAAACCTTTTGGTGGTGCGGGAGATGTTGACGCTAAGCGCGGAAATTGCCGGAGTAATCCCCAAGTGCGTTGCTATGCAATGGCTCCCATCGGCGACTGCAATTTCAACGGAACGATTTGTCCATAATGTGACGCGATGGACCGATCATGGCGAATTCCCTGTTGATCCACTTATTGCGCTCCAGCTAAAGTCGATCGGCGGCACTCACAGTGAAGGGCTGACTTTGTTTACCGGTCAGGAACTTCGGATCGAACCCGAAGCTACGCTAGACCCGAATTCGGTGGTTCAAATCGGCAAAAGGTTGCTTGGCTATCTTGCGCTCCGCGGCCCGATTTCAAAAGCTGAGGAAGTAGCCGGACCAGACGGAAGTCCGATCCGGCTTGAACCTTCCAATAACGGGAAGTTCGTCCGCGCCTGGCGCTCCTGAGATATCCCGTTTGCAGTATCCTGCCGTCGACTAGCTATCTAATTTTTCCATAAGCTCGGCTTTGGCTGCGTTGTATTCGGCTTCAAGCCTGTCGACCCGTTCTGCAACTGTTTCGACTGCATCAACTACGCCGACACCCTGACCAGACCCCCAAATGTCTTTCCATGCTTTTGCTTTGCTGTTCCCGCCAGAACCGAAATTCATCTTGCTTGGGTCGCTTTCGGGCAGGTTTTCTGGATCTAGCCCGGCTTTTTCGATGGAACCGCGCAGATAGTTGCCGTGCACGCCGGTAAACAGGTTGGTGTAGACAATGTCACCAGCCTTACTGTCGACGATTTCCTGCTTGTAGGCTTCGTCAGCATTGGCCTCTTTTGTAGCAATCCATGCCGATCCGATATAGCCGAAATCGGCGCCCATCGCCTGAGCGGCCAAAACCGATCGGCCATGCGCGATTGAGCCGGAAAGAGCGACGAGCCCGTCAAACCAAGTGCGGATCTCCTGCATCAAGGCGAAGGGTGATTGCGTACCCGCGTGCCCGCCTGCGCCCGCCGCTACCGGGATGAGCCCGTCAGCACCTTTTTCAATGGCCTTGCGCGCGAACCGGTCATTGATGACATCGTGCAATGAAATGCCGCCCCATTTGGTCACTGCAGAGAAAACTTCCTCTCGCGCGCCCAGCGAAGTTATGACCATTGGCACCTGCCATTTGGCGCAAACTTCCATGTCTTCTTCCAACCGGTCGTTGCTGCGATGAACAATCTGGTTGACCGCATAAGGCGCGGCGGGACGATCAGGGTTATCCCGGTTATGCGCCGCCAGCTCTTCTGTGATTTGATGCAACCATTCGTCCAATACGCCCGAGGGGCGGGCATTCAGAGCGGGAAAGGAACCGATGATGCCGGCTTTACACTGAGCGATTACCAGCTCCGGCCCGGAAACAATGAAGAGCGGCGAACCGATGATAGGGAGGCGCAGCCGGTCAAAAGGTGCGGGTAGGGCCATGAAATGCTCCGTTACTAAGTGCAGGTTGCAGATTGAAACTTGGAGGCAACTATGTCGTAATCGCCCAAATGTCGAGTGAGGGCGGAAAAGGATTATCCCAGCCCCCGACAGCCTAATGCTTCGCCGTGACTTTAGGTTCCTAGCAGATGCTCGATGCCATATGTCTGCGCGGCAGTGCCTGCATAAAGTGCTGCTTTTTCGTCGCCTGAGAAATCGGCAGTAATGCGCTTAAAGGCATTCCACAAAACCGGATAACTCGCACCCCACCGGTCGACCGGATAGTTACTTTCGAACATGGCGCGGTTCGATCCAAATGCATCGATGCACGTTTCAATGTAAGGCTTCCACATTGCCGCGAGCGCTTCCGACCCTACACCTTTGGCGGGGCCATCGTCCGGCATTCCGCAAAACGCCATCGCCAGTCCGCCAAGTTTGACGGAAACGTTGTCGCATTGCGCGAGCGTGTGAATCGAATTCTTCCACCGCGCAAAATTATCACCCAGCTTGCCTCGATAAGAAGCGATGTTGAGCGGAGTGCCGCAGTGATCCAGGATGATCTTCTGGTCCGGGAATGCTTGGGCCAGCGCAATAACATCCGCAATTTGGGGCTCTAGAACCCAAGCATCAAAGGTTAGTCCGCGCTTTGCAAACTCAGCAAAGCCGCTGCGGAAGCTGTCGCTTGAATATAGGCCTTCGGGTGCATGAAACGGAGGCCCCAGGACCAGCGGATCGGCATCCCATGCGCCTTGATGACGGATGCCGCAAAAGCGCCCGTTACCGGCTTTTGTGAGCGCATCCAGCACCTCATTCACCGCATCGCCCAACATCATGTCCGCATGCCCAACGATGGCGGCACAGGGACGGCCAGTACCGTAAAGCCCGCTTGCGCCCTGCGCGGCAACACCATTGACGAACTCTACCTCGCCAACCGGTTTTAAATGATCGTCAGCTGCGGCGTTGTAAAACGCGCCGCATTCCATGAATACTGTACCGATAATGGAATGACCTGTGTTCAGGTCGGCTTGCAGCTGGTCGAAGGTGTAATGCGCCGCGCCGGCAATGGCCGAAATAAACTCATGCTGCGGCTCAGGAAAAGCAGGAAGCATCGGACGCAAATCCCACAAATGGTGATGCGGATCGATGATCTGCAAGTCGGGTTCTAGTGCGGTTTCGCTCATAAAAGTCCTCTCTCCCGTCGCACTTTAAGCCGCAATACCAATCTGTCGAGCAATGAAAGTGATAGTAAAATTGCCGAAAACTGATCGTTTGCTTTTGTCTCTACGCGTTTCTCCTGATATGTTGGTCTTAAGGAGAACGTCATGAAGCTTGCACTCACCCGCCGAATTTCTGTTTCTGCTGCCGCAATATGTGCGGTTTTAGGTGCCGATTTTGCGTTGATGGCGCAGACACCGCCCGAAGATGAGAATGTTGTGATCGTCACCGGCACCCGGATCACTCAGGGTGGAATTCAGGACATAAAGCAGTTTCGATCCATCTCGATGGATACGGATTTCTTGCCGCGTGCTGAAAGTCTTACGATTGAGGGCCTGCTCGGTGAATATGATCTGAGCTTGCCGGGTAAGGCCGAATGTACGCAAACGTTTTGCATTAGCGGATATTCGGCCAAGTCAGATATTCCGGCGCGGCCGCAAGATGAATATTTTGTCGGGCTGGGCTTCGAGAGCAACGCAGATGCGGAAGCTTTGCAGGCAGAACCACTGAGCTTGATTGCTGTTGTTGACCGGTCCGGCTCGATGACCGGCGCCAAGATTGCAAACGCTAAGGAAGGCCTGCTTCAGTCGTTGTCGAAAATGCGGGACGGCGACCGCTTGGGCATCGTTATGTTCGGTGACGACACTGCTATCCTGATGCCTGTCATGGATGTTGGCGCCAATCGCGAACAGTTGATTGATGCGATTAAGTCTATCGAAGCGGGCGGTTCCACCAATATGGAGCGGGGGCTTCAGCAGGGTTTTGACGTGGCGTTTGCGGAGAAGGAGCGGACCAATCGCAAAACCCGGATCATGCTGCTGACTGACGAAAAGCCGAATGTTGGCAGTACCGAACCGGAAGGTTTTATGACTCAAGCCATTGCCGGTTCCAAGCGGGGCGTCGGAATGACGACGATTGGTGTGGGGCGTGACTTTGACAACGCACTGGCGATGCAACTGTCCAGCGTGCGCGGCGGTAATCTGTTCTACCTTGCCAATAACGCTGATGCGTCCGCTTTATTCGACCGTGAGTTCTTCAACATGGTTTCGGAGGTTGCGCATGATGTGACCATTACCATGACCCCTTCTGCGGGTAACAAGATCAACGCGGTATTTGGCGTTCCTAACGAAATTGTGACGACCGATGCCGACGGATCAGTAACGGTAAAAATCGGCTCTGCCTTCCTTTCGACAAATGGCGGCGGTATCTTTGCCAGCGTAGATGCTGCCGAAGGGCAGGGCGCATCGCCGCTTATGTCTGTTGCGGTCAGCTATGTTGATGCGCAAACAGGCGCCGCAGGAAGCAATTCTGATGTTGTTGGATTACCTGCATCGGCTCCGCCTCAGGGCCTCAAAGTGGCGCAGACGCTCGTCGATGAATATCTGACCCTCACTGAGGCGCTAAACGCGTATCACGCCAACAATGACACGCAGAAAGCCTACAGCCTGATCGACGGTCTGGCCGGCCGCCTAGCGCAGACTGAATTTGCCGGAATTGCGAAAGAACGCGAATTGGTATCCGGACTGCAAAGAAATGCGGCAGCTTTGGCGGGTGTCGGTGATTTACCGGACAATATGCGTCCGGCAGCGGTCTTGGGCAAATGGGAAGTGACTAAACAGCGCGGTCTGCGAGAGATTGAACGCGGCGATCTGGTGGAAATTACCCAGGGGGGCGAGTTTAACACATACCGCCGGACTGGCCGGGAAGCGGGTCAGGAAGTGAACCAGTATTTCCAGATCAACGAGAACCAACTGTATATCGAATATACCGATCTGGTGTTCAATTACAGCGTTAGCAGTGACACTCTCAAATTGCGCGGCAAGGACGGACGAACCCGCCTGTTCCTGAAGCGCGCCGAAAGCTAACTCGCTTCAGGCCGAGCCGACCGCGGAATTGGCGGCGCTCAAGACCGCTCGGACACTCGCAGTGGCGACATCTTCATCGATGCCGCAGCCCCATATGGTATCGCCGCCAGCATTGCGGCATTCCAGATAGGCGGCTGCGCGTGCATCGCGGCCTGTACCCAATGCGTGTTCTGTATAGTCGCGGATTTCCAGCTGTAGACCGAAGCTGTCTTCAATCGTGGTCAGCACAGACGAGATGAGGCCATTGCCGCGTCCGCTAACGCGCTGCTCTTCACCGCGAACCGCTATGGTTCCGGCGAAGATGCGCGTGCCGTCAGCCGCTCGGCTCTCCTCATAGTCCACCAGCTGGAAATGTTTGTCCGACGTTTGCACGTGATACGCATTCTGGAAGGCACCCCAGATGTCTCCTGCTTCGAGCTCACGTCCCAAATCGTCTGCCAGATGCTGGACATGGCGGGAGAAATCGGCCTGCATCGCTTTCGGTAGTTTCAGGCCCTGATCCTGCTCAAGCACCCAAGCAAATCCGCCTTTTCCGCTCTGTGAATTGACCCGGATAACCGCTTCGTAATTGCGGCCCAGATCGGCAGGGTCGATCGGAAGATACGGCACGCGCCATGCTTCATCATTTTGCGCTTCCTGCGCTGCAAAACCCTTTTTGATTGCATCCTGATGGCTTCCCGAAAACGCAGTAAACACCAGCTCGCCGCCATAGGGATGGCGTTCATGTACAGGGATCTGGTTGCAATATTCCACTGTCTCGATGACGCGGTCAATATCGGAGAAATCAAGACCGGGATCTATGCCCTGCGTGTACATATTGAGCGCCACAGTGACGAGGCAGCAATTGCCGGTGCGTTCTCCGTTGCCGAACAGACAGCCCTCAACGCGGTCCGCGCCCGCCATCATGCCAAGTTCAGCGGCGGCTACTCCGGTGCCTCTGTCATTGTGCGTATGTAGAGAGATTACGGCTGCATTCCGATTGGGCAGATTACGGCAGAAATATTCGATCTGGTCAGCATAGATATTCGGCGTTGCCGCTTCCACAGTTGCGGGCAAATTCAGGATAATCGGGCTGTCCGGCGTAGGTGCGAGCACTTGCATCACAGCCTCGCAAACCTCGATACTAAAGTCGATTTCTGCGGTCGAGAAAGTCTCCGGACTGTATTGGAATTGCCATTGCGTACCGGGCCGATTGGCGGCTTCATCACGCATTATTTTTGCGCCGGCCACCGCGATTTCGCGCACTTCGTCTTTGCTCATACGGAACACGATATCGCGCCAGGCCGGGCTTACGGCATTATACAGGTGGACGATTGCCGAATGCGCGCCTGTCAGACTTTCAAACGAAGTCCTGATCAAGTCTTCGCGCGATTGAGTAAGCACTTGCAGCGTCACATCATCCGGGACCTTGCCCGATTGTACCAAGCCGCTGATGAAATCGAATTCGGTTGCACCCGCACTCGGGAAGCCGACCTCAATCTCTTTCACCCCGATTTCTACCAGCAGGTCAAAGAAACGGTTTTTCTTCACCGCATCCATCGGGTCGATGATCGATTGGTTGCCGTCGCGCAGATCGGTCGAAAGCCACCGTGGCGGGGCGGTTATCGTCTGGCTTGGCCATTGACGATCGGGCAGGTCGATTTGCGGAAATGCGGTGTATTTTTGCGAAGGCGTGCGGAGCATGGGCATGAAAACTCGTGGCTACGATTTTGGAGAGGTTGGCTCTTCTTTCCCTTGGGCGCCTAGCGAACCGTTAAGGGTACGCTACACGGTCACGCCCAAGGGCGCGTTAGTCGTAGGAGTAGTGTTGCTGCCAATTTCATGATGTAGGCTATGCGTCTTGCGCGAGGCCTTGTAAAGACAAACAAAGCCGCACAGCACGAGATTTAATATATCGCATTGTAGATGCGATTTGGAAGATTCATCCGGAAGGTTTTTCAATGTCTGACCATGCACCCGCTGCGGACGCACTTTACCAGACGATGGGATTGGTGAAAGTCGTCACTATGGACCCGGCAGGCCGGTCATCGCTAGAATATATGGCAAAGCGCGAACAGTGCCATTCCGGCGGAGTGGTGCAAGGCGGGTTTGTTACCGGGTGGATTGACGCCGCCATGGCGCATGCTGCCATCGCGCTGAAAGGTCAGGACGTTGTGCCGATGACGCTGGAGCTGAAAATGAGCTTCTTCGCTCCGGCCAGACCGGGCCTGGTCGTGGCAGAGGCTTGGGTCGAAAAGAACGGCCGCCGTACCGGTTTTTTCGAAGGGCACCTCAAAGATACCGATGGAAATATCCTAGCGAAGGGTAGCAGCACGATCCTGTTCGCTGATCGCCGGAAAGTCGAAGGGGCTTCCAAAGTCGCAAGCGAACCGAAAACCGACATCTGAACAATTTCAGCACCGTATGCTGCTGTCATCCATGCGCGCCTGAAGTTCGTCTAGGCTGTAGCGCGATTTAGGTTCGTCAGATTCGCAAGGGCGATAGGCAGGGTCCTGCGCCAGACAATTTTCGCCGCATACCTGCTCCGTAAAACGTTCTTCGGCGTCTATCCTCCAGAGCCGTCCGCCCGGAGTTGAAACATAACCGTCAACACCGCTGGCGATGTCGCTTTGCATATCGAGCATAGAGGGCACTTCGCTGTCATATTGCGAATTATACGCGCCATGCGTGTGCATACTTGCGACAGGACCCATTCCGGGCTCGTCAAAGAATCGTATGTCACAGCTTGCCATTTCGCCGGAGATCAATGGCGTGGAGCCAAGCTCTCCATCGCTATTTTCAAAAATGACTGCGCAAATTTCCTGATCCTCTGCAAAGGATCGTTCTTGCAAGGCCCCAAGCTGGGCCTTGGCGTAAGCGGTCACTTCGCTGCTTGAGACAGTCGTCACAAAATCCTCTGTCCCTTTGGTGTTCATCATCGCGCGAACGACGATGAACCCCCAAAGGACAATACAGAAAATGAAGATATTTCTGGTCGTGAAGAGGCCGGTGTTCATACCACCCCTTTGACAGTCAGTTTTTCGATTTGTCGACCAGTTGGTTCTTGCCAATCCACGGCATCATCGCGCGCAGCTTGCTTCCGACCTGTTCAATCGGGTGCGCTTCGGCCGCTTTGCGCGATGCTTTTAGTTCGGGTTGACCCGCGCGGTTGTCGAGCACGAAGTCCTTCACGAACCGACCTGCTTGAATGTCCTCAAGAACACGCTTCATCTCTGCTTTGGTTTCGGCGGTAATAATCCGTGGTCCGGTTTTGATATCGCCATACTCTGCCGTGTTAGAGATCGAATACCGCATATTTGCGATGCCGCCCTCATAGAGCAGGTCAACGATCAGCTTCGTTTCGTGGAGACATTCAAAATAGGCCATTTCAGGCGCGTAACCGGCTTCGACCAGAGTTTCGAAACCAGCCTGGATCAGATGGGTAATACCGCCGCAAAGAACGGCTTGCTCCCCGAACAGGTCGGTTTCGCATTCCTCTTTAAAGTTAGTTTCAATAACACCCGAGCGGCCACCACCCATTGCGCTGGCATATGACAGGGCCAGTGATTTGGCGTAACCGTTGCCGCCGCTTTCGCTGCCTTCCTGATGAACCGCAATCAGACAGGGTACCCCGCCGCCGCGCTGATATTCGCTGCGGACCGTATGGCCGGGGCCCTTGGGCGCGATCATAATTACATCGATATCTGCTGGCGGTTCGATCAGGCCGAAATGGATGTTCAGGCCATGCGCAAAGGCGAGGGCGCTCCCCGGCTTCATCCGGCCGGCCATATCGTCAGCCCAGATCGCCGCTTGGTGCTCGTCAGGGGCAAGAACCATTACCAGATCTGCCCATTCGGCAGCTTCGGAATTGCTCATCACTTTGAAGCCGGCATCTTCTGCCTTTTTGCGCGTAGCGGAGCCTTCCCGCAGCGCCACTGCCACTTCTTTGACGCCACTATCGCGCAAATTTTGTGCGTGCGCGTGACCCTGGCTGCCGTAGCCCAGAATAGCGACCTTCTTGTTCTGGATCAGATCAAGATCAGCATCGGAATCGTAATAGACTTTCATCATTTCCCTTTCGTGTGGTGCGCCGGATTACGTTCCGGATGCGCCCCGCATCATTCCCACAATCCCCGTCCGGCCGACTTCCACCAGGCCCAGCTCGCGCATGAGGATGATGAAATTGTCGATTTTCTCCGGGGATCCAGTCAATTCAAAAACAAAGCTCGAGGTTGTGGAGTCAACGACTTGAGCGCGAAAAATCTCTGCCGTACGTAGCGCCTCAACGCGGGCGTCGCCGATTCCAGCCACTTTGATCAGTGCCAGCTCGCGCTCTACATGAGGGCCGGCGGTGGTGAGATCGACCACCTTATGCACCGGAACGAGGCGCTCAAGCTGGGCTTCGATCTGGTCAATCACTGCGGGTGGTCCGTTGGTCACAATCGTAATGCGGCTGATCGCATGATCTTCCGCAATGTCCGCGACTGTCAAACTGTCAATATTGTACCCGCGCGCGGTAAACAAACCGGCGATCTTTGCGAGAATACCGGCCTCGTTATCGACGGTGACAGCCAAAACATGGCGTTCGGATTTCTGTTCGTGGATATGCATATCGTGCCTTACACCAGTGCCTTCGCCGCATCATCCATAGTGCCATCGACTGCGTCACCATAGAGCAGCATATCGGTATGCGCAGCGCCGCTCGGGATCATCGGGTAGCAGTTTGCATCCTTGGAAACCTGACAATCAACCATCACCGGGCCGTCATGATCGAGCATGGCCTGAATGCCTGCATCTAGCTCGGCTTCACTATGAATACGGATACCCTTCCAGCCATATGCCTCCGCCAAAGCGACGAAATCGGGCAGACTGTCTGAATAGGAGTTTGAGTACCGGCTTTCATAGGTCAGTTCCTGCCACTGGCGGACCATGCCCATATATTCATTGTTGAGGATGAACACTTTGACCGGGAGCCGGTATTGGCTCGCCGTGCCCAGTTCCTGGATATTCATCTGGATGGATGCCTCACCAGCAACATCGATGACGAGGTCATCCGGATTACCCAACTGCGCACCGATTGCAGCGGGCAAGCCGTAACCCATTGTTCCCAATCCGCCGCTTGTCAGCCATTTATTAGGTTCGAAAAATCCGAAATATTGCGCAGCCCACATCTGATGCTGGCCGACCTCTGTCGTGATAATCGGGCTTCGGTCACGGGTGAGGGCGAATAGCCGTTCGACCGCCTTCTGAGGCATAAGAGCCTCGGCAGTTTCCGGATAAGCCAAACTTTCTCGCGCGCGCCAGCCTGTGACCCGGGCTTTCCATTCGTTGAGGTGTAGAGGCTGACGCTCGCCCCATGCCTCGATCAATTGGCGCAGCACCTGCGCGCAATCACCAACAATTCCCAAATCGACGGGGACCGTCTTGTTGATGGAGGCGCGATCGATGTCGATATGAATCTTTTTGGAATCCGGCGAGAACGCATCCAGCCTTCCGGTCACCCGGTCATCAAACCGCGCACCGATACAAACCATCAGATCGCACTTGTTCATCGCCATGTTGGCTTCGTAGGTGCCGTGCATTCCCAGCATTCCCAGCCAGTCGTCATGTTCGGCAGGAAATGCGCCAAGGCCCATTAATGTCGATGTGACAGGTGCGCCGATTTTCTCCTGTAAATCTCGCAATAGCGAGGCGGCTTGCGGGCCAGAATTGATCACCCCGCCGCCCGTATAGAATATTGGTCGCTCTGCTGCTGCGAGCATTTCAATCGCTTGGGTGATCTTGTCAGTTTTGCCCAAAGTTTGCGGTTGATAGCGCGCCGATGCTGGCGGTGCATTCGAAGCCGCATCTATGTCAGCAAGTGCAATCTGTACGTCTTTAGGAATGTCCACCAGAACCGGACCGGGCCGGCCTGTCGTGGCGATCCGGAAAGCCTCATCAATCGTCGCGCGCAGGTCTTTCGGGTCTTTGACCAGATAATTGTGCTTGGTACAGTGGCGGGTGATGCCGATTGTATCGGCCTCCTGAAAAGCATCGGTGCCAATCAAAGCGGTCGGTACCTGTCCGGTAATCACCACCAAAGGAATTGAATCAAGATACGCATCCGCAATGCCCGTGACAGCATTGGTTGCGCCCGGACCGGAAGTGACCAGCACAACGCCCGGTTTGCCAGTGGATCGTGCATAACCCTCTGCCGCATGGGCTGCACCCGCCTCGTGCCGGACAAGGATATGGCGGATGCGCGAGTTGTCGAACAGCTCGTCATAAATGGGCAGGACTGCGCCGCCGGGATAACCGAAAATAAATTCGACTTCCTGCTCAACCAAGCAATCTACCAAAATAGACGCGCCGCTGCGCTCCTGTTCAGACACGTAATTCTCCAGATCCCGTTGATCAAAAATTTAGCCCGGCGCAGGGGATGCGCCGGGCTCTTTTGACCGACACCTGCCTATGGGTATAATTATATCTAGTCAACACCTATTTACGTAATAATAATTCAAAATCAGTTTCGATTACGATATTTTGCAACTCTTTGCGCAGCCAGTTTTCCGGAGGCTGGTTGCGAAACCATGTATATTGCCGCTTGGCATATTGTCTCGTGGCCTGCTGTCCAGATTGAATGCATTCACGCTGCGAAACTTCCTCTTCTAGCCATGCCAATATCTCTCGCATCCCGATGGCTCGCATCACCGGTAGGTCCGGGTCGAGTTTGCGCTGGGCAAGGGCTTTGACTTCGTCGATTGCGCCCTGTTCCAGCATTTGTTCAAACCTCAGATCGCAGCGCGCGTAGAGCTCGGTCCGGTCAGGCACAATGACCAGCGGATGCAGCGCAACCTGATTGCCAATTCCGCCGGTGCTTTTGCCGTGAAACGATGTGATCGGTTTTCCTGTAGAGCGGACCACCTCCAACGCACGCTGTGTGCGCGCAGAATCTGCCGCCGCTAATCTGCCTGCGGCCTCAGGATCTTCTTCTTCCAACGCCGCACGCGCGGCTTCTTGTGTCATTCCGCGGACTTTGGTGCGTATCTCGGGGTCGATAGGCGGAATCGGAGAAATTCCGTCCAGCAATGTGCGCATATACAGGCCGGTCCCGCCGACCAGGATGGGAACACTCCCTGCTTCGTGTAATTCCGTGATCTTTGCTTTTGCAGCTTTGGCCCAATCAGCAGTGGAGCAGGGCGTGGCTCCATCCCATTCGCCAAACAGATAATGCGGAACGCCGCGCATTTCGTCATTGCTTGGCCGTGCACTAAGTACACGAAGATCGGCGTATACCTGTGCGCTGTCGCAATTGATGATCGCCGCAGCCCGGCCTGTTTCGATTACCGCTTCTGCCAGCCGTACTGCCAGATCGCTCTTGCCGCTGGCGGTTGGCCCTGCAATGAGCGCGAGCGGCGGCCGCGTATCATTCTGCGCGCCAGATTCAGGAGGATTATTCGTGCCCATCGCCCGGCTTATAGCAGACCCGGTTGGACTTGAAACGCGCATTGCGCGACTAAAGGCGGCTTTGCTTGAAGATCAGAACACAGTCGATGTCGATGTGGTGTCTGATGACGGGGATAGCATCCTCCAACTGGAGTCACCTTCCATAGCCCCAGACGCCTTCAGGTCCGCAATTGAACAGCATCTAAAACCCGAGGCTGGTCTGGTTGCGGAGCAGGAAATCTCTGTGCCCGCGCTTTTCGTCTCCGACATGGACTCAACTATGATCGGTCAGGAGTGTATTGATGAACTCGCAGACTTCGCGGGCCTCAAGGATCGGGTGGCTGACATTACCGAGCGGGCGATGCAGGGTGAACTCGATTTTGAGACGGCATTGCGGGAACGGGTCGGCTTGCTGGCCGGATTGAATGAAAGCGCAATTCAGGAATGTCTTGACCAGCGCATCACTGCCATGCCCGGCGCGCGCATTCTTGTGCAAACGTTACGCGCGAGGGGCTGCAAGACAGCTCTGGTTACCGGCGGGTTCCATCATTTTGCGGATGCGGTTGCCGCCGAATTGGGATTTGAACGCGTGGTCGGGAACCGTTTGGCTGTTGAAAGCGGGAAATTGACCGGTCAGCTGGCGGGACCGGTTGCGGACAGTTCGACCAAGCTGGCCGTATTGCAGGAAGAATATTCGCGATTAGATGGCGGCACTATTTTGGCCGCTGGCGACGGCGCGAATGATATCCCGATGCTGGAAGCGGCCGATTACGGCATTGCTTATAAAGCCAAGCCGAAAGCGCGGGCCTCCGCATCGGGTTGGATCGATAGCGGCGACCTCACCTCGGTATTGCGGCTGTTAGGGGTACCCAAGACCGAGTGGGTGCAGTGAAGCTATAGCCAGCTTGAAACCTGACTGAGTGGTTTCTTTTTCAGTGCATGGGTCGGCACAGTCGCATCGGCAGCGGGTTTGCCGGCGACCACGATCATCAGCGGTTTTTCTTCCGCGGGCCGGCCGCACAGATCTCGCAAGAATCCCATGGGTGAGGGGGTATGCGTCAGCGTCGCTAACCCTGCTTCATGAAGGCACGCAATCATCATGCCGCAGGCGATGCCGACGCTCTCATTGACGTAGTAATTCTGCGTTTTGCCGTCTTCTTCAATTCCGCCCTTGCGCTGGGCAAATACGACAATCAACCACGGCGCGGTTTCCAGAAACGGCTTGTCCTGATCCGTTCCCAATGGCGCCAGCGCGTCAAGCCACTGCTCGCTCGCCTTCGCCTTGTCCCCTTCTGCGCCATAAAACTCGCGCTCTTCTGCCTCGGCTGCTTCGCGGATCGCTTTCTTCTTATCGGCCGAATGCACCACACTGAAATGCCACGGCTGATGGTTTGCGCCGTTAGGCGCGCTGCCTCCAGCAAGGATGGCTGCTTCAATCACTTCCCTCGGGACCGGTTCATCTGAGAAATACCGGCAGGTGCGGCGCTGCGAAATCTTTAGCTGGAAGTCTTGCGCACGCCGGATACGTTCGGCGTCATCCAGATCGGGCAGCGAATACGGAATTGAATCGTGTGGTTTCATGCCAATCCTATCGCGCTATCGAGAATGAAAATAAAGCCCCGAACCTCCGTTTAAATTGACACCATTGTAAGTAAGGTGCAAAATTCTTGGACGGAGACACACCATGGCTGCAATTGATCGCCCATTGAAATCACCGGAACGCTCTCTGGTCGGATTTCGTCCGATCAAGGCGCTTGGCCATTTTCGCAAGCTAGTGGCCGATAAAGAAGATACCGAGCAGGTTTTCCATATTATCGAGGCGTTGAAGGGCCGCAAAACTGCCCGTCAAGCAGCCACCTTTGTGCAGTCGCCCGAAGGAAGAGCTCTGATCGAGGCAGATTATGATATTCCTGCACATCTGGATAATCATTCATTGTGGGCGGATTGCGAGCAGGAAAGCGTCGCGCAGACCTATATCCGGTTTATGAAGCGAGAAGGGCTTAGCGCAGCCGGTCTGGTAGAAGAATCCTATAAATGGTTGGCGAAAGATCAGCGGCCGCAGGATCTGTACGAATGGTATTTTGAACGCCTCCGCGATACGCATGATCTGTTTCATGTGTTGACAGGATACGGCCGGGACCCGCTGGGTGAATTGTGCCTGCTCGGCTTCAGCTACGCCCAGAACCACAATCATGGCGTGCAGTTTATCGCTTTCGCAGGATCGCACCAGCTACGCCGGGAAACCGGCACCAAGGCGCCAATTGCAGCCGCCGTGGCCGAAGGTAAGCGTTTGGGAGCCGCGGCAGCAAAGATCGCTCATGAAGACATCGAGCCACTCATGCGCGAAACTCTGGCCGATGCGCGCCGCCGGCTCAACATCGGCGCGCCGAACCAGTATCTTGAGTGCTTGCAAATACTGCAATCAGAGGGCTGGACGGGTGACGGTGACCGGCCCGATTTTGAGGCGCAAGCGGCCTAATCGTTCATCCAGTTTTCGAAGAAGCTCTCATGCGCGGCACGTAAGTCAGTGACAGGAATATCAAATGCGATCGCGTCTTCATCATCCTTCCAGGAAAAGCGGTCACCGCCAGTAAATCCGATCCAGTCTGCGCTGACACCTGCTGCTTTGCATTCTTCTTCAAAAGCGGCCCATTCCTCACGCTCGGTGATTGGCAGGCAGATAATGTACCGGCTCTGATCCTCGGCGAACATGTCCAGCAGACTGTCGCCTAGCGTATGTACAGTAGCACCGATGCCGCCAGCCATGGCCATTTCAGCTAGCGCAACCGCGGCACCGCCATCAGAAATGTCGTGCACCGTGTTGCAGCGATAGGAAGTGACCAATTCGCGAACGAATTCGCCGACGCGGCGCTCCGTATCCAGATCAACCGGCGGCGGCGCACCGTCTTCCAAGCCGCGGACTTCGCGCAGCCATGTAGACTGGCCTAAATGCGAGCCGATTGCGCCAATGCTACCTTCTGCGCGCATGGCGGCCAGATCCGGCTCACCAGCTTTTGCATTCCATAGAGCGTCACCATTGTCGGTGAAGCCGCCAAGTACGATAATGGCCTGACCTTCATCCTTGAAAGCAATGGTGGCCATCACATCGTGATCTTCCAGAACGCCGACACCGCCAATAGCAGGCGTGGGCAAAATGGCGCTACCGCCGCCCGTTGCCTTGCTTTCATTATAAAGCGAGACGTTCCCGCTTACGATCGGGAAATCAAGCGATCGGCAGGCCTCGCCCATACCCTCGAGGCAGCCGACAAACTGGGCCATAATTTCAGGCCGTTGCGGATTGCCGAAATTGAGACAGTTCGTAACCGAAAGCGGGGTCGCGCCTACTGCGCACAAATTGCGATAGGATTCCGCAACGGCATGTTTTCCGCCTTCATACGGGTCTGCATAGCAATAGCGCGGGTTGCAATCGGTAGAAATTGCCAGCGCCTTATCTGTGCCGTGCACTCGTACGACCGAGGCATCACCGCCCGATTTTTGCAGCGTATCTGCGCCGACCTGACTGTCATATTGCTCCCAAATCCAGCGCCGTGAGGCGAGGGCGGGGGTGCCGAGAAGATGCAGAAGTTCTGCGCCCAAATCATCGCTAGCATCGATCTTGCTAAGCGACGGGATGCCTGCCCAAGCCTTATATTCTTCCTTGGAAACATAAGGCCGTTCATATTCCGGCGCGTCTGATGCGAGCGGGCCGAGCGGAATGTCGCAGACAACTTCGCCGCCAAATTCCAGAACCATGTGGCGCGTATCGGTTACTTCACCAATGACCGCGAAATCCAGTTCCCATTTCTTGAATATTTCCTCTGCCATGGCTTCCTTGCCCGGCTTGAGGACCATCAACATCCGTTCCTGACTTTCGCTGAGCATCATCTCATACGGTGTCATGCCCTCTTCGCGGCAGGGAACCTTATCCATATCAAGACGGATGCCCGTCTTCCCGTTGGTTGCCATTTCAACGCTGGAGGAAGTCAGTCCAGCCGCGCCCATATCCTGAATTGCGACGATCGCATCGGTTGCCATCAGTTCGAGGCACGCCTCGATCAACAGTTTTTCGGTGAACGGGTCACCCACTTGCACTGTAGGACGTTTTTCTTCCGTATCTTCGCTGAAGTCAGCGCTTGCCATGGTTGCGCCGTGGATGCCGTCACGCCCGGTCTTAGAGCCGACATAGACAATCGGATTGCCTACGCCCGTTGCTGCGCTGTAAAAAATCTTGTCTGTATCCGCGACGCCGACTGTCATCGCATTGACCAGAATGTTGCCATCATAGGCAGGGTGGAAGTTGGTTTCTCCTCCGATGGTCGGGACACCCACGCAATTACCGTATCCGCCGATCCCGGCGACAACGCCTTTTACCAGATGCTTCATCTTTGGATGGTCCGGACGGCCAAAGCGCAGGGCATTCATGTTGGCGACGGGGCGCGCACCCATTGTGAACACATCGCGCAGAATGCCGCCAACGCCGGTGGCAGCGCCCTGATAGGGTTCTATGTAAGAGGGGTGGTTGTGGCTTTCCATTTTGAAGATTGCAGCCTGGCCATCGCCGATGTCGATCACGCCCGCATTCTCGCCAGGACCGCAAATTACCCAAGGTGCCTCGGTCGGAAGCTTCTTGAGATGGAAGCGCGACGATTTGTAGGAGCAATGCTCCGACCACATAACCGAGAATATTCCAAGCTCGACTAGATTGGGCTCGCGTCCCAATGCGCCCAGCACGCGCTCATATTCCTCGGGACTGAAGCCATGCGTTTCGACGACTTCCGGTGTGATCTGATCAGGATTCGTTGCCATGCACGCCGTTTAGCGGCGCGGGCTGGCTCCTGCTAGCCCCCGGTCGTCCTTATGGCGGCGAGTTGTCCCCACCCAATGTGCGACCCAAGCCGCCAAACCAAAGCTGAAAAGAGCCGTCAGGTAAAACACGATGTTTGCCTCCGCCGGCTCAGGACCGAACCAGTTGATGGACTGCATCGCCAAAAGCAGGGCCAGCAATATCCATGGCGGCATGACGGGCCCTTTGGTTCGGGAAACATACCACAGGAAGGCCCCAAACGTCAGCGCCAGTTCGACGCCAATGGCCGCCGCGGGATAGTTCCAAAGCCCGAATCCATAACGGTTCTCCCCACCTGCAATTGTCAGATCAGGGCGATGCACCAGAAGGTCAGTCAGCCAATGCGATAAAACGACAGCCCCGCCGATCAGGGCTGTCATCAGGTCACGCCGCGCAAGAACGAGAACTCCGACAAAAATGATCGCCCAGACCAGCGTCCCTAATAATGAGTGGGTGTAAGGCATATGATATAAATCGAGCGGGTTCATCGCCGTGATGCCGGGGGTAATCCGCATATTTTCTATGCCAAAAATTGCGAAGGTAAAGAAAGCCCAATCCACCAGCTGCGCCGCAATAAACAGGGTCCCCAGTTTCGGAGCGCGTTTGCTGACGGCGGCGGCAGCGAAAGCTGGTGCCCAATGCCCGATAAACATACTGGTTTAGCCTACTTTCTGAACGAGGAGGGTTGCTGCGCTGGCGGCCACAGAGGTGGCGAATGCCCCCCAGAAAATGTCCGTAACGGTAATATAAGTGGGCCAGACTTTTAGTGTGGCCTGGTTAGTCATGTCATAAGTCGCATAGCACAGCCCGCCCAGAAGCGCACCATTCAGTGCCGCTGTCGCGATGCCATGATCCATCCCGGGGCGCACGGCAAACCAAACCATTCCGGCGATATAGATCAGATAGAAAATGGCCGCAGGACCTGCGCGAAAGCTGTCTGCCATCAATTCACCGATGGCAGGACGATAAAAATTCGGTCCAGCCCAGCGGAGCCAAAGTGCATCCAGAATGCCGAACGACACCGCTGCGCCCACATAGGCGATTACCCATTTCATTGATCGTGCCCCCGATACTCTGTCGATGCTCTGCAATTCTCAGGTGACAACTTGACCAAGCCAGCGGTGGCCGTCAATGCTCCATTCCATGAATGAGGCAATCACCGACATAGAGAAAATGAGCTTTGAGGACGCGCTGCGTGCTTTGGAGGATGTAGTTAAGCGTTTGGAAGGCGGAGAAGTGCCGCTGGACGAATCAATCGGGCTTTACGAGCAGGGTGAAAAGCTGCGCCAGCACTGTCAGGCAAGGCTGGATTCTGCGCAGGCGCGGATCGAGAAGATCGTCGCTGGCGCAGACGGCAAAGCGACCGGAACCGCGCCTTTCGATTCGGAAAATTGAAATGAGCGTGACCGAAGTTCCTTCAACCATTTTGCAGGACGGTTTGCTGCAAATCCAGGGTGAGGTTGATGCCGCCTTCGACGCGATGATGCCGGTACCGGATGACACACGTGCGCGGCTTATTGAAGCGATGCGCTATGCCGCAATCGGCGGCGGCAAACGCGTGCGCCCGTTGCTCGTCGCTGCAACCGCTGGAATGTTTGGCGTGGACCGGTCCGCCGCAGTCCATGCAGGGTGCGCGGTGGAAGCCATCCATGTCTATTCGCTCATCCACGATGATTTGCCCTGCATGGATGACGATGATCTGCGCCACGGCAAGCCGACGCTGCACAAGAAATTTGACGAAGCGACTGCGGTTTTAGCTGGAGACTCGCTGCACGCTTTGGCGTTCGAGATACTGTCAGGAGACCGTATTAGCGGCGACCCGTTCACGCGCGCCGAACTGATCGCGACTTTAGCCGGTGCTAGCGGCATGGGCGGAATGGCTGGCGGCCAGATGATGGACATGGTTGCGGAAGATGCAGATTATGATCTGCAATCAATCACTCGGCTCCAACAATTGAAGACCGGCGCTTTGCTGGCTGCTTCGGTGGAAATGGGCGCAATATTGGGCAAGGTCGCACCTGAAGGGCGTTCAAATTTGCGTGCCTATGCGCGTGATATCGGCTTGGCATTCCAGATTGCCGATGACCTGCTGGATTACGAGGGCGATGAGGAAAAGGCCGGTAAAGCGCTGCGCAAAGATGACGAGCAGGGCAAGCAAACCTTTGTGACGCTGATGGGAGCAGACGGTGCGCGTGATCAGGCCCGTGCGCTGGTCGATCAGGCGGTCGGCCATTTGGCTTCTTATGGAAGCGATGGCGCACTTCTGGCGGCGCTAGCGCGCTTTATTGTGGAGAGAGATCGATGAGCGAACGCGTCGGTATTTACCCGGGCACCTTTGACCCGATGACGCTGGGCCATGCCGATATTATCCGGCGCGGTGCAAAATTGGTCGACCGCCTGATTTTGGGTGTGACCACAAACCCGTCCAAGAACCCGATGTTCAGCACCGAAGAACGTTTGACGATGGTCGAACGTGAAGTGGATTCGCTTGGCATCGCGAATGTCGAAGTTGTCGGCTTTAATGCTTTGCTGGTCAAATTCGCCCAGCAGCAGGGGGCAAGTGTAATCATCCGCGGTTTGCGGGCCGTCGCTGATTTCGAATATGAATATCAAATGGCTGGCATGAACCAACAGTTAGACGACGATATAGAAACCATCTTCCTGATGGCGGATGTGTCGCTGCAGCCCATCGCATCCAAGCTGGTCAAAGAAATTGCGTTGTTCGGCGGTGATATTACTCCATTCGTCAGCACCGCCGTGCGTAACGAGGTGATTGCTCGGGTCGACAAAATTGGCCGCAAGGGTGATCTTTGATCATTCATTGAAGTGACAGGCGCGGGCGGCTAAGCGCCAATTTGTAAATACTTACCAAGATTGACAGGATTTTCATGTTCACACGTTTGATTGCCGCTGGTGCGCTGGCCACTCTGGCTTTTACCTCTATTCCCGCGATTGCGCAGGATAGCGAAGAAGAAGCCCCCGCACCTGTTGCGCCTAAGCGTTACACTCCGATCAACTACAATCTTCAAGAAGACCGCGAGAACATTCTTGTTCTGGACCTGTCGAATGGTCAGCGCGTTCAAATCCGTTTGATGGAGCAATGGGCGCCCAACCACGTGGCGCGGATTAAAACGCTTACTCGTCAGGGCTTTTATAACGGTGTCATTTTCCACCGGGTCATTGACGGTTTTATGGCGCAGACCGGCGATCCGACCGGAACCGGTCAAGGCGGTTCGCAGCTCCCCGATCTGGAAGAAGAATTTAATCCGATGCCGCATATTCGCGGGACTGTCTCGATGGCTCGGGCGCAAGAAGAAAACAGCGCCAACAGCCAGTTTTTCATCAACTTTTATCCGCGCTTCTCCCTAGATAAACGGTACACCAATTTCGGGCGCGTCATTGCAGGTATGGCTGCGGTAGATGCAATCAACCGGGGTGAACCGCCTGCAAACCCGACTAAGATTCTTCAGGCATCCTTGGCAATCGACAATCTACCAGTTCCGGTTGCAGCGCCGCCAGTGTTTGAAGAACCGGCGATTACTGCCGATGCGCTAAATGCGCCGATCGGTTCGTAACTTCCCTTTTTGTTCGGGTTTGCCTAAGCGCGCGCAATGCGTGTTGACCTGTTTGATTTCGAGCTACCTCAGGAGCTGATAGCTCTGCGTCCGGTGTCGCCGCGCGATTCCGCTAAAATGCTGGTGGCTGACGGCGATGCAGCTTTCGCGGATCGGCGTGTAAGCGATTTAGCAGATATCCTAGAGCCCGGTGATGTGCTGGTATTCAATGACACCCGCGTAATTCCCGCTCAGCTTGAGGGCACGCGCGGTGAAGCCCGAATTGGCGCGACCTTGCACAAACGGATTGATCTACGCCGCTGGCAGGCTTTCATTCGCAATGCCAAACGCGTGAAGGAAGGCGATGTTATCCAGTTCGCGCATTCGGTGCGTGCAGTTGCGGAAGCCCGCCACAAAGACGGCAGCTTCACTTTGAATTTTGAAGGTGACGAGCCAGTGGAAATCCTGCTGGAACGGGCAGGGCAGATGCCGCTCCCACCATATATCGCCGGCAAACGGCCGACTGACGAACGCGACAAGCAAGATTACCAGACAATCTTCGCCAAAGAAGATGGAGCAGTCGCCGCACCGACTGCCTCGCTTCACTTCACGCAGGGGCTGCTGGATGCGCTGGATGCGCGCGGAGTGCTGCGCGAAACTATCACGCTTCATGTGGGGGCAGGCACCTTCCTGCCGGTAAAGGCGGACGATACTGAAGATCACCAGATGCACGCGGAATGGGGCAGGATCGAACCCGCTGTTGCGGATCGCTTAAATGCAGCGCGTGCCAACGGCAACCGCGTGATTGCGGTCGGCACGACCAGCCTGCGCTTGCTGGAAAGCGCGGCAAATGATCGGAATATAATCGAACCGTTCAATGGCGATACGTCCATCTTCATCACGCCCGGTTACAGGTTCAAGGCGGTGGACGGGTTGATGACTAATTTCCATCTACCCAAATCCACGCTTTTCATGCTGGTTAGCGCATTGATGGGGCAGGAAAGAATGCAGGCGGTGTACGGCCACGCAATCAGCAATGGATACCGGTTCTACAGCTACGGCGATTCCAGCCTCCTGCTACCAAACCGTAAGTAAGGCTTGGCAATCATCTCGGCCTGCGCGATGGGTTGTGGGTGAGCGAAACAATTCTTGAAATCGAAGGTCTGACCAAGACCTATCCGGGCGGGCTTAAGGCCCTCGACAATGTCGATCTCTCAATTCGTAAAGGCGAGATTTTTGCTCTGCTGGGGCCGAATGGCGCGGGCAAAACCACACTTATCGGTGCGGTCTGCGGACTGGTGCGGCCAAGCGCGGGCACGATGCGCGTATTCGGGGAAGATCTGGCGACCAACTGGCGCGCGGCGCGGGCGCGGATAGGCTTGGTGCCGCAGGAACTCTCGACCGACATGTTTGAACAGGTGGACCGCGCGGTTGCCTATTCGCGCGGGCTCTTCGGGTTGCGCTCGGATCCTGCCCGGATTGAGGAAATCTTGCGATCGCTCAGCCTGTGGGACAAGCGCAAAGAACAGATACGTGCGCTATCTGGCGGGATGAAGCGCCGCGTGCTTATCGCAAAGGCGCTGGCGCACGAGCCGGATTTGCTGTTCCTTGATGAACCGACCGCGGGTGTGGACGTAGAATTGCGGCGCGATATGTGGAAACTGATCGGCGCAATGCGCGAGCGCGGCGTTACGATTATCCTGACCACGCATTATATCGAAGAAGCCGAGGAAATGGCTGACCGTGTAGGCGTGATCCGTCAGGGACGCATATTGATGGTGGACGATAAGTCCGCGTTGATGTCGCGCCTGGGCCGCACAGAGGCAATTATCAGCCTCGTCGAGCCTCTCGCAGAACTGCCAGCCAGTGTCGCGGCTTTGCCTGTCACCTTGACACAAGATGGCAGGCAAATTTGCTATCGCGGCGGTGATGGAAGCGGGAAGGGGAAGGCCGAAGTCGCCGCGCTGACGAAGGCACTCACGCACGCCGGTATCGACTTTGATGGCATCGACATTCACGAATCGAGCTTGGAAGACATTTTCGTCGATTTAGTCGAAGAACGCGAAGCGGGAGCAGCGTAATGGGCTTTAACTTTCAAAGCACTTGGGCGATCTACACGCGCGAGTTGATGCGCGCGCTGCGCACTGCTTTCCAATCAATTCTGGCCCCGGTACTGACCACCTCGCTCTATTTCATTGTCTTTGGCGCTGCCATTGGCGGAAGAATGCCGGATCTGGGCGGGGTTGATTACGGCGCGTTTATTGTACCGGGATTATTGCTTCTGACATTGCTCAGCGAGAGCACCTCGAATGCCAGCTTCGGCATCTATATGCCGCGCTTCACCGGTACGATTTACGAATTGTTGTCCGCACCCGTCGGGGTTGCGGAAACGCTAGTCGGATTTGTCGGTGCAGCTGCCACAAAATCATTGATTTTGGCGGCCATCATCCTGACGACTGCAACATTGTTTGTGGACTATTCTATCGCGCATCCGTTTCTGGCCGTGGGCTATATCATGCTGGTAGCGGCCAGTTTTTCGCTCTTCGGCTTCATCTTGGGGATCTGGGCGGATAGTTTCGAGAAGCTTGGCATCATCCCGCAATTGATCCTGTTGCCGCTGACTTTCCTTGGCGGAACGTTCTACTCGATAGATATGTTGCCGGATCCATGGCGCACTGCGGCGCTCTTCAATCCTATTGTGTATTTGGTAAGCGGGCTTCGCTGGACATTTTACGGTTCAGCCGATGTGAACATCTGGGTGTCTTTCGGTCTTACGGTCGGCTTCTTGGCCGTCTGTGTGGGCATCATCGCCTTTATCTTCAAAACCGGATGGCGGCTCAGGGCGTAGAATTTGCGCTTCGAAGCTCAGTTTGCGACCAGGTCCCAAACCAGCTTTGCAGTCAGACCAAGTGATGCGACAATCATCAAAGGCCGGATCAGCTTCGCGCCATGCCGCATGGCAAATCGTGATCCGATGAAGCCGCCAATCATTGCGCCTGCAGCCATACTGAAGCCAAGCAGCCAGACCATCTTACCGCCCAATGAGAAGACAATTACCGCCGCCCAGTTGGTGGTCATGTTAAACAGCTTTGCATTGGCGGTTGCGCGTGTCAGGCCAAAGCCGCGCAGGCCGACCAGCGTTGCGGTGTAGAACTGACCCGTACCCGGGCCGAAAAAGCCGTCATAAAGCGAAATGGTCCCTGCAACCGGTGCATAACCTTTACGGCTAACCCGCTCTTGCGCGTCTTCATCCGTCATGCGCGGGGAAAAGATGACATAGGTCGCCAGCAAAACCAGAAACACTGGTACAATATAGCGGAGCAAGTCGGCAGAAACCTGTTGGATCAGGATTGCGCCGGTCGCGGAGCCAGTAAACACAAGCGCAACCAGCGGCAGATTCTTGCGCACCTCCACAAGTCCGCCACGCCAATATGACCAGCACGACATACTGGTCCCGAAGACTGATTGCAGCTTGTTAGTGCCGATAGCGAGATGAGGGGGAAGACCTGCGGCAAGCAGGCTGGGCATCATTATCAATCCGCCGCCGCCAGCGATCGAGTCTATGAACCCTGTAAGGATCGCCACACAGAACATTGCGGCAATCAGCCACATCTCCGGTTGAAAATCTGTCACAGCGCTTTCGATCATTTGCCCGCTCTGGCCGCTGGCGCTAAGGGCCGCAAGCCCCAGAAAGAAACCAATGACTGACACAGCCAAAACCCGCTTCGAATTCACTATCTCCGCGACTGACGGAAATGCGCGGACAGGCGCCATCCAGATGTTGCGCGGTGAAATCCGCACACCTGCATTTATGCCGGTGGGTACTGCGGCGACGGTTAAGGCGATGAAGCCGGAAACAGTTCGCAAAACCGGGGCCGACATAATCCTTGGTAACACTTATCATTTGATGCTCCGCCCTGGTGCAGAGCGTGTAGCCAAGCTGGGCGGATTGCACCGGTTTATGAATTGGGATCGGCCGATCCTGACCGATAGCGGCGGCTATCAGGTTATGAGCCTGTCCGAATTGCGAAAACTGACTGAAGAAGGTGTGGAGTTCCGCAGCCATTTGGACGGTTCCAAACACATGCTTACGCCGGAAAGGTCAATGGAGATCCAGCGCTTGCTCGGTTCGGATATTGTGATGGCTTTCGACGAGTGCCCGCGCGCCGATCAACCGCGCGATGTCATCGCAGAATCGATGGAAATGAGTATGCGCTGGGCCAAACGCAGCCGTGACGGGTTTGACAGCGGTGAGGAACACGCCGCCCGTTCGGCCCTATTCGGCATCCAGCAAGGCGCGCTTGATGAAGAACTACGAAATCGAAGCGCGGACGCACTGACCGACATTGGCTTTGATGGATACGCCATCGGCGGATTGGCTGTGGGTGAGGGGCAAGAGGCGATGTTCGCCACATTGGACTTTGCACCCAGTCAACTGCCACGTGACCGCCCGCGCTATCTTATGGGCGTGGGAAAACCGGATGACCTGGTTGGCGCGGTCGAACGCGGTGTCGATATGTTCGATTGCGTTTTGCCAAGCCGGTCAGGCAGGAACGGTCAGGCGTTCACGTGGAATGGCCCAATCAATTTGCGCAATGCTCGGTTCGCAGAGGACCAGAATCCCCTGGACAGTCGTTGCCACTGTGACACGTGTGCTACCTATAGCCGGGCGTATCTTCATCACTTGGTGAAGTCGCAAGAAATTCTCGGTGCTATGCTCATGACCGAACACAACATCGCTTTCTATCAACAATTGATGGAGGCGATGCGCGTTTCAATCGCGGCAGGGGGTTTCACTGCCTTTGCAAAGAAATTTCGCGATGAATACACGCGAAATCACTAAAACATGAGATAAGTCCTTCAAATTGTCATATAAACCTGCCACTCTTCTCTTTCAGGATAAGGGTGAAGGGGCTTTACAAATGAGATCGATTATTGCTGCTGGATTACTGGCGAGTACAACTTTGGCATCGCCGGTTTATGCGCAGGATGAGGGCGACAACCCTGCGGCTGTTTTTGGCATGCGGGCCGCGATACTCGATATCAGCCTGTCTCCGTCTGGTAACAAGATTGCCTATATTGCGCCGGCAGGTCCCTCCACAGAGGCCGTGTATGTCATCGATTTGAAGGGAGACGCCGCACCAACTCCGATTACCAAGTATGACGACGATAGTTCGCAACTATCCAGTTGCGATTGGGCGACCGATTCCCGCTTGGTGTGCAGAATATTCGGCATTTTGGAAGATAATAGCACGCCGGTCAGCTATTCGCGAATGATAGCCATTGGCGATGACGGAAAAGACGCGCAATTATTGACCCAACGTCAGTCTTCCAGCGCGCTCGGTTTCCGGCAAAATGGTGGCGGGATTGTCGCACTCGATCTGGCGGGCGAAGAGGACAAAATCCTCATGACGCGGCAGTGGGTCAAAGAGCTGACAATCAACACCCGTCTGGCAAATGATCGGGAAGGCCTCGGTGTTGACGAAGTTGACGTGGTAACGGGCCGTAGAAGCAAGGTTGAGTCGCCTGATGCGAACGCCACCGCATATATTGCAGATGAGGCAGGCGAAATACGGATGAAGGTCCGCCAACCAACAGAAGCTGGCGGGATGCTTTCGAGCAGGCGGCTGTATTATTTCCGCGCGCCTGGCTCAAAGTCTTGGAAACTGCTGTCGAAAGTTGAGGTGGATAGCCAGACTTATAGCGGTCTACTTCCAGTTGCAGTAAACTCTGCTGAGAATATCGCTTATGCCTTTGCGAACCATAATGGCTTTGAAGGTATCTATACGATCCCGCTTTCCGAAAATGGGGAGCCTTCGCTTCTTTTGTCACGAGACGATGCCGATATCGACCGGCTGATCAGGATTGGAAGATCGCGCAGGGTAGTGGGGGCAAGCTACGCGACAGAGAAAAGGCAAAACATCTATTTTGATGCTGAACTGAAGAAACTTGCCGATGGTTTGCACAATGCCTTGCCGGGTAAGCCGCTCATCAACATCGTTGGCGCGAGCTCTGACGAGAGCAAGCTGATGATTATCGCTTCCAGCGATACCGATCCCGGGATGACCTATCTTTATGATAAGGCAAGTCGCCGGCTTGAGCCTCTGTTACCGTTACGCAATTTCATGGACGGCCGCGCAATGGGCGAAATGAAACCCGTATCTTTTCCGGCTTCTGATGGCGTAGAAGTCCCCGGCTATCTGACGTTGCCGCCCGGCAGCGACGGTAAAAATCTTCCTACGGTAGTGATGCCGCATGGCGGCCCAAGCGCACGCGACGAATGGGGTTTCGACTGGTTGGTTCAATTCTTTACTGCGCGCGGCTACGCAGTGCTGCAGCCAAACTACCGCGGTTCGTCTGGTTATGGTAGCGACTGGTTTGGCAAGAACGGTTTCCAAGCCTGGCGCACAGCTATTGGCGATGTGAATGATGCCGGCCGCTGGATGGTATCGCAAGGGATCGCTGATCCGAATAAACTTGCTATCGTCGGTTGGTCATATGGCGGCTATGCTGCATTACAGTCTCAAGCTGTCGATCCGGACCTTTATAAAGCGGTTGTCGCGATTGCGCCGGTAACTGATCTGGAGCAGCTGCGTGCGGAATCACTGCGCTATACTTCCGGGCGGTTGGTCGATGCGTTCATTGGCGACGGGCCGCACGTCAAGGCAGGTAGCCCAAGGCGGAACGTAGATGCGTTCAAGGCACCTGTGCTGATGTTCCATGGCGATCTTGATCTCAACGTAGATGTTAACCAGTCACGCCGGATGGAGGATAGTCTGCAAGATGCCGGAAAATCGGTAAAATACGTTGAGTTCGAGGATGTCGCGCACAGCCTGAGCGAAGGAAAAGTGCGTTACGAAATGCTCAAGGAAATCGATGCATTCTTGACCACCAGCTTGAAGTAATCCGGCAATCACCAACACAAACAAAAAGGGCGGCCCCGAAGGACCGCCCTTTTTTGTGTGTGCTGAAAAGGATCAGCGCGAATAGAATTCGACAACCAAATTCGGTTCCATTGTGACCGGATAAGGCACTTCGTCGAGCTTGGGTACGCGGGTAAAGGTTACCTTGTCGTTGCCGTCTGGTGCGACATAGTCAGGAATTTCACGCTCTGGCAGGCTTTGCGCTTCAATAATCAGCGCCATTTCCTTGGCCTTGTCGCCCAGGCTGATTACGTCGCCAACATTGCAACGGCGGCTTGCCACGTTACACTTTACGCCGTTCACACGGATGTGTCCGTGTGAAACGATCTGGCGCGCTGCGAAGATGGTAGGTGCAAACTTGGCGCGGTAAACAATCATGTCGAGACGGCGCTCAAGCAAACCGATCAGGTTTTGGCCCGTATCGCCCTTAATGGCGGTCGCTTCTTTATACGTGCGGCGGAACTGTTTCTCGGTAACGTCGCCGTAATATCCCTTCAGCTTCTGCTTGGCGCGAAGCTGCAGACCGAAGTCACTCATCTTGCTCTTGCGGCGCTGACCATGCTGGCCCGGACCGTAAGAACGCTTGTTTACTGGGCTATTTGGACGACCCCAGATGTTTTCACCCATCCGGCGGTCAAGTTTGTACTTAGCGCTTTTACGCTTCGACATAAGTCATTCCTTCAATTTGCTATCACTGCCCATGCGGCAGCGCTTTAACCCGGTATCGCTCCATCAAGCCGGAATGCTTGATGCGGCCACCGCTTCACCGGGGTGCGGAGCCAATTGCGAAGGCGCGCGAATAGCAGGATCGCAGCGCGCGTCAACCTTCAAGGGGTGCGCGCGTAGCTAATTTCATATCAATGACCGAAAGATCTAACGCTGGAAGGTCCAAATGCCTTCGCAGGACCTGAGTTCACACGGGAACTATATTTCCAACCGCGGTCATCGCCGCCTTTTTCATTGGCAAGCGTGACGGCTTTTGACCACTCTTTCCGCTCCAGACAAATGCTCCTATTGCGAGGTCGGTCAAGGCACAAGACCTGACCCTCTACACTGTTTGCCAAGACTTGTTGCGCTGTGGGGGATACAAAAGTGTGCCGTTTCCCAAGTCGACCATCATCGGCGGAGATCGGGACAAGAGGTAGCGAAGCGGCGATAATCAGACTGAACATACGAAATCCCCTAATTTATCTAACAAATACAACATTAAGGTAGGTTTCTTTCTGCATCATGAACGGCCAATTGGGAGCGCGTATTTGATCGCTCGACAAATCGGATGCTTATCGCCAAAAGGCGCCGCATGAAGCCTGACGCCAAATCGCCCGAAGACTGCCAAACTATGCTCGATGTACGGGCGGGTGTGGACGAGACTGACCGCCAATTGATCAGACTGTTAGAAACCCGTTTTGGTTATATGCGCGCAGCAGCGCGGATAAAGCCTAACCGCGACGCAGTGCGCGATGAAGAACGGAAGGCATCGGTAATCGCGGCTGCTGCGAACGCGGCCGAGGCAGCTGGCCTTCCAAAAGATGAAATTGCACAAATCTGGGACCAGTTGGTGGAAGCGTCAATCGCTTACGAACTGGTCGAATGGGATGAAACCCGCGGCTGAAGGCCGCTTGAACTTAGCAATTTCCGCGGAGCGGCTTATTCGCCGCGGTTGAATGCGCGCCAATCTTTCCGGGTCATGCAGATACGCTCTTTGCGATTGCTGCCCATGGATGAGACGCGCTTGCAGATCATTTTCGGCTCTTTAGCTTTTTCCGATTTCTCGGTCTTTTTCGGTTCTTCCTGCTTGGTGTCATGAGCCAATGCAGGAGCCGCAACTGCGACAGCCATAGCAAAAAATGCAGGGGCGATAATACGCATAAAAACCTCGTATAGATGGGAAAAATCGTGGGGAGAGCGTGCCTAACCAGATGCTGGTAAGCTGTCTACCTTCAACTATCGCTTGTCCGGTCCGGTCTACCCAAAGCTGACAAAACACCCCTTAATGTGCGGATTTCGAGATGGTTCCAGCGCGGCTTTGTCAGGACGTTACGCAGCGTGCGCGCAGTGGCTTCCGCGCGGTTCTCGGGCAAATAATAGCCCTTGGGTTCCAATAATGTGCTGAAGTGTTCGACCAAACCATCAAGATCAGCCTGCGGTGCAGCTGGCAGCTGTTTCTCCAACGTTGGCTGGCTCAAAGACTGCGTTTTCGACCATTCATATGCGCATAGAATTACCGCTTGCGCCAGATTGAGCGACCCGAATTCCGGGTTGATCGGGACAGTCAGTATCGCGCGCGCAAGCGTAACATCCTCAATATCGAGTCCGGCGGCCTCCCGCCCGAACAAAATCGCACTTCGTCCCGGATCTGCCAATATCTCCTGTGCAGCAGCTTCCGGCGTAACTACCGGTTTGGCATCGCCGCGTTTGCGAACGGTGGTAGCGTATATATTTGTGCAATCGGCAACCGCCTCTGCCGTCGTGTCATATATTTTCGCCTTATCGAGCACGATGTCTGCACCCGCAGCAGAAGGCCCAGCGCTTGGGTTCGGCCACCCGTCGCGGGGCGCTACCATGCGAAGTTCAGTCAGCCCGAAATTGAGCATCGCCCGCGCTACCTTGCCGATATTCTCGCCCAATTGGGGGCGGACAAGGACTATGATCGGCGGTTCTGCTTTATCCGGCATCGCCTTCTGCAACCTCTTGGACTGTGCTGGCAAATTCCTCGAAGTCGCGCGCTTCGCTGAAATCGCGATAGACGCTGGCGAACCGGATATATGCCACACTGTCGAGCTGGCGCAGACCATCCATCACCATCTCGCCCAGCCGTGACGAGGAGACCTCGCTTTCGCCGGCAGTCTCAACCTGTCGCTGAATTCCGGACACAAGCTGATCTATCTGTTCCTGCGTCACATCACGCTTCCGGCAGGCTAGCGTAACCGATTGCTCCAGTTTTGACCGGTCGAACGGTTCGCGCCTGTCACCGGATTTCACGATTGTGACATCGCGCAATTGTACACGTTCAAATGTGGTAAAGCGCGCGCCGCAGCTGGAGCATTGACGCCGCCGCCGGATAGAGGTGTTGTCCTCTGTCGGTCGGCTGTCTTTAACCTGACTGTCGTCATGCGCACAAAACGGACAGCGCATTTACTTGCGTATCCTGTCGTAGAACATGAAACCTGCGCCAGCCACGCCGCCAACTATGATGCTCAGTCCTGGCAACAGAAAACCCGCTGCAGCACCAATTGCCGCACCTTTCAGTACGGGTTTGGTAGAAGGATGCGCCATGCCGTCCCTCGCAATGCCAGAGAGTTCATTCTTGGCATCTTCAACCAGATCGGAGTCTTTCCCGCTCATCTTACATTCCCGGATAAACAGGGAAGGCCTGGCACAGCTCTGCCACGCGGGCGCGTACGGATTCTTCAACTTGCGCGTCGCCTTCAGGGCCGTTTTTGGAAAGGCCATCGACCACTTCGACAATCAGCGCGCCGATCTTGCGAAATTCTGCCGGACCAAAGCCGCGCGTTGTCCCCGCAGGTGTGCCAAGACGAATGCCGCTGGTGACGAACGGGCTTCGCGTATCATACGGAATGCCGTTTTTGTTACATGTTAGCCAAGCACGATCGAGGCCCTTCTCTGCGGCTTTACCGGTCACATCCTTCGGAGTGAGATCAACCAGCATAGAGTGGTTATCCGTGCCGCCTGATACGATGCGCAGGCCGTTCTCTTCGATACTTGCCGCCAACGCGCGGGCATTTTCCACGACACTGCTGGCATAGGCTCTAAATTCGGGTCGCAGCGCCTCACGAAACGCGACTGCTTTAGCCGCCACGATGTGCATTAACGGACCGCCTTGCAGCCCGGGAAATACCGCCATGTTAAACGGTTTGGTCAATTCTTCATCGTTCCACAGGATAACCCCGGATCGCGGACCGCGAAGGCTCTTATGTGTAGTAGTGGTCACCACATGCGCGTGCGGGAACGGGTTGGGATGCGCACCGCCGGCGACCAAGCCGGAAATGTGGCTCATATCGACCATCAAATAGGCGCCAACCTCATCCGCAACTTTACGGAACGCCGCCCAATCCCATGTGCGGGAATATGCGGTACCGCCTGCGATAATCAGCTTTGGCTTATGTTCCTTTGCAGTGGCCATGACCGCATCCATGTCGATCAGCTCATCTTCCTTGCCGACGCCATAAGCGACCGGATTGAACCATTTGCCGGACATATTGACAGGCGAACCATGCGTAAGGTGCCCGCCCGAGTTTAGATCGAGGCCCATAAAGGTGTCGCCCGGCTCCAGCAGAGCAAGGAACACAGCTTGGTTCATCTGACTGCCCGAATTAGGTTGCACATTGGCAAAGTTGCAGCCGAACAATTCCTTAGCTCGGTCGATCGCCAGCGTTTCGACCACATCGGCGTAATCGCAGCCGCCATAGTAACGCTTGCCCGGATAGCCTTCGGCGTATTTATTGGTGAATACAGAACCTGCTGCTTCCAGCACAGCCTTGCTGGCGATGTTCTCGCTGGCGATGAGCTCGATCTTGTCCTGTTGACGCTTCAACTCATGGTCAATTGCCTGCGCAATCTCCGGGTCAGCAGAGGCAAGGTCATCATGCCAGAAACGGTGCATGATATCGGCTTCATTTGCGGGTGCGGTGCTCATGGCAATTACTCAGCAGCTAGGGTTGGAGAGTTTATCGACGCGGCGCTGGTGACGCCCGCCGGCAAAGTCGGTGTTCAAGAATGCGGTCAGGCACGCCTTCGCCATATCGCTGCCCGTCAGACGAGCGCCCATGGCGATGCAGTTCGCGTCATTATGTTCGCGTGCAAGGGCGGCAGATAAAGGCTCGCCCACTAAAGCGCAGCGGACTGCCGGATTGCGATTTACAGACATAGAAATGCCGATGCCGGACCCGCATAGCGCGACGCCGCGTTCCGCAGATCCATCAGCAACGGCAGAGGCGAGCTTATATCCAAAGTCGGGATAATCGACGCTGTCATTATTATCCGGGCCAAGGTCGGTCACTTCATGACCTTGCTCGGTTAGCCAGTCGCGCAACTCGGCTTTCAACCCGGTTGCTGCGTGATCGGATGCAATAGCGATTTTCATGGGGCTTCGTTAGAGATGCCAGAGCGATTCTGAAAGGCAGTGAATGCCGCTACCCACGAAAGTTTAACTTTCGTCGATTGGTTCAGCAGGGACCCGCGACGCAAGATAATCAAAGAGTTTCTTCTGGAAGTCAGTTTTCGCCACTTCCAGATTGGCCATCACTTCATTCATATACGCTTGATTAGCGGCAGCAAAATTGGGCTCTGAAATCACTGCCGGAGAGAGAAGAAAGAAACGCTGGCCGCTGGGCGTCGATACAAACGCAAGTACATCGTCCAGTTCTTCCTGCGTGAAGATGTTGGCATAGGCGACCGCCATATTCTCCATCAGATTTGGAATATGGGACGCTAGAAGAACCTTCGAGTCGCCGGTAAAGTCAGCGACCCATTCGTCGAGCAGCGCGATGATCTCCGGTTCGTCGGTCGGAAGTGCGGGCAAGGTGGCTTCGCGCATCTGGATGACCATTTGATCCATCGCGCCAAAGAACAGCGCCTCGCGCTCGGCTTCTGGATAACCAAGCGTGATGATCTCCCGCGCAACTTGCAGTTTCTGCGGCGAGGGTGTTGTTGCAGCCTCCGCATCAGCACTTTGTGCAACAGCCTGAACAGGCACCGTTAGTGCACAGGCCGCTGCAAACAGAAGGGCTAAACGCTGCATTACTGATCCAAGAACGAACGCATTTTCCGCGAACGGCTAGGGTGCTTCAGCTTGCGCAGTGCCTTAGCTTCAATCTGACGGATACGTTCGCGTGTGACCGAGAATTGCTGGCCGACTTCTTCCAGAGTGTGATCAGTGTTCATGCCGATACCGAAACGCATACGCAGAACACGTTCTTCACGCGGGGTGAGGGAGGCGAGCACGCGGGTGACGGTTTCCTTCAAATTGGCCTGAATGGCGGCATCAACCGGGATAATCGCGTTTTTGTCCTCAATAAAATCACCGAGATGCGAATCTTCCTCGTCACCGATCGGCGTTTCGAGGGAAATCGGCTCTTTGGCGATCTTCATGACTTTGCGGACTTTTTCCAGCGGCATAGACAGACGCTCTGCCATTTCCTCCGGAGTTGGTTCGCGGCCTTGCTCGTGCAGGAACTGGCGGCTTGTGCGCACCAGCTTGTTGATCGTTTCGATCATATGGACCGGAATCCGGATTGTCCGGGCCTGATCCGCGATGGAACGTGTAATCGCCTGACGGATCCACCACGTCGCATAGGTGCTGAACTTATAGCCGCGGCGATATTCAAATTTGTCCACCGCCTTCATCAGGCCGATGTTACCTTCTTGAATAAGATCAAGGAATTGCAAGCCGCGGTTCGTATATTTCTTGGCAATCGAAATCACGAGGCGCAGATTTGCCTCGACCATTTCCTTCTTGGCGATACGCGCTTCACGCTCGCCTTTTTGGACCATATTCACGATCCGGCGGAATTCGGGAAGCGACATACCGGTCTGGCTGGCAATGTCAGCTATTTCAGCACGAATACGCTCTACCGCATCAGCTTCCTTCTCGGCAAAGGCAGCCCATTTCTTGTCTTTCTTCGCGTTATCTTTCAGCCACGTATCGTCCAGCTCGTTGCCGATATAGGCGTTGAGGAAGTCGATCCGTTTGACCTTGTGCCGTTCCGCAAGGCGCAGCATCTGGCCGCCCAGGGCAGTCAGGCGGCGGTTGAACGCGTAGAGATTGTCGACAAGAAATTCGATTTTCGTCGCGTGGAATTGCACGCTTTCAACCTCGGCAGTGAGGTCTTCGCGCATTTTTTCGTATTTCTTCTCTTTAGCGGCAGGGAAATCATTACCTGCGCCCAAAATTTCGACCCGTTCGCCCTGAAGCTTTTCGAACTTTTTGAACATGCTGGTGATGCGAGCGAATGTTTCAAGCGCTTCTGGCTTCAGAGTGGCTTCCATCTGCGCGAGGGAGAGAGTGTTGTCTTCTTCTTCTTCGTCATCGCGCTTCTTGGATTCGCCTTCCTCGCCGTCCTCATCTTCGGAGTCGTCGTCGGCATCGTCATCATCATCGTCGCGAATATCGACGCCGGCGGTTTCTTCCGAAATCTCGCCATCATCGTCTTCGTTTTCCTCTTCCATCTTGTCGACAGGAGGTTCCTTAGAAAGCATTGCGTCAAGATCAAGAATCTCGCGCAGCTGCATTTCTTCGTTATTCAGCGCTTCTGACCAATGGATAATCGCGTGGAAAGTGATCGGGCTTTCACATAGCCCGATAATCATTGTGTCACGGCCAGCTTCGATCCGTTTGGCGATGGCAATCTCGCCCTCACGGCTGAGCAATTCAACCGCGCCCATTTCGCGCAGATACATCCGCACAGGGTCATCGGTGCGGTCACCGGCGGCAAGTTTCTTCGGCGCGGCAGGCTTCTTGGCTTCTTTGCCATCCTTGCCGACGCTGATTTCCTCAACTTCGGCTTCCTGCTCTTTTTCGGCTTCGGCTTCCTCGTCGTTTTCGACGATGTTCACGCCCATTTCCGACAAAGCGGTTTGCACATCTTCGATCTGATCGGATGTCATATCGCCGGGAAGGGCGGCATTCATCTCGTCATAAGTGACGTAGCCCTTCTTTTTGGCTTTGGTGATCAGCTTCTTCACTGACGACTCTTTAAGGTCGATCAGCGGTGCATCGTCTTTTTCAGATTTAGCTTTCGAGGCCATAAAATGTGTTAGTCCGTTTCTATGTCGTCTTTGCTGACTGCATCAGCTTGACGATCTGAATCATTTTGGGCCGCTCTCGCAGCCCTTTCGGCCACCATTTGCCCGAGTCGGCGTTCAAATTCCAGCTTTCGTTTCAACAGACGTTGCTGATCCGCAAAAGCGCCTTCCGGGTCGGTCTCGAAACGCGCAGTGGCAGCCGCAAGCGCGACTTCCAATGCAGGTCGTTCGACCAGCAGTGACACAGCTTCGGCAAGATCGTCGCAAGCAGCTTTCGGATCGATACCTTCACGTAGGAAGGAGAAACGGGTTTCATCCGGCGGCGCAACGATGCCGTCTGGGATCAATATGGGAGAAATATCACCAGGTTCAAGCGTCTCGGCAGTTTCTATCAACGAATCAATTACTGGCCCGATCTTCGCGTCCATCTCGGCAAAGCGGCCCAGCGCTTCTGCGTGCTGCATGATGACCTGCGGAAAACGCGCCAGACCGGCCACGACTGCTGTGGCGAGCAGATCACGATTTCCACCACTGGCCGCTTTGCGCAGGCGCTTTGCGGCTTCCGGGGCAAGGACGGGGTTTGCCTGTTTAAAGCCGCCCGGTTTCCATTCCCGCTTTACCCAAGGTTTGCGTTCACGTGGCGGGAAGGCAAAGGCGGAAAACCTTTCCAAAAGCTCCCGCTTGTACAAGGCGCGAATATCTTGGTCGCCAATTTCATCGACGTGTTTCAGAAGACGGGCTTTCAATCCGGCTTTGTCTTCCGGCGTATTGAGAGGCTGCAGGTCGCGTTCGTAAAACCACAAAGTGTCGAGCAAGCTGGCGGCATTCTCCAGCACTTCATCCATAGCCGCGCGGCCCTTCTGATTGATCAAATCATCAGGATCCAATCCCGCCGGCAGCTGGACTATCCTAAGGGAATGGGCAGGGCGCAGCAGCGGAAGTGCGCGTGAAACTGCCCGCATCGCCGCGCGCTGCCCTGCCGCGTCACCGTCAAAACACAACACCGGCGTTTCTACCATCCGCCACAGCATTTCGAGCTGGTTTTCGGTAAGGGCCGTTCCCAGCGGCGCGACTGCATCCTCAATCCCCGCATTTGCCAGTGCGATGACGTCCATATAGCCTTCAACCACAACAACGCGGCCGGTTTGACGCGATGCAGGGCTGGCCCGGTGCAGATTATAGAGCGTGCGGCCCTTGTCGAATAACGGCGTGTCGGGCGAATTGAGGTACTTGGCCGCTTTGGCGTCGCTATCCAGAATGCGCCCGCCAAAGGCGATCACACGGCCCCGCGCATCGTGGATAGGCAGCATCAACCGCGCCCGGAAGCGGTCATATTGCGCGCCGTCGTCAACCGAAATGCGCATCCCGCTCTCGATCAGCATTGCATCATCGAACCGGGATAGGGCGCGGTGCAATGCAGTCTTGCTGTCTGGTGCGTAGCCGAAGCCGAATTCGCGCATAATCTCGGGCCGGAAACCGCGGTTTTTGAGGTAGCTACGCGCACCGCCGCCATCGGCTGACTTCAGATTGTCCTCGAACCAGCTTTGCGCTGCCTCCATGACGTCATTCAGTCCAGCGCGCTGTTCTGCGCGTTTGGCGGCTTGCGGGTCAGGCGCGGGAACTTCCATGCCCGCTTCCACCGCAAGTTCTTTTACCGCGTCCATAAATTGCATACCGCGCTGGTCGGTCATCCACCGGATTACATCTCCATGCGCACCGCATCCGAAGCAGTGGTAGAACCCCTTTTGGTCGCTCACTGTGAAGCTTGGAGATTTCTCGTCATGGAACGGGCAACAGGCTTTCCATTCATGCCCGGCTTTCTGCAGCTTGGTCGTGCGCATTATAACGCTGGAAAGCGTCACGCGAGCACGCAGCTCGTCAAGCCATTGGGGGGAAAGCGCCATGCTCTCCCCACTATGCGTTATTTAGCGGATTCTCCAGTGCGGTTTGATCACTGCGCACAGGCAATTATTTACACGCAGGCGTTAGTCACGCCATCCTTCGCCGCAGGCATCGGGCCGGGGCCGGTTGCCTCGGTATAATTGGCGGTGATTGCGTATGCCGGCGCTGGCCCAGCAGGCGGCAGGGTCGATTGCCAATAGAATGTCAGAGGTTCTGCCTGCTCCCACTGGTCGCCCGCATCGCCGGGGTTCACCGACCATACGATGCTGCCATCCACGCAGGTGATAACCACATCGGCCTTCTCGCCAATGGCGGCGAGGGCTTCTGCCTTTGAATAGCCGACGGTTCCGGTAAACCCGTGCGCAGGTTGCAGCATTTTAAACGCGGTAGCCTGTTCAATGTCGGACGAATCGTTACCGTCACCGCTGCCGGTGTCTTCCTGATTATCCTCACCCGGATAAACGACATGGACATAGGTGAAGATCGTGCCCTCTGGTGCGGTTTTCGGATCGCACGGGTCCATCCCGTCAGGGCAGGCCACGAATGAGCGTATATCCGCAAAGCTGCCTTCTGCCGTATCCATCGTGCCGGTCACTTCCGGTCCCTGAGGGCCGACAATCTTTGCGCCAAGCTGCAAATCCATAAAGTCACCCGCGGGAAGCGCATTGGCAAGCGCGGCGGCTTCTCCGTCAGTGGTAGCGACCTCGAGATCGGTGGCGTCTGTATCGGGTTCGGCCGAGCACGCAGTAAGTGCAAGCGCGGCGCTTGTAGCGGTTAGAATACGGAAATTGCGGATCATGTAAGGCTCTCTTTCACCAGTGCGCTGGCTTTGGACATATCCAGTTCAGCGCCGTGGCGCGACTTTAGTTCCGCCATAACTTTACCCATATCCTTAATGGATGTGGCGCTTAAGTCGTTCTTGATCGCCTCAATCGCGGCTCGGGTCTCATCCTCACCCATTTGCTGAGGCAGAAACTCCTCGATTACTGCCAGTTCTGCCTGTTCTTTCGCGGCCAGCTCGTCGCGCCCGCCGTCAACATACATGGTTATCGATTCTTTTCTTTGCTTTGCCATTTTCTGCAAAACTTCGGTGACCAGCACCTCGTCATCCACGTCTTTGGAGGATGTGCGCAGTTCGATGTCGCGGTCTTTGATCTTCGCGCCAATCAGGCGGAGCGTGGCGGTGCGTTCCTTATCGCCCGATTTCATAGCGGTGATAGTGGCGGCTTTAATGTCATCGCGAAGCATTATATCTGTCCCTGTGGGTAATTGAGGCAAGTTTCGCCCCAAAGCTGGTGATGATTGCTGATAACGCAACTTTATGCATCTGGACAGCTTGACGCAGGGCGGGGCAGCCTATAGCCGCCGTGTCTTAGCAACATCGCCGGAAACCCCTGACTCGGAGCGTCTTAATGGCCCATGCCGCCACCACCCCTGCGCAGCCCAAAGGTGCGACAGGAGTCCTTGTTCTGGCCGATGGTTCGGTATTGTGGGGTAAAGGCTTCGGCGCCAGCGGAGATGCGGTGGGCGAAGTCTGCTTTAACACCAGCATGACCGGCTATCAGGAAGTGATGACAGACCCGTCCTACGCGGCGCAGATCGTCACCTTCACCTTCCCCCATATCGGCAATGTCGGCACCAACGGTGAAGACGTAGAATCCGCCGTAGAAGGCGCAGTCGGCTGCGTTGTACGGGAAGAAGTAACCCCGTCAGCCAATTTCCGCAGCGAGCAGCAATTTACCGAATGGATGGAAGCGCAGGGCAAGATCGGTCTGTCCGGCATTGATACCCGCGCATTGACGCGCCGCATCCGCATGACCGGCGCACCCAATGCAGTGATCGCCCATTCCCCCACGGGCGATTTCGATATTCCCGCGCTGGTAAAGCGCGCGCAGGAATGGGCCGGGCTGGAGGGGATGGACCTCGCCCAGCGGGTCAGCCGCGCGCAGCAACAGGATTGGGAAGGCGGCTATTGGCGGCTTGGCCACGGCTATGGCCGCGCAGCCCGCGATGCCACGCCCCATGTCGTCGCGATTGATTACGGCGCAAAAGACAACATCTTCCGCAATCTGGTGAAGGCAGGCGCGAAAGTGACTGTCGTTCCCGCGAAGACCAGTCTGAAAGATATTCTGGCGCTGAAGCCGGACGGTGTGTTTCTATCCAACGGTCCCGGCGATCCGGCGGCAACCGGCGAATATGCGGTGCCGGTGATCAAGGCGCTGCTGGATGCGGATATGCCGCTATTCGGCATATGTCTGGGCCACCAGATGCTCGCTCTGGCAGCGGGCGCAAAGACCACCAAGATGCACCAGGGCCACCGCGGCGCGAACCATCCGGTCCAGCGCGTCGGAGAAGGCTGGGGCGACACCGCCGATCTGGTCGAGATCACCAGCATGAACCACGGCTTTGCGGTTGACGGCGACACTCTGCCCGAAGGCGTAGAGCAAACGCATGTGAGCCTGTTCGACGGCTCAAACTGCGGCATCGCAGTGAAGGGCAAGAAGGCGTTCGGTGTGCAATACCACCCAGAGGCTTCACCGGGCCCGCAGGACAGCTTCTACCTGTTCGAGAAGTTTGTTGGAGGCTTGGGGTGAGTAAGCTTATCGCCCAAGGAACTTTGGACGGGTTTTGCGGTGTGTATGCTGCGACGCACTTGATGACCGAACTTACGGGTGGTCAGTACAATGAAGGAACAGAGCACTTTTTTTTCCAGATACTCCGTGGGTTGGCTGACAAGAAAAAACTGACGCCGGAACGTATTGGTTCTCATGATGGCGACAAATTTGGCTTCTCGTGCAAACACCTGTCCGCCGCAATTAACGCAATACCGAGTCGAAGCTCTCGCGGACTAGCTGCAATTTCTTTCACTCGCACAACCTTCAAAAACTCGGTTTATTGCAAGAATGCCCAGCTCGCCTTTAAGGATGGCTGTGGTTTTGTGATGCAAGTTGATCAAGGCAGCCATTGGGTCTCAACACGCCATGTTTCAAAGCAGCACGGTTATAAGGTTTTTGATCCATCGCACGATCGGGATCACAAACACTTCTCAAAAATTTTCTGGGACGAGGGACTGATGATTGGTCCTCGTGCAATCATTCAGGACATTTCTTAAATGCCCAAACGTACTGACATTTCCTCCATCCTCGTCATTGGCGCTGGTCCGATT
>JAHDBR010000076.1 GCA_020630295.1 Sphingomonadaceae bacterium
GTAGCCGAGGCGCTTGGGGTGGAGATTTGAACGACGCTAGGGGAGAAGTCGGGAAACCTCTTCTAGTCTCGCTTTTGACGATTTGGGGAATCGCCGCTGTCGTCTATCTCATCATTAGGTGGCTCATGAATTCGTACCTCGAATCAGTACGAGGCAGCGAAATAGGCTTGACCCTTATGATGACTACCCCGGGACACGCGATTGCATATGCTGCATTTCTGAGTCTGCTATTCATGCTGCATTGGTGGCTTTCGGGCCTATTCGGAAAAATAGGCTTTGCTACCCGCCCAGTCGCGAATTTGATGCTAATTGCCGCCGGAATTTGCGTGCTTCAACTTCTGCTCGATGGAGCAACAAGCGATTATCTCCAGTTCAGCGTGCTTTGCCGTCCCGGCGAGCCAACTGTGACGATAATGTTTGACGATTTCTATTTTTGCGAGCGATCAATGTTGGTAAACCAGACAGCAAACGGGTTGCTGTTGGCATTGCCACTGCTAGCGATCCCTGTCAGAATTATCGAAAGTCGAATTGGAGTTAAGCGAAAGTGACCTGTTCCTCTTAAAAATCCGCGATGATAATTTAGCTGGAGCAAAAGAGACCGATCAGGTCTTTGAAAATAATATAAAATCTTTGCACCCAGCGCCGTATCCGCCCTTCAGGACTTCGCCAAAAATTATGACTGATTTTAAACGTATCTCCTCCGCCTTCGCCTCTCCCGCCCTCGTCTGCTTCGTTACCGCTGGTGACGGGGACACAGCGGCCAATCTTGACGCTCTGGTAGAGGGCGGCGCTGATGTGATCGAGCTCGGGATGCCCTTCACCGATCCGATGGCTGACGGGCCTGCAATTCAGAAGGCTAATCTGCGGGCACTGGCCAAACGGACCACAACGGCTGACATCTTTGCCTTGGCTGAACAGTTCCGGCTGCGGCATCCCGATGTTCCCCTGATCCTGATGGGTTATGCCAATCCGATGATCCGCCGCGGGCCGGAATGGTTTGCCGATGAATGCGCGAAAGCCGGTGTCGACGGCGTAATCTGCGTCGATATTCCGCCGGAAGAGGACGAGGCGCTCGGCCCTGCTTTGCGCGGCAAAGGCATCGCTCCCATACGTCTGGCCACGCCTACCACCGATGCGGCGCGTTTGCCGCAGGTCCTCGAAGGATCAGACGGGTTTGTCTATTACGTTTCCGTGGCCGGTATCACTGGCAAGCAACAAGCGGCGACTGCGTCTATCGAAGGTGCCGTCGCAAAGCTGAAAGCCGCCACTGATCTGCCCATCGCGGTTGGTTTTGGCGTGCGCACGCCCCAGCAGGCAGAGGCCATTGCCAAGGTCGCTGACGGAGTCGTTGTCGGCTCTGCATTGGTAGAACTGGTCGAGAAGCATGGCGATAATGCTCCCGCTGCGCTAAAGGAGCTGACTTCGGCTCTCGCAGATGCCGTACATTCGGCTCGCTAAGGACACAATTTCATGAACTGGCTTACCCGCGTCCGCAATTCGATTCCCTTCGGCAATAAGCGCGAAACCACCGACAATTTGTGGGTCAAATGCCGCAATTGTCAGGAAATGCTGTTTGCGAAAGAGTTTGAAGAGAACCAGCAAGTCTGCCCGCGCTGTGATTATCACGGGCGCATTGGTGCCGATGAACGGCTGAACCAGATTCTGGATATGGGGTATGATCTTCTGGAACAGCCGGAGGTCAAGGAAGACCCGCTGAAGTTCCGCGATTCCAAAAAATATACCGACCGCCTGAAAGAAGCGCGTGCCAAGAACCCGCACCGCGATGCGTTTAGCGTTGGCTCCGGCCAGATAGAGGGGCACGATGCAGTCGTTGGCGTGCAGGATTTCGGCTTTATGGGCGGGTCCATGGGCATGGCCGTGGGCACGGCTTTTTGTGCCGGAGCAGAACGCGCTCTCACACGCGGCTGCGGCTATATCGTTGTGACCGCTGCTGGCGGCGCGCGGATGCAGGAGGGTATTCTCAGCCTGATGCAAATGCCCAAGGCGACCGTAATGACCCGCCGCCTGAAAGAAGCCCGTTTGCCCTATATTGTGGTTCTGACGGACCCGACCACGGGCGGCGTGACCGCCAGCTATGCCATGCTGGGCGACATCCACATTGCCGAACCGGGCAGCCTGATCGGCTTTGCCGGGCAGCGCGTCATCCAGGACACCATTCGTGAAAAGCTACCCGAGGGCTTCCAGCGCGCCGAGTATCTGCGCAAGCACGGTATGGTCGATATGGTCGTCCACCGGCACGAGCTGCGTGAAACGCTGGCGATGCTGCTCGATTATTTGCAAGGCTCCCAAGAAGCGGCCTGATTGCCTGATGAAAGATTTCGGCACGTCTGACGATCCGCGCGTGCAGGCGCAGCTGGACCGGCTGGCGCAATTGTCTCTGCCAAAAGGTCGAATCGGGCTCGACACAATCTGTTTGCTGCTTGACCGGTTGGGTAATCCGCAACGCAAATTGCCGCCTGTGTTCCATGTGGCGGGCACCAATGGCAAAGGTTCGACCTGTGCTTTTCTGCGCGCCATATTGGAAGCGGATGGCAAGACGGTCCATATAACCACCAGCCCGCATCTGGTGCGCTATAATGAACGCATTCGGATCGCCGGTAATCTGATCGAGGATGACGCGCTCGGCCCTCTGCTGGAAGAGGTGCTGGATGCCGGTGAAGACCTTGGCCCCAGCTTCTTTGAAGTGACCATTGCGGCCGCGTTTCTCGCCTTCAGCCGTACTCCCGCAGATGCCTGCATCGTCGAAGTCGGCTTGGGCGGACGCTTTGACGCGACCAATATACTTGAGCCTGATGCGGTGGCCGTGTCCGGCATTGCCGCGCTCGGCATAGACCACGAACGCTTCCTGCTCGCACCCGAAGACGGCGTGCCAGAAAAACCGCTACACCGTATCGCTTTCGAAAAAGCAGGTATCCTGAAAAAAGACACGCCGTTTGCCGTGCAGCCATTGGCCGAAGATGTTCACGCTATCGTCACCGCGCAAGCCGCCTCCGTGGGCGCCGGACCATGTTGTGATTGGGAAGCCGTGCGAACCGAAAACGGGTTTGAATATCGCGATAGTTCGGACCGGTTAAACAATTTGCCTAAACCGGCACTGCCCGGCGATTACCAGATTTCCAACGCGGGCTTGGCCATTGCAATGCTGCGCGCCTCACCTCTGAAACCGGGCCTCAATGCCGTGAAGAACGGCCTTCAGAATGCGGTATGGCCGGCACGGATGCAGAACTTCACTGAGGGCAAGCTGGGCGACATTGATTACGGGTTCGACTTCTGGCTCGATGGCGGGCACAATCTGGACGCCGCCCGCGCCGTGCGTGAAGCGTTCCAGAATGACGGCCGACTAAGCAAAATCATGAGCGGACCCGTCAAGGTCAACGTCGTAATGGGGATGCTGGAGAGTAAGGACGCGGAGGGTTTCATCCGCGAGATCGCGCCGATTGCACGCAGATTGGTTGGCATCCCTATTCCCGGACATGACCATCACGCACCGGAAGAACTTGCCCGCATCGCGCAAAATGCGGGAATTGCGGATATTGCAACTGCGGCAAATGTGATCGATGCCCTTAATCTGCTCAATACTGGCAGGCCGAATGACGCATGGCAGCCAACTGCATTTCTCGGCTCGCTCTATCTTGCCGGTGAAGTGCTTCGGCTGAATGGCACCCCGCCCGAGTGATCAATCGCGGCGGTTTGGCAGCAATTTTGACAAAGCCCGTCCGGCAAATGATGCAGCCATCGCCGCTACGCCGGACACGCACATTCCCATCATCAGCGTGACGAACCACAGCGGCTCTTCACGGCTAAACAGGAAAAAACCCGCAATAAAGTAACCTGCGGTCACCATAACCGCGACCATTCCGGGACTAAATCGGGAGAACAATCCGCCCAGCGCCGCTGCGAGTACGGCAGCAATGAGCAGGATTGTCTCAATTGGCGGCATTACGAGCGTCTCAGGCGTTTTTCAGCGCGACTTCGTCCATCCCGCTATCCTTCCCCAGCCGCGCAACACGCAGCCATTCTATCAGGCACAGCGCAACCGCAATGAAACCGATCAGCGTCGTCAGAATGAACACATCATAATAGCTTTGATCTTCAATCATCTTGCCCAATGCGCCGCGCCCCAGCGTGCCGACCAGCATCGTTAGCGAGGACAGCAGCGCATATTGCACCGCGCTATATCCGCGCGCAACAATCGACGAAAGCCAAGCGACAAAAGCCGCGCCCGCGATGCCGACGGCCAAATTCTCCGCGCCGATAGTGACCATCAATTTAGCCAACCGTTGATCACCGCCAAATTGTTCTACCGCCCATGTGAAGCCGATAAAGTCGCTGACCGCAGCCATACGTACACCGCCAATCGCGAGGTCGGCATAAAGCAAATTCGTTAGCGCGGCGAGCAAAGCCCCGAGTGTCAGGGTCATCATCCGGCCCAGTACAGTCAGGAGGAAGCCCCCCAGCGCGAGCCCCAGAACAACTGCACCGACACCGAAGAATTTCGAGGCAACTGCAACCTCGTCCTTCGAATAGTTCAGCTCGCCCAGATAGAACGGATAGGCAAAGGTGCCCCACACGGCGTCTGTAATCCGGTAAGTGAGAACCAGTGCAAGGATCAGCACCAGCGACCATCCCATCCGGCCGACAAATTCGACCAGCGGCAAAACCAGTGCGCGGTATAGATGATCGCCCGCCCGCTCCAGCGAACTGGATGCGGCGGTTGGCTCGGCCAGCAGGTTGGTGCCTTTGCGTTCCTGCCGGACAATCCATGCGGCGATCAATGCGGGCACCACCACTGTCGCAATGACAATCAATGGCCCCATCGTGGTGATAAAGGCGACCGAGTCCGGCCGCGCTTCGGGATCGCTGGCGAGCGATTGGACCATAAACACGCCCACTGTAATCAGCGCCCAGCCCCACAGCAGGCCGACACCGATCAACGCCATCATGCGGGTACGCGGATTGACCTGCCCCGCTTCGCGCAGGCCGTAGGGATCGTCCCCCTTCTCGCGCTGCGCAGCGTTAATTTCTTCGACGTTGCTATCGGGCGCAAACAGGCCAAGAAAGCCCACGAACAGCAGTATTCCGCCCATCGTCAGATAGACTGTCGGCCAGCTGGTTCGTTCTGCCATAAACAAGGCAAGCGCACCGCCGACCAAGGCGGCAATCCGGTACCCCATCTGGTAAACAGTGGAGAGAATATCGATCGTTGCGACTTCATCCGCCACATCAACCCGCCATGCATCGATCACAACGTCCTGCGTTGCACTGGCGAAAGCGCCAATACCGGCAAGCAGAGAGAACCAGCCGAGCTGCGACACCGGATCAAGCATCGACAGGATAACCAAGAACGCGCCAAGCAAAAGCTGCGCCGTGACAATCCATTGCTTACGTTTGCCCAGCTTGCTCAGAAACGGGACATCGACACGGTCAAGCGCAGGCGACCAGAGGAATTTGAAAGCATAGGAAAGACCGATCAGCGAGAATACGCCCATCGTTTCCAGATCGACCTCTGCATCAGACAGCCACGCATACAGCGTGCCCAGCAGCAATGCATAGGGAAGTCCGGCAGCAAAGCCGAATAGCAACATGTAGCCGGTTTTCCGGTGGCCGAGCGAAGACAGCACTTTGCGCCATCCCGGCTTACCCGCAGATGCATCCTTTGCGGCAGCTTCGGCCATAATTTCCCCGTCCTCTTTGTTGTCACGCAATTTCATGCGACACTAACGTTATCGCCGGATTTGGAAAGCCAGTTAGAGAGGGTAGCGATGAACGAAAGCCGAACCATCCCCAGCAAACTGCGCGCAACACCGGGGCAGCTGGCCTTGGCAGAGGCGATTGCGCGGGAAGATGTCCGCGAAAGCGCAGGGATTACCCGCGTTCCTGCTTCGGCCTATACTGATCCGGATCACTGGCAGCGCGAAAAGGCTGCGCTTTTTGACCGAATGCCGCAAGTTATCGCACCCTCGGCTTTGCTACCTGAAACGGGCATGGCTGTGCCGCATGACCAAACGGGCAGACCGCTGCTAATCACGCGGGACGCAGACGGGACCGTGCACGTATTTCTGAACGTATGCCGCCACCGCGGGACGCGGCTGGTCGAAGGCAGCGAGGTGCAATGCGCCAAGCGCCTGGTTTGCCCGTACCATGCGTGGACATACCGGCTGGACGGAAAATTGCTGGCCCTACCCCGCCCGGAAACCTTTCCCGGATTGGAAAAGGCCGCCCATTCACTGATCGAATTGCCAAGTCTGGAATCAGGCGGCTTGATTTGGTTCGCCCCCGCAGACAACGCAGATTTTGCAGATGCGGCAAAGCTGGGCGAAGATTTTGCCGCATTCGGGATGGAGGATCTATTCCTGTTCCGCCGCAAGACCCATTCGGTCGCCGGGAACTGGAAACTGATCATGGATGCGTTTCTGGAAAGCTATCACGTGACTCGGCTGCACGCGAACACCATCGGTCCGTTTTTCAAAGACGGGATTACCGCAGGCGATATGATCGGCCCTCATGCCCGCTCTGCTGTCGGCCGGCTGGAGGATTTGGACACGGTTGATCTGACCGACATGGAGGCAATGCGCCGCGTGATCACCTTTGCCTATCAACTACTGCCAGCCACAATCATCATCCCCAGCCCTGATTATGTGAATGTCATGGTGCTGATGCCCGATGCGCATAATCACACTTTGGTGGAAGACTTCATGCTGATTCCGGAAGCTCCCGCCACCGATAAAGCGCGCGATCATTGGGAACGCAGCTGGGCATTGCTGGATGGCGGCGTGTTCGCGAGCGAGGATTTCCGCGCAGCTGAACTCGGCCAGCAAGGGCTGGAAACCGGCGCTGTGCCGGAATTAACATTGGGCACTTTAGAGACAGGCATCCGCCGCTTCCATGAAACAGTGCAAGGCGTGCTCGACAGTAATGCTTGAGTGCAGCGCAGCGAACGCCTAACCGCGCTGCATGACCTCCCCCGATACAAAAACTGACGGTTCTGACGGACCGCGCCCTGATGGGCACCGCATTGCCAAGCTGCTCGCACGTGCAGGCGTTGCCAGCCGCCGCGAAGTGGAGCGGATGATAGACGATGGCCGCGTGGCGATTGATGGGAAAGTGCTGGAAACCCCCGCCACCATCATTCCCGACCTCAAAGGCGTGACCGTGGACGGCAAACCTGTGGCCAAGCCAGAGCCTGCGCGCCTGTTCTGTTTCCACAAGCCGCCGGGTCTGCTGACTGCAGAGCGCGATTTCAGCGGACGCGGCACTATCTACGATGCGTTGAAGAACGCGATGCCTAAAGATGCGCCTCGGGTCATGCCTATCGGGCGACTGGATTATAATACCGAAGGCCTGCTGCTGATGACGAATGACGGCGAATTGAAACGCGCCATGGAGCTACCAAGCAGCGGCATTCCGCGAACATATCGCGCGCGCGCTTTCGGTGATGTCACTCAAAGCCAGCTTGAAGATCTGATGGACGGCATCACAATCGAAGGCGTTCGATACGGCCAGATCAACGCCAACCTTGAACGGCGCACGGGCCGTAACCAATGGATCGAATTGACGTTGACCGAAGGCAAGAACCGCGAGGTTCGCAACGTGTTGGAATTTCTCGGCCTCGAAGTTAACCGCCTGATGCGCACCGCATATGG
>JAHDBR010000014.1:0-41835 GCA_020630295.1 Sphingomonadaceae bacterium
GAGATGAAGTTCCAGATCAACTCGCAGAACTGCGTCCACTGCAAAACCTGCGACATCAAAGACCCGAACCAGAACATCAACTGGACCACGCCCGAAGGCGGCGGCGGGCCGAATTATCCGAATATGTAGGGACGTTGACGATCAAACCTTGCCAAGTTCAACCGTTGAAGAATCGGCATGGATAGCCAATTTTTCGATACTCAGAACGCTGGCGATCCTGTTCTTTTACAGCACTTTTTCTGGTTCTTAGGACATCCAGAAGTTTGGCTGACGCTGGTCGCGTGGGCCGTGCTGTTGTTGGGTGCAGTGAAGCTTTGGCGCAGATTGAAAAGCGCAAGAAAGACCGGGTGGTTGGCCGCTTTGACGCTATCGCTAATTGCCCTTCTTGGCTGCCATATTTGGCTTTCGTTTCATGCAATGACCGCGTTCGCGCAAGGGTTGGGTGAGCCACTGGTCGCGCTTGGCTACGTGCAATGGATCACATTTTTGCTGGCACTGTTTTCGGCAGGTTGGATTGTTTATGACTGGATTACCTCCAGATTTCAGCGTTAGGCATTTCAAGTGACCATCTCCGAAACCGCCTATGCCAAGATCAATCTCGCGCTGCACGTACGTGCGCGGCGCGATGACGGGTATCACGAGCTTGAAACGCTGTTTGCCTTTGTCGATTGCGGCGATGTTTTGACGGCGGATGCAGCGGATGCGGCGGGGCAGGACAAGGTAACAGTCACCGGCGAATTTGCCGGCACGCTGACCGATCCGTTTGATAATATCGCGGCCAAAGCGCTCGGCAAATTACCGCGTTCGGGTGGCTTGCGAATTTTGCTTGAGAAGAATTTGCCCGTCGCGGCGGGTTTGGGCGGGGGGTCTGCTGATGCCGGGGCGGTGTTCCGTATTGTGCGCGAATTACACGGTCTGCCCGATGACTGGCATGATCGTGCCGCGGCGTTGGGCGCAGATGTTCCGGCGTGTGTAGACAGCCTGACCTGCATCGGGCGCGGTACCGGCACCGAGCTGGAGACCTTCGAAAGCGACCTCACCGGCACTCATGTCCTGCTGGTTAATCCGCGCATTCCTCTATCGACAGGGCCGGTTTTCAAGGCATGGGACGGTAAGGATCGCGGGGCGCTGCCGCTGGGTTCGGCATCGGATATTGCGCGGGAAGGGCGCAATGATCTCGAAGCACCGGCAATCTCGCTATGTCCGCAAATTGCTGACGTTCTGGCGGTTCTTAGTGATACAGGCGCATTCTTGAGCCGAATGTCGGGTTCAGGTGCCACCTGCTTTGCGCTATATGCTGACGGGGAAGCGGCTGACGATGCTGCGAAGGTGCTTGCTGGCCAGCATGCCGGATGGTGGCAGATGCGCGGAAAGCTCAGATAGGACAATTGCAATGATGACCGACGATCTCCCCTACCGCCGTGTGGGTGATGCCAAGCGCGGCGGCATTGTTTGCGTGGCCGATCATGCCTCCAACTTTGTGCCTGATGATGTGGAATTGGGAATCTCGCCTGATTTGCTGGAAAAGCACATTGCTTATGACATCGGTACAGACGGCATCGCTGACCGAATGGGTCGCCGCCACGGTATCGGCGCGCATATCGCCACGGTCAGCCGACTGGTGTGCGATTTACACCGTATCGAAGATGCGCCCGGAATAGTGCCGACAGAGAGCGACGGTCATCTGATTGCGGGTAATATCGGCGCCAATATAGAGGCCCGTTTGGAGCGTTTTTACCGGCCCTATCACGCAGCGATGGCAGAGTGGCTGGATGAGGCAGATCCAGAACTTATCGTCGCTTTACATAGCTTTACGCCAAAACTTGAATCAAAAATCGAGGATCGCCCGTGGGAAGTGGCGCTGCTTTATAATCAGGATGACAGCGCCGCGCGCCATGCGATCCGGCTGTTCGGTGAAGAGGGGCTGACGGTTGGCGATAATCAGCCATATTCAGGCAAGCAATTGAACGCCACGATGGACCGCCATGCTGAAGCGAAAGGCCGCAAATATCTGACCATTGAAATCCGGCAGGATTTGATCGGGACGCGTGCGGAACAGGCGCGCTGGGCGGCATTGGTGACGGACGTATCCAACCGTGTGGCGCTTGCGCTTAAAGGTGAAAGCTGAACCGCAGCCACGGCGACAGCGCGCGATCATTGAGGCGCGCCAAGTTTTTCTGTTTCGGTTGGCTCTTCTGCTAGGCTAGGTAAGCTGGCAAAGCATAGTCTTTCCATGCGAGACTGACCCCAGACCAGACCGGAGCCATCAATGCCAGCCTATCGTTCACGGACTACCACCCATGGCCGCAACATGGCCGGAGCGCGGGGATTGTGGCGCGCCACAGGTATGAAAGACGGCGATTTCGGCAAACCGATCATCGCGGTGGTCAACAGCTTCACCCAGTTTGTCCCGGGCCACGTCCATTTGAAAGACCTTGGCCAGATGGTCGCGCGCGAAATTGAGGCGGCGGGCGGTGTCGCCAAGGAATTCAACACTATCGCGGTGGATGACGGTATCGCCATGGGTCATGACGGGATGCTATATTCCTTGCCGAGCCGCGATCTGATTGCTGATAGCGTGGAATATATGGTCAACGCCCACTGCGCCGATGCGATGGTGTGCATTTCCAATTGCGACAAGATTACTCCCGGTATGCTCAACGCAGCGATGCGGCTGAATATTCCGGTTGTGTTCGTATCTGGCGGACCGATGGAGGCCGGGAAGGTCATTCTGGATGGCAAAGAGAAGGCGCTCGATCTGGTCGATGCCATGGTCGCGGCTGCCGATGAAAGCTATACTGACGAGCAAGTGACGGAGATTGAACGCTCTGCCTGTCCGACCTGCGGTTCGTGTTCAGGGATGTTCACCGCCAATTCGATGAATTGCCTGACCGAGGCATTGGGGCTGTCGCTGCCGGGCAACGGATCGACGCTGGCGACCCATTCGGACCGCAAGAACCTGTTCCTGCGGGCAGGGCGGCTGATCGTGACATTGGCGAAGCGATATTATGAGGAAGACGATGCAAGCGTGCTACCGCGCTCCATCGCCAGCTTCTCTGCGTTTGAAAATGCGATGAGCCTCGACATTGCGATGGGCGGTTCGACTAATACGGTGCTGCATTTGCTGGCCGCAGCGCATGAGGCGGGGGTCGACTTCACGATGGAGGATATTGACCGTCTCAGCCGCCGGGTGCCGTGCCTGTCCAAGGTCGCTCCGGCGAAGGACGATGTGCATATGGAGGATGTCCACCGTGCAGGCGGCATCATGGCGATCCTTGGCCAGCTGGATAAGGCAAATCTGCTCAATACTGCGCTGCCAACGGTCCATAGCCCCACGCTGGCCGATGCGCTGGATGATTGGGATATATCGCGCACGCAGAACCCTAGCGTGCAGGAATTTTTCCGCGCTGCGCCCGGCGGTGTCCCCACACAAACCGCTTTCAGTCAGTCACGCCGCTGGGATGCGCTGGATGATGACCGGGAAAACGGCGTTATCCGCAGCGCAGAACACGCCTTCAGTCAGGATGGCGGACTGGCCGTGCTCTCCGGCAATGTCGCGTTGGACGGCTGCATCGTGAAAACTGCGGGTGTGGATGAAAGCATTCTGACATTCTCAGGCCCTGCGAAAGTGTATGAAAGTCAGGATGATGCGGTAACTGCAATCCTGACCGGACAGGTGGTGGAGGGCGATGTCGTTGTCATCCGGTATGAGGGCCCGCGCGGCGGACCTGGCATGCAGGAAATGCTGTATCCGACCAGCTATCTCAAATCGAAAGGATTAGGCGCAGCCTGCGCCTTGCTGACGGACGGGCGTTTTTCCGGGGGAACTTCGGGTCTGTCTATCGGCCATGTGTCTCCCGAAGCAGCCGAAGGCGGCGCTATCGGTCTGGTGGAGCCCGGTGACATGATCCACATCGACATACCGAATCGGACAATTTCGCTGGCAATTTCAGATGACGAAATGCAACGCCGCCGCGCAGATATGGACGCAAAGGGCAGCGAGGCATGGCAGCCGGTGAAGCCGCGCGACCGCGCCGTGTCGCCCGCATTGCAAGCTTATGCTGCAATGACGACAAGCGCCGCACGAGGTGCTATCCGCGATGTCTCACAATTGAAAAGAGGTTGAGTTGATCCGTTATTCACGCATGATTCTGGCGGCTGGTATTATTTCATTGGCCGCGTGTTCTCCCGATGTTGACCAACCTCAGGCAGAGGATGGTGCGGAAAAGATTGCCTGCGCTTTAGGCGAGGGCGGCGATTTCGCTTCCGAATGCCTTGTCGAGCGTGATGAAGTCGACGGAGCGATATTCCTGACGGTGCGGCACCCTGATGGCGGTTTTCGCCGCTTTGAACAGCTGGCGGACGGACGCGGCCTGATCGAGGCAGACGGCGCGGACCAAGTCGTGCGCACTTTGGATGACCAGACACTTGAAATTCAGGTCGGCCCGGACCGGTACCGTTTCACGGCTACTGTTCGCGGCGCCGATGCAGCGGCTGAATAGGCGCCGCGTCTAGCGCCGATCTCCGCTTGCCGGAGCGCGCGCAGAAGCCTACGCGGCTTGCCGTGAACGATATTTCGGAAATCATCAGAATCGCTGCGAAAGGCGATGGTATCACTGCCGACGGGCGGCACATTGCAGGTGCTGCGCCGGGAGACATGATCGCTGCGGACGGTTCAATTACGCCCGGTCCGCATCATCAGACGCCTCCGTGCCGGCATTTCGGCAAATGCGGCGGCTGCGATTTGCAGCACGCTGATAACGCAGCCTTGCGCGATTTCATCGGGTCGCGCGTGGCGAATGCCGCCGAAGGGCAGGGCATCCCAGTTGGCGAGCTGCTGCCCGTACATATGTCCCCGCCACACAGCCGTAGACGCGCCACGCTGCACGCGGTGAATGGCGGCGGCAAACCATTAATGGGCTTCCGCCAGAACGGATCGCACAAAATTGTCGATATGGCGGAATGCCATGTCATCGCGCCTGCCTTGCTGGATGTGGCTAAGGCTCTGAGGGCGGTCTTGGCGCGGCGCAAAGGTAAGTATGCCGCAGACATAGAGCTAACCCTGACCGATCAGGGCGTGGATATGTCGCTAAAGAACCTTCCGATTGAGGGGTTGGAGCAAACCGAGGCGATGCTTGATTTTGCGCGCGATACCGGTCTTGCGCGGCTGATGCTGGATCAAGGGTACGGGCCAGAAGCGATGTGGGAGCCTGATCCCGTCACTGTGACGCTATCTGGCGTTCCAGTGGGTTTTCCCAGCGGTAGTTTTCTTCAAGCTACGCAGGACGGTGAAGACACATTGGTGGCGGACGCAAAAGCATGGCTGGACGGGGCCGCGACCGTAGCCGATCTGTTCGCGGGCCTTGGCACCTTCGCCTTTGCACTGGCGGGCAAGACCAAGGTTTTGGCGGCAGAAGCAGCGCGTGATGCGCATTTCGCCTGCCAGATGGCGGCGCGCGCGACGGGTAAGCCGGTTCACGCAATCCACCGCGATCTGTTCCGCAATCCGTTGCAACTGGACGAATTGAACAAGTTTTCGGCGGTTTTGCTAGATCCGCCGCGTGCGGGCGCGCGCGATCAGGCCGATTTGCTGGCGCAAAGCACCGTCGAGAAAATCGTCTATATAAGCTGCAATCCGTCCAGCTGGGCACGCGATGCTAAACGGTTGGTGGAGGGCGGCTACCGGTTGGAGAAGCTGCGCCCGGTCGGCCAGTTCCGCTGGTCCACCCATGTAGAATTGTCGAGCTTGTTTGTGCGCTGATCCGGCGGATTATTGACGCAGAGCTTCCAAAATCTGCGCTTCCAGCCAAATGCGCGATTCTGGTTCGACATATGCGTGGCTGGCACCATCGCAGCGGTACATATCCGGCGCATTATCCTGCCACTGCGCATCAAATGCCTGACCCGTACGGTCGCGTCCTGCAATCAGGAATCGGACAGGTCCGTCAAATCCGCCCAAACCGGCGCGCATTTCGCTGAGCAGCGAGCTTTGCGGTGCCGCAGGGCGTGCTGCATTGCGAAGGCCCGATGCAAGTTTTCTGAAGCTGACTTTTCCTGTAAGAAGCCGGATTAACTCTTTCGGGTTTCTCAGTTTTTCAGAATAGCGCGACCGGACCGCATCGGGTGTCATCGCCGTGTCATCCTGCGCATCAAAAATCCATGGATTGGACAGTATCAGGCCGTCGCAATCGCGGCCTTTCGCAAGCATAAGCGTGCTGGCCGCATCACAATTTCCAAATGCAATCACGCGGTTGATCTGCGGCGCAATACCGCGAAATGCCTCAATCGCGGCGGCCAGATCTTTCTTGGCCATGCGGAATCCGCGATTTTCACCGTCGCTGTCGCCAATCCCTCGTCGGTCATAGCGGAATACGGGGAAGCCGGCTTTGGCAATTTGGGCCGCTAATTCGGCTTGACCGCCAAACGCGCCGCTGCGGATTTCATTTCCGCCTGACACGATCAGCAGCCCGGTTGATCCGGGCGCTGTATCCAGCGTCCCGGCCAGCGCTTTGCCCTGACATTCAAAGGTGAGGCTAAGGCGGCTCATTCTTGCAACAATCCGACAGCGATGGCCGCAGCGATTGCATCAGCTTGTTCGGGGTCATGATCGGGTTCAGCGCGCAGCCATAGCCCCGCGCCGGACAGGTTCTCCTGTCCGATTTCGATCAGCAGTTCGCTGTCCGGCAGCGGCGTGTCTGACAAAGCCGCAAACATTTCCGCATTTATCGACCAACCCGCTAAATTAGCGCCGTTCTCGCGTGCGGCATTGCCGAATTCCTCAGCCGAAAAGCTGTCACCGGCCTCTTTCGCAGAAATACCTTGCGCGCGGATCATAGACCTAAGCTGCCGTGCGCCTGCCTGAGGCGCATAACGCCAGCCCGGCAGCGTATCCGGCGCGCACATCGCACCCGTCCGGACAGTCAGCAAATGCGTGGCCCTGAATTGCTCTGCCGCGGATGCCGCAGCGGCCCGCCAACCAGCCAGCGTTTGCGCCGAAAGAGGGGCAAGACTGTCATTGCAGCCGGGCAAGTCAGGCAAGATGCAATCAATGCCGGACAAATCCAGCCGGTACATTACTTCTACGGTAAGGTGCCGCAGCTTATTGGCTTCATCAAACAAGGCGGGAAGAACCAGCAATCGGTAGTCGCGCGATTTGTCGAAGACCAGCGCGGTTTCCTCGCTCGTGCCACCATTCGGCAGCGGAGCAGTCCATTGGACGAAACTGCGCAAGGTCAGCTTTCGATAGATTTTGCCTCGGCAAATGCCAGCAACCCGCCATAGGTTTCCAGCATTTCACCGTCGACATCGTCATCTTCAATCAGGATGGAAAGCCGGTCTTCCATTTCAGTCAGCAGACCTGCGACAGCCATGGAATCGAGTTCCGGCAAGTGGCCGAACAGCCCGGTGTCATTGTCAAAGGCTTCGACATCATCAGCATCAAGACCCAGAACGTCGCACAGAATTGATCGCAATTGCGTGTCAATTTCATGGCGGCTCGGGGCGAGACCTTTCGGTTGCTCGCTTTCGGCTGCGGTGTTCTCTGTCGCGTGCTCGCTGTTCATAAGCGTGCAAATCCCCTGCAATTGCGGCGCTGCGTTTAGCTTCGCAGATGCGAAGGCGCAACCCGGCGTAGCATTCGTTTCAATAGAGCCGGCCAGGCTTTCGGTTGCACCGGATCAAGGCAGTCAATCCGGTAGCGCGGTCTGTCCTGCTCCATCCAGTCGGATTTATAGGCATCGTTGCCGGTTCCGAAATCAACCAGAGACACGCCATCGGTATCGATCACCCGTTCAAGCAAGGCTGCGGTTAACGTGGTTCCCGCTGACAGGTTTTTGTGCTCTTCCAAATGTGCCAGCTTGTGAATGTAGGCGGTGCCGCCTTCTACAGTCCAGAATTGCGCGGCCACTGCCTCGCCGCCGAATTTGGCGACTGCAAGCCGGATCCTGCCCGCATCACCTTCCTGCTTTGCGAAATGGCGCAGCAATTCAGGATCGCCCTCCGCCGGCTTCCAGCTGCACTTATAGATTGCCTCATATTGCGCCCACGCTTCATTGTCGAAACTGGTATGGATGGCGACATCGACCTTCTTGGCCTTGCGTTTTAAAGTGGTGCGCATCTGGCCCGGGCGCTGAGCCCAATATTCTGCGAAACTGCGGCCGCCCGTCGGCAGGACATGATTATGGTCACATTTTTCCAGCGTCACGTTCCAGCCGGCCTCTTTAAAGGCTTCGGCTAGTGCTTCAGCGGATCCGTCTTCATCCGGCACGGGAGACATGACGATGCGGTGCGATTTACCGCGCAGCGACTGCGCAATTGCGGTCAGTTCAGGTCGCGCGGCAGCGCCAAGAGGCTTCCAGATAAAGCTGTACCAGTTGGTTAGCGATTCGACTTGGTCGCCGCGCGGTGTCAGCACAAGGGCAGTACCGCCAGCTTTGGCGATCAGCAGGTGCTGACCCGCTTGTGCTAGCAAGGCAAACCACTCCGCCCGCTCGAAAGGAGAAGGCGCAATTGCAATCGTCTCTTGCAAGACGTTAACCCTGTCGTGATAGCTAACGCTGATCACCAGTTATTTTCCTCCTTTGACTCGCATACGGAAGCCGAATGCCGGAAACGCCAAACCCAGTCCCGCAGCCGCTAGACCATCTCGCTGAATGCGGGAAGGACAGCAGCCCTGCATTGGTGTTGCGCGATAGGACGCTTAGCTTCAAGGACTTAAAGGACCGTGTGGGCCGTCTTAGTGCTTGGTTAAGAGATAAAGCAGGCAAGGATGGTGCGCGCGTGGCCATCTGGGCGGCGAAAAACGAGCTTACCTGTTTGATGCCGCTTGCCGCCGCACGTGCAGGTTTGGTCAATGTACCGATTAACCCGCTGCTTAAACATACGCAGGCTTCGCATATTTTGCACGATTGCGGTGCCGTTTTGCTGATCGGCAACAAGGCCCGTCTCGAGAGTCTGGAAGATGGTGATTTGCCTGCGGCCTGCGATGCAATTGTCGAGGATGATCTGCTCGCCGCACTGGACGAAATTGAGAGCCCGCTACCGCCATCGGAGGCAAACCCCGATGATTTATGCGCCATTCTCTATACGAGCGGGTCCACGGGGAAGCCGAAAGGCGTGATGCTCAGTCACACGAATCTGTGGCTCGGGGCGGTCAGTGTGGCACATTATCTGGAAATGGCAGAAGACGACGTGACGCTGGGCGTTTTGCCGCTGTCATTTGATTACGGTCAGAACCAGCTTTTAAGCACATGGTACGCTGGCGGTTCTGTCGTCCCGCTGGACTATTTATTTGCCCGCGACGTTGTTCGCGCATGTGAGAAATATGGCGTGACAACTCTCGCAGCTGTGCCGCCTTTATGGGTGCAACTGACCGAGCTCGAATGGCCGGACGCATCAACGCAGAAAATGCGGCGTTTGACCAATAGCGGCGGTGCGCTGACAGAGGAATTGGTGGAGGATCTTCAGGCTATCTTCCCTGACGCCAAATTATTTCCGATGTACGGTCTGACCGAAGCGTTCCGGTCCACGTTCCTCGATCCTGACTTGGTAAAAGCGCACCCGACGTCGATGGGCAAGGCGATCCCGTTTGCGGAGATATTGGTCATCAATGATAATGGAGCGGTTGCTGCGTCAGGAGAAGAAGGCGAATTGGTCCATTGCGGGCCACTGGTGGCGCAGGGGTATTGGCAGGATGCGGAACGTACCGCCCAGCGTTTCAAACCGGCTCCCGCTGCTTCGCAATATGGCGGCGTGGCGGTGTGGTCAGGCGACCGGGTGAGAAGAGATGCGCAGGGACTACTCTATTTCGTGGGCCGCCGGGATGCGATGATCAAAAGCGCAGGAAATCGGATAAGCCCGCAAGAAATCGAGGATGCGGCAAGAGCAACCGATCTGGTCGCTGAGGCAATCGCACTTGGTTTACCCGATGCCAAATTGGGGCATGAAATCCATCTGGTTGTCAGAGCGGCACCTGATGCGCCAGACGCAGTAGCCCAGTTGCCGAAGAAACTTGCAAAGGAATTGCCCAATTTCATGCAGCCCCACCATATTCACTGGCGCGAGGCTATGCCGCTAAATCCCAACGGCAAGATTGACCGGACCGCGCTCAAGAAAGACATACAGACATGAAGCCTTTAGGCCCGATACCTGCCGGATATGATGCGATTGAAGGTGAGCTTTCGATCGGGGGCAAGGGCGCCCGCGCCTTGATAGAGGAGGCCGGGGGCAGTCCAGCTTTCATCTATTCAAAGGATCTTCTGGCGAAACGGGTGGTCGATTTGCGCGCCGCAATGCCGGACCGGCTTAAGATTAATTACGCCATCAAGGCCAACCCGTTCGCGCCTCTGCTGGAATTTATGTCGCCACTGGTAGACGGGTTTGACATCGCTTCGGGCGGGGAGCTGAATATGCTCCAGCAGCTGGACTTCGATTTGAAACGCGTCAGTTTCGCCGGTCCCGGCAAGCGCGATCTGGAACTGGAATCCGCTATTCGCGCCGGTGTGACGATCAATCTTGAGTCCGAAAACGAGGCACGGCGCGCGTTGGACATCGCCGAAAAGATCGGTGCGGAGCCGCGGCTGGCCATACGCGTTAATCCCGATTTCGAATTGCGCGGTTCGGGCATGAAGATGGGCGGCGGAGCCAAGCCTTTTGGTGTCGATCAAGACCGCGTGGCGCAGCTGGCCCGGGAAATTCTTTCGGCAGGCGCGGACTGGCGCGGGCTGCATATCTTCACGGGCAGTCAGGCCCTGAGCGAAGACGCATTGATCGAAGCGCAGGCAAATGTGCTCGATCTGGCAGACCAACTCGCACAGGAAATCGGCCAGCCTTTGCCAAAGCTGAATATGGGCGGCGGATTCGGTATTCCATATTTCCACGGCGACGAACCGTTAGATATTGTCGCAATCGGAGATGCACTCTCTGATCGCTTCGACACATTGCCTGTCACTCTGTCAGAAACAGAATTGTGCATCGAATTGGGCCGGTATCTGGTGGGTGAGGCAGGTGTATATCTTACCGAAATCGTTGACCGGAAGGAAAGTCACGGCGTTACGTACCTTGTGACAGATGGCGGATTGCATCATCAATTGGCGGCTTCCGGAAACTTCGGAACGGTTGTTCGCAGGAACTATCCGGCAGCAATTGCTACCTATTTTGATGCGGAACCGGCCGAAGAGGTTAACATCGTCGGATGCCTGTGTACGCCGCTCGACCGATTGGCCGATAAGGCCCATTTACCGAGGGCAGAGGTGGGCGATCTGGTCGCGGTATTCTGTGCTGGCGCATACGGAGCTACAGCATCGCCATCCGACTTTCTTGGCCAGGGCGCGGCCCGTGAATTGCTGATTTAACGTTTGAAATCAGCCTGTCCCACATTGGGACTAGCCCATACTAAACAACGGTAAACGCAAAAAGGATAACGGTATATTCACCCTTTTTAGCGACAACGCACTCCTAGTCCGCGGGTAGTGCACGCTCAGGTAGCGCCTGAAATGCACATTCCACCCGCTCAATTGGCAAGGGATGCGCATCAATGCCGAATACAAAGTTTCCAAAGCTGCTTGCAGGCAGCGCCATGGCTGCACTGGCCCTGACAGGGTGTGCGTCTACCGGCGGAGGTCAGCTTCCTCCGGCATCATTTGTTGCCATGCAGGAAGGCCCGGGCGAAGAATATATTATCGGCCCGCTTGATGAGTTGACCATCCATGTCTGGCGCAATCCAGAATTGGGAGCCGAGAAAATTCAGGTCCGCCCCGACGGACGGATCACCACACCGCTGGTCACTGACATGCCAGCTGTGGGCAAGACGCCGTCCATGCTGTCACAGGATATTCGCCTTCAGCTCTCGCAATATATTGAAGAGCCGCTGGTTTCTGTGATTGTTACAAAGTTTGCCGGCACATTCAGCCAGCAGATCCGCGTTGTCGGCGCAACCGAGCAACCCGCATCGCTTCCGTACCGTGCGAATATGACTGTCCTTGACGCAATGATTGCGGTCGGCGGTCTTTCAGAATTCGCGTCGGGTAACCGCGCCAAACTGATCCGTTTCGACAAGTCTAAAGGCAAGCAGCAGGAATATGCGCTTCGCTTGGGGGACCTGCTGAAAAAAGGTGACAGCCGCGCGAACGTACTTTTGGCACCGGGCGATGTGATCATCATCCCGGAAAGCATGTTCTGAGGGGACGGCTGAGAACATGAACGAAGTTTTCGAAGATCTGCGCGCAGCGCTGTTTTCTGTCTGGCACCGCAGGTGGTTGGCGCTCGCCATCGCTTGGGGTGTGTGCGTGGTCGGGTGGCTTGCAGTCGCCTTGATCCCGAACGCCTACGAATCGGAAGCACGTATCTACGTGCAGCTTGATGACGTGTTGGCCGAACAGATCGGTATCGCAGGCGGCGCAGAACGCGAGATTACGCGGGTCCGTCAGACGCTGACCAGCGCTGTCAATCTGGAAAAAGTCGTTCGTTCGACCAAATTGGGCGAAGACATTGCCGACCAGCGCGACATGGAAGCGGCCATTGCATCGCTTACCGATGACGTGTCGGTTCGCAGTGAAGCGGACAATCTGTTCGAACTGAAAGCCGAGATTGGCAAAAGCGACCTTACGGACTCCGAAAACGCACAATTATCGACTGCTGTTGTACAGAAACTTATTGATATCTTCCGTGAGGAAAACATTGCCGGCAACCGCGGCGACGTGGCCGAGACTTTGGTATTCCTCGACCAACAACTGGAAGATCGAAAACGCGAACTGGAAGCTGCCGAGCAGCGCCGTTTGGCGTTCGAATCCGAGAACCCCGATCTGATTGGCGGAACCGGAACTTTGTCGACAAAGATTGGCAGTTTGCGTTCCGAACTGCGCAGTGTTGAAGCCGATCTGGCTGCTGCACAAAGCGCATTGGCGGCAATTAACGGCCAGCTTGCAGGCACTCCGCGTACTGTGGTTACGCCGGGCGTTACCGGCGGTGCACGCGCCGCACTGGCCGATGCACGCGGACAGATGGCGAGCCTTCAGGCCCGCGGCCTGACTTCAAGCCATCCCGATGTAGTAGCGCTGAACAAGCAAATCGAGCTTCTGGCAAAACAGGCTGCGAACGAAAACCCAAGCAGCGTGGGATCACCGAATCCGGCCTATACTATGCAGGTTTCAATCAAGGCCGAGCGTCAGGCCAATGTGCAGGCTCTGGCATCGCGCCAGGCATCGCTGCAATCCGAGCTGACATCTCTTATGGCTAGCCAGTCATCCGAGCCAGGCGTTGCCGCTGAGGCAAACCGCATCAGCCGCGATTATGAAGTGCTCAAAGAGAAATATGACGAGCTGCTTCAGGACCGCGAGGAAATGAAGTTGCGCGGACAGGTCGAGAATGAGCGTAGCTCGTTCAAATTCGAAGTTATCGATCCGCCAACATCTCCGCGGTCACCCTCGGCACCGAACCGGCCATTGCTGCTGATCGGTGTGTTGATTGCGGGACTGGCCGCAGGCGTCGGCGGCGCATTCGCGATCGGCCAATTGCGTTCGACCTTTGCGACGACTGCAAAACTGGAACGTGCGCTTGATCTGCCTGTTCTGGGCGCGATTTCGCACACGCTTACCGATAGCGCCCGCGAAATCCGCAACAAACGGATGAAGTATTTCATCGCTGGAACGGCTGCTTTGGGCGGTCTGTGTGTTATTCTACTCGCGGTGGAGTTCCTCCAGCGCGGCATGGTCGCGTGAGGGGCTGGATATGACCGAACATAAAAACATCCCGCTGCCTGACGGTAACGAGCCTGAAAAGAATGAAGGCAGCACCGAAAGCTCGCTTTTTGAGCGTGCTAGCGGAGCGTTCGGTTTTGACCCGTTCAAACCGACACCAATCAAAACCAAGCTGCCCGAACGCGAAATGAAGCGCGCCAAAGTTCGTGCGAAAAATCGCGGCAAAGATGACGCAAAAGAGATCGCGGCAGAAGGTGCCCCTCAATCGGCTCCGCGCAGCGATCACGCCGAAAAAATTGAGGCGGAGGTTTGTGCGCCTGCAGAAAATCTGCCTGTTCCGGCTCCGACAACTATGCCTGCCGTCGTGCCGGCAGCAGAGCTAACAGTCGATCAGGACGTTGGTTCAGTGGCTCTTTCAGGCAAGAAGTTCCCGGTAGACCGGGAGTTCCTGCGCGAACAAGGCATGATTGTCCCCGAAGGCGCAGTGACCGCGCTGATGGAAGAATTCCGCATTGTTAAGCGGCAGATTCTCAAGGCTACCCTTGAGCGCGGCACCGGTAAATCGCGCCGCATCCTGATCTGCTCGCCGCACCCGAATGAGGGTAAGACATTCTGCGCGACCAACCTCGCAATTGCGATGGCGGCCGAGCGGGATGGCGAAGTCCTGCTGATTGATGCGGACTTTGCCAAGCCTTCCGTACTGTCCACCTTAGGCCTGCCGAAAGGTCCAGGTTTTATGGATTGCCTGGCTGACGCTTCGGTCCAACCTGAAGATTTAGTCATCGGTACGGATATTCCTGGCTTGTGGGTCCTGCCTACGGGCAATCAGACGACCAACGACAGCGAGTATCTGGCCAGTGAACGGACGGGTGATGTGCTCGACCGCCTGACCAATGGCGCGCCAAACCGCATCATCATCTTCGATACTCCGCCTGCTTTGTCGGCATCACCTGCCGCGGAACTGGCCCGTCATGTGGGACAGGCTCTGCTTGTCGCACGAGCGGACAAGACCGGGCAAAGCGCGCTTGAAGACGCGTGTCAGCTTCTGTCGGCCTGCCCTGACATTAAACTCCTTCTCAACGCCGCACATTTCAGCCCGAGCGGGCGGAAATTTGGTTCCTACTATGGATATGGGGAATAACCCGCCATGAAAAAACTTACCTTCACCACCATTGGCGCAGTCATCGCGCTCGGAATTACAGCTCCCGTTGCTGCGCAAGACAATTCGCGCACGGATGAGGATAGCAGCGAAAGCCGCGGAGGCGGCACCGGACGGCCTGATGTGGAGCCTTATATCGAGGTGTCCCAGATTGCTGTCGCGGAACTTTCGCCCGGCAATGATGTCGTCACCTATACGCAGGTAGCAGCCGGTGTGGATGCTTCCGTTACCGGACGCAACAATGGCGGCTCTGTATCGCTGCGCTACGAACGTAACATTGGCTACGGCGATGAGGCCCTGAACAGTGATACTGTTTCCGGTATCGCACGCGGTTATGCCACCATTGTTCCAAAAGCCCTGACGGTGGAGGCAGGCGGTATCGCCGCCCGTACCCGTGTTGATGGCAATGGCGGTGCGACGCTCAACCCGCTCAATGGCGAAGATACAGAATCGCGGATTTACTCGGCCTATGCCGGACCAAACGTCCATACACAGGCCGGTGATGTTGAAGTGAACGCCAATTACCGGATCGGTTACACGCGAGTTGAAACGCCTGATGCGCTGAATGTAGCGCCTGGCGCGCAACCGGTGGACGTGTTCGATGAAAGCGTCTCGCAAAGTGCGGCAGTGCATCTGGCAACGCGTCCCGGTGAACCATTGCCAGTAGGCGTGGGCGTTGGCGCAGGCTGGAATCAGGAAGATGTGTCCAACCTCGACCAGCGAGTGCGCGATGCGTACGTCCGCGGTGATATCACAGTGCCGATTTCGCCAACGCTGGCGGTAGTCGGCGGTGTCGGATATGAGGACGTTGAAGTTTCAAGCCGCGATGCGCTGCGTGATGTGAACGGTGACCCGGTCATTGGTGACGATGGCCGCTTGGTTACGGACAGTTCGCAGCCGCGCCAGCTTGCCTATGATGTATCGGGCCTGATCTGGGATGCCGGTATCGTGTGGCGGCCAAGCTCACGTACGTCGTTCGAGGCTCACGTTGGCCGGCGTTACGATTCGACCAGCTATTACGGCAGCCTTGCCTATACGCCAAACAAACGCAGCTCATTGAGTGTGTCGGTTTACGATACTGTTAGCGGCTTCGGTAATCAGCTGAACACGGCGCTGGCCAATCTGCCAACCGAGTTCACTGTTAACCGCAACGCGTTGACCGGTGATCTTGGCGGGTGCCTAGGCGGCTCTGAAGGCGCTGCCTGCCTTAACGGAGCGTTCTCCTCGGTACGTTCGTCTGTATTCCGTTCGCGCGGTGTGTCGGCCAATTATTCGACTAAAGCGGGCCGTCTGACGACCGGTGTCGGCTTCGGCTATGACCGCCGCCGCTTCATTGCCGCACCTGGAACGGTTCTGGCTTCTGCTAACGGCGTATTGGATGAAAGCTACTATGCAGCATTTTTCCTATCGGGTGATATTGACCGCAATTCAGGTTTCACCACCAACGCTTATGCAAACCTGATCCAAAGCGGGTTCGACGAATCGGGTGATGTTCTCGCGGTAGGTGCTTCGGCAGCCTATAACCGCAGCATTACATCGCGTTTGTCCGCGCGGGCAGCCGTGGCGCTGGATCATATCGACAGCGATGTTGCTCTCGAAGACTTCACAGCAGCATCGGCCTTGATCGGCCTTCGCTACGGTTTCTGATCTCAGGGGATAGAACAGATGTTTGATGATTTTTATGGCCTGACGGGACGGCCTTTCCAGCTGACCCCAGATCCGAATTTCTATTTCGAGAGTGCGACGCACCGTAAGGCGTTATCGTATCTCGGATACGGAATGGCGCAAAGCGAAGGCTTCATCGTTATCACGGGTGAGGTGGGTGCCGGTAAATCGACACTGGTCGCGCATATGATGCAGAAGGTTGATCGCAACCAGCTGACCGTCGGCCAGGTTGTGACCAGTAATCTGGACGGCGACGAGCTGGTCCATGTGGTGGCTCAAAGCTTCGGACTTGATGTCGAGGGGCAGGACAAGGCTGCGGCGCTGGGTGCGATTGAAAATTTCCTGCACGAAGAGGCCCGCGAAGGCCGCCGGACTCTGCTCGTCGTGGACGAATCGCAGAACCTCTCTGTCGAGGCTCTGGAAGAGCTCCGGATGCTGTCCAATTTCCAACTCGGTTCGCATCCTTTGCTGCAATTGCTGCTGCTCGGTCAGCCAGAATTCAAGCAAGTCTTGGCGCAGCATGAAGAGCTGGAACAATTGCGCCAGCGGGTTATCGCGGCGCACCATTTGCAGGCAATGGAGCCGGGCGAGCTCGAGCCTTACATCAAGCACCGCCTTGAATGTGTTGGCTGGAACGGCAACCCCGACTTTGACCAGCGCGTGTTTAAAGAATTGTATGAGGCAACGGACGGTATTCCGCGCCGGGTCAACCAAGTGGTTACACGCTTGCTGTTGCTGGGCGCTGTCGAACAACGCACGCGGATCGACAATGCGATGCTGACAGCGGTTATGACAGAAATGATGGGAGACAACACGTTCCCAGAAGCTGCGCCAAAACCGATGGACAAGATTGCACCGGCTCCTGCGCCGGGTCCGATAAAGCACGCCGCCCGGCCTGCTGCGCCGGCTCCTGCACAAATGGCGGCAAATGTTGGCACGCGCGAGGATGAAATTCGCGAATTGCAACAGGCGGTCGTGGAACTGTCTTCGCAAGTGGACACCGGCGGCGAAGCGGCAGAGATTGCCAAACTTCGTGACCAGATCAGACTTCTTGAAGCACGTTTGGAAGAGCAAGAGCGGACTGTCCGCCATGTTCTGACAATGCTGATTGAGTGGATCGAAACCGGCGAATCACCGCGCGCTGCAGCGTAAGAGTAGAGCTCTCATGAAACATTCTCCGATTGCGGCTGCGCCGGTCATCAACGGCCTCTCGGTCGATGTAGAAGACTGGTTCCAGGTTGGAGCGTTCGAGAATGTCATCGAGCGTAGCGACTGGGACGACCTTTCTCTGCGCGTCGAGGATAATGTTGTCCGCATTCTCGATATGTTTGACGAGGCAGATGTGAAGGCAACGTTCTTCACGCTTGGCTGGGTTGCGCAGCGGCATGGTCCGCTCATGCGCCGCATTGTCGAGGCGGGTCATGAACTGGCCAGCCACGGTTATGACCATGCGCGCGTGTTTACATTCAATCAGAAGGAATTTGGCGAGGATATACGCAAAGCGCGGGAAATTCTCGAAGACGCCTCCGGTGCATCTATTACCGGGTACCGTGCGCCGAGCTTTTCCATCGATCAACGCACGCCGTGGGCCTATGTCGAACTTGCGCAGCAAGGCTACGCCTATTCCAGCAGCGTGGCACCCGTAGCGCACGATCACTATGGCTGGCGCGATGCACCGCGATTTGCGTTCCGGCCTTTACCGGGGGCCGATTTGATCGAAATCCCCGTAACCACGGCTATGCTTGGCGGGAAACGTGTGGCGGCGGGCGGCGGCGGGTTCTTCCGCGTATTGCCATATGCGTTCTCACGCTGGGCGATCCGGCAGGTTAATCGCGAAGAAGGACGCCCTGCGGTGTTCTATTTTCACCCGTGGGAAATTGATCCGGATCAGCCGCGAGTACCAGGCGCGCCGGTCAAATCACGGCTGCGGCATTATACCAATCTCAAAAAGATGGCGCCGAAATTGCGTGATCTGGTGGGTGAATTTGCATGGGGCCGGATGGACATGATTGCCCACCGCGAGGCGGCACTGGTCGAGGAAATGCCCGCATGAATGCGCCGTTTCCTCTGTCCTCGGAAACAATCTCCGTTGCCGATCTGCGCGATCCGGGGGAAGTCTGCCGCATCGAACGGTTTGTCGCCGACAATGCAGGTACGATTTTCCAGCGTCCCAAATGGCTTCAGGCGGTCGACCGCAGCACCGGTCATAAGGCATCTGGCCTTGTCGCGGAAAGATGCGGTCAGATTACCGGATGGCTTCCATTTAGCGAAGTCCACTCACCGTTATTCGGCCGCGCTTTGGTATCCAGCGGCTTTGGTGTCGGCGGCGGCCCGTTAGTGGCTCTGCACGATGGCGCGAATGAGAATACCGCACAAGCACTTTGTAAATCGGCAGAAGAGGTCGCTATTCGTAGCTCATGCCCGTCTATCGAATTGCGCAACGGAGATGCTCCGGCGGGATGGCATAGATGGAATGACAGCCATTGCGGTTTCGAAACCGATCTGGCCGATGATGACGAACAGCAATTACTGGCGATCCCGCGTAAACAACGTGCCGAGGTTCGCAAAAGCCTGAAACTTGATCTTGAAGTCAGTGTTGGCACCCAGCCAGCTGATCGCGGTGCGCATTACGCGGTCTATGCCGCCAGCGTCCATAATTTGGGCACGCCGGTGTTTCCGCGCGCTTTGTTCGATACGATGCTCGATATGTTCGGCGACGATGCCGACATCTTGACGGTGCGGCATCAGGGCGAGCCTGTTGCCAGCGTTCTGTCATTCTATCACGGCGGCGCTGTGTTGCCATATTGGGGCGGGGGCACCTTTGCCGCGCGCCATCTGCGTGCGAATGAACGGATGTATTACGAATTGATGCTGCACGCCCGAAATCGTGGGTGTGATCGGTTCGATTTTGGCCGCTCGAAAACCGGCAGCGGTCCTTACAATTATAAGAAGAATTGGGGCTTCGAGCCGCAGCCATTATCCTATGCCAGCTGGACTGCGCCGGGCCATGAACCGCGCGATCTAAGCCCCAACAACGAAGCCTATTCAGCCAAGATCGAACTTTGGAAAAAGCTGCCTTTGGCGCTGGCCAACCGGATTGGCCCCAGCATTGCGCGCGGTCTTGCCTGATGGGCGATATACTGTTTCTTGCCCACCGGATGCCGTTCCCGCCTGACCGCGGTGACAAAATTCGATCGCACCATTTATTGGCCGAGTTGCGCAAACTCGCGCCCGTTCATGTTGGCTGCTTTGGCGACACTGATGGTGATTTTGCCCACGAGCAGGAACTGGCGGACGCCGCCAAAACCTATATTCTTCCGCGTCGGACAAAATCGATGGCGCGCGCCGGGCTGGAAGCCTTGGCCAGCGGTCAGCCGGTCAGCCTGACTGCTTTTCATGACCCCAAGATTCATGAATGGGTCAAACAGACCATCCGCGACAATGATATCGCGACAATCTTCGTTTTTTCAGGCCAGATGGGCCAATATATTCCTGACGATTTTCAGGGCAAGATTGTCATCGATCTTTGCGATGTAGATTCGGCGAAGTTCGACGCTTATGCGCAAGACGGCACATTCCCGCGCAAATGGATTGATGCGCGTGAAGGGCGGGTCTTGTCGCACGTCGAAAGCAAGCTGGCGGCTCGCGCCGATCACACCCTGTTTGTGAGCGAGGCTGAGGCTGCATTGTTTTGCAACCGTTTGCCCGCAACGGCGAACCATTCTGTGGTCGCTGTCCGCAACGGCATTGACGCAAACTTTTTCGACCCGTCAAAGGTCAGCGCGCATCCTGAACTTTCTAACGATAGCGGACCGCATCTCGTCTTTACCGGCCAGATGGATTACGCGCCTAATGTCGCGGCAGCGCAGCGGGTAATGGACCGGCTGTTGCCGCAGATCCGTAAAGTTCATCCAAACGCGCAGTTCCACCTTGTTGGCCGCGCGCCGGTCGCAAAACTGACCGCGCGCGACGGGCAAGACGGTATCAGAGTTTGGGGCGAAGTTCCCGATGTCAGGCCGTTCCTGAAATCCGCCGATATCGTTGTCGCGCCGCTGGAAATTGCCCGGGGCGTGCAGAACAAGGTTCTGGAAGCGATGGCGATGGCGCGGCCTGTCCTGCTATCTGCCGAAGCGGCAACCGGCATCGATGCGATTGACCGGACCCATTTCGCAATCGGGCGGGATGACGGCGAACTGGTCGAAACGGCCTGCGCTCTCATCGCTAATCGCTCCGAAGCAAACCGGATGAGCATGGCCGCGCGTGAATATGTCGTCACGCAGCAGGGCTGGTGCGCCATGCTCGCGCCGTTGGCAGAATTATGCGGATTCGAAAATTCGGAAAGATGCCGCGATGCCGCTTGATCTGGCCATGCGAAACGCTGTCCCGAATTTTGCGAAACCGGCGTTGCCAGAGGCTTGGAAAGGCCCCTTGCTTCGGCTGTCGATTGCGTGGGCCGCATTGTTCGTGCTGACGCTGCGCGATTGGCTGACAATGTTTGACCAGTGGTGGAATATTTCCACTTATAACCATGTCTTGTTTGTGCCTCTGATCGCCGGATGGTTGATCTATTGGCGTAAGGAAGAACTCGCCGCAATCGTCCCAAAAGCATGGTGGCCCGGACTGCTGGCGCTGGCTGGCAGCCTGTTTATGTGGCTTCTGGGATCTTTGGCCGGCGTAAATACGATTAGCCAGTTCGGCGCTGTTTTAGCGCTCCAGTCCTGCGTTGTGGCGCTGCTCGGGCTGCGCGTGGCGGCGGCGTGTTTCTTCCCGCTGGCATATCTGCTGTTTCTGGTACCCTTTGGTGACGAGTTGGTACCGGCGCTGCAGATGATTACCGCAAAGCTGGTGATAGCATTGACCGAATGGAGCGGAATTCCCGCCGTTATTGACGGAGTGTTTATCGACACGCCGGTTGGTCTGTTCGAAGTTGCCGAAGCCTGTTCGGGCGTGAAGTTCTTGGTCGCGATGGTCGCGCTGGGAATTCTGGTCGGGTATACGTGCTTCAAATCCTGGAAACGGCGGATCATTTTTATGAGCGCAGCGGTGGCGCTGCCGATTTTGGCCAACGGCATTCGTGCATGGGGAACCATTTATATTGCGCAGTTCCAAGGCGTGGAATTTGCCGAAGGGTTCGACCACATTTTCTACGGTTGGGTATTCTTCGCGCTGGTTGTCGGCGCATTGCTGGCCGGTGCGTGGCGTTGGTTCGATCGGGAGCCTGAGGAAGTCGGCGCAGACTTTACGCAGCTAGTTCAGCGCCCGTGGTTTTCCAGAATCGAAAATGCATGGATGGGCCAGAACAGCGCGGTGATTGCGGCCATGTTCCTGATCGTGGGCATCGGAGCGTGGCAAGCCACTGCTTCGCGCGTGGAGGCGAGTGTGCCGGCACAAATCGCGCTGCCAGAGGTCGCTGGCTGGACACGCGTCGATTATACCCCTGTGGTAGCTTGGGAGCCAAAGGCAAGCGGCGCCGACCACCGGTTGATAGGCCGTTACCGCAATCAAGACGGGCAGGAAGTCGACGTTTTCTTCGCTCTCTATTCCGCTCAGGAAGAAGGCCGCGAGGCATCGGCCTTCGGGGAGGGCGCCTTGGTGCCGGACACGGCATGGCGCTGGGTTGAGCAGGGACCGCGCGTTGCCGGCGCCATGAGTGATTATTATCTGGCATTCGGCCAGCAGAAGCGACTGGCGCAAACCAGCTACCGGACGGGTCAAATTCTTTCGGGCAGCGCATTGCAACTCAAACTTGCCAATATGCAGGACAGGCTGTTGTTGCAGGACGCACCGACGATGCTGCTGATCCTGTCGAGCGAGCAGAATAACGACCAGTCGCTGGAGCAATCCATCGCCAATTTCCGTCAATCGATCGGCGATGAAGGCGAATGGATGGACCGCATCGCAGGCCTGCGTTAGAGGCGCTATTATGTGCGGTATTGCTGGCATATTCCATTGCGGGACCCCGAAACCCGTTGATCCGGTTCGGATCGAGCGGATGTGTGACGCCATCGCGCATCGCGGGCCCGACGGTAGCGGCGTCTGGACTGAACGCGGGGTAGGGCTGGGGCACCGCCGTCTTTCTATCATCGACCTGGAAGGCTCTCCGCAGCCAATGCTGTCCGCAGACGGCGATGCGGTGATTGTGTTCAACGGCGAAATTTATAATTTCAAGGAATTGCGGCGCGAACTGGAAGGCCATGGGGCCGTGTTTCGCACTGGCGGGGATACAGAAGTCATATTGGCAGCGTGGCAGCGCTGGGGCATTGACTGCCTTCAGCGGCTGCAGGGAATGTTTGCGTTTGCGCTGTATGATGTGAAAAATAAAGAGCTGTTACTGGCGCGTGACCGGCTAGGCGTGAAGCCACTGTTTATGGCACCGCTCAGCGATGGCAGTATGGCTTTCGCATCCGAACTCAAAGGCTTGCTGGCGCACCCTCTTTTGCGGCGGGATGCAAACCCGCTTGCGGTCGAAGATTACATGACGTGGGGCTATATTCCCGATCATACGTCCATTCTTAAAGGCGTAGAGAAACTGCCTGCGGGCCATTTCCGTTTGCTAAAGCATGGCCAAGCGCCGGCCCCTAGCCGGGAATGGTGGGACGTAAGTTTCGCAGACCGGCATAGAGGGAAAACGGCGGACCTTTCTGCGGAATTGTTGCATCATATGCGCGAAGGCGTTGTGTCCAGAATGGATGCGGATGTTCCACTGGGCGCATTCCTGTCCGGCGGTGTGGATTCGTCCAGCGTCGTCGCGCTTATGTCCGAGGCCAGCCGTGATCCAGTGACAACCTGCTCGATCGGTTTCGATGTCAGCGCGCTCGATGAAACCGGTTATGCGCAAACGGTTGCGGATCTTTTTGCCACCGACCATCACAGCCGGACAGTTGCGCCGGATGATTTTCAGCACGTTGACGCATTGTCGCATATGTTTGACGAACCGTTTGCCGATGCGTCTGCATTGCCGACATGGCGGGTATGCCAGCTGGCGCGCGAACATGTGACAGTGGCTTTGTCCGGTGACGGCGCAGACGAGGCGTTTGCAGGTTACCGCCGCCAGGTTTTCCACGCGCGTGAGGAACAAATCCGGTCTGCAATTCCATCGTTCTTGCGCAAGCCGGTATTTGGCGGTCTGGGATCTGTATGGCCAAAAGCCGATTGGGCCCCGAGGCCGCTTCGCGCAAAATCGACATTTCTTGCACTCGCGCAGGACGGGAATGAAGGATATGCGAATGCGCTATCAGTCATCCCGCCGAAATTGCGTTTTGAATTGTATTCGGATGACCTCAAGCGCCAGCTTTCGGATTACCGAGCGGAGCAGCCACTGGTCGCTATGATGCGGGATGCGCCAGCGCGATCTGGCTTGGACCGGGCACAATATGCGGATTTGAAATTCTGGTTGCCGGGCGATATCCTCACCAAGGTCGACCGGACGAGCATGGCTGTAAGTCTGGAAGCACGCGAACCGCTACTCGATCACCGTTTGATAGAATTCGGGGCGAAATTGCCGCATAAAGCGCGCATCCGCGGCGCGCAGGGCAAGTGGCTGATCAAACATACCATGGAACGCTATCTGCCATCGAACATTCTGTACCGCCCGAAACAGGGATTTGTGACACCCATCGGAGAATGGTTTCGCGGGCCGTTGGCCAGTGCTGCGCAGCAAATTGCCAAGGGCGGACATCTTGCCCAAACAGGGTGGTTTGATCAGGCGGCGCTGTCCCGAATAGCGGAAGACCATCTTTCCGGGCGGTCCGATCACGGCCGGATATTGTGGCAATTAATGATGTTGGACCGCTCAATAAAAAATCTCGGCATTGCCCAGTAAATTGTTGGAAAAGATTCATATTCGTCTTTTCCACTGAACAATCTCGTCCCGTCCCGAACTCAGACATGTAAATTATTATTTGCCAATCGAGTCCCCCCTCATGTAGCTAGAAATTGGTGAGGGCCGAAACCACCCATAAATGGGGTCGCAAATGTATCGGATCGAGACGAATGGATAGTGGCAGCAAAGGCTTGGATGGCACAGGTGTATCCGCCATGCCCATGGGGGGCGACGAGGAAGAGCTCGTCATCGGTAATCCTCTATATGCCGGTATCCCTGACGAACTGTTTTCGCTGAAAGAACTGGATGTTCTTTATCAAGAAGAAACGCAAACCTTGTGGTCGTATATGCGGCCCAGCGGCAGGCCCACCTTCACGCGGGAATTGCTGAGCGACTTCGAAAATTGGCAGAAGCTGATTGCCAAAGGATTTGGCCCGGGCAAAGTCCCGCTAAAGTTTCTTGTTCTAGGCAGCCGGGCGCCAGGCGTTTTCTGTTTCGGCGGAGATTTGCAGCTGTTTCAGGAATTGATCCGTCAGCGTGACCGCGAGGGCTTGGTCCGGTACGGGCATCGCTGCTGCGCGATCCTGCACAAGAATATGAATGCGCTCGATATTCCGATGTTGACTATCGGTCTGGTCGAAGGATCGGCGCTTGGCGGCGGCTTTGAAGCATTGCTGTCATTCGATTATATCGTGGCTGAGCGGAACGCGACTTTCGGCTTGCCGGAAATTATGTTCGGCCTGTTTCCCGGCATGGGCGCGCATGCGTTTCTGTCGCGCAAACTTGGCAGCGCGATGGCAGACCGGCTGATCGTATCGAATGAAACCTACACCGCTGAAGAAATGTATGATCTTGGGATTGTGCATCATTTGGCCGAACCGGGCGAGGGGCTGTCCGCGTGTAAGGACTTCATCAAAAAATCGGAGCGGCGCCATGTCGGGCTGACGAATTCCCGCAAGGCGATGAAAATTGCGTGGAACCTCGAACTTGAGGAGCTGAACCGGATTACGGAACTGTGGGCGGATTCCGCCTTACAGCTCAGCGATCGTGATCTGAAAGTGATGTGCCGTCTGGCAGGGGCTCAAGAGAAACTGGTGAAAGCAGCCTGACGTTTAGACTTGCCGCTTAGTAGTCTGCGCCGTGGCCTAGCGCCATGTAATCATCGCTCTGCATTTCCATCAACCGGCTGACGGTTCGTTCGAACTCGAAGCTGCCGTCGCCGGCTTGGTACAGGTCCGCAGGTTCTGCGTCCGCAGTTGCGAACAGCTTCACGCGGTGTTCGTATAGGGCATCAATCAGCGTGACGAACCGGGCGGCCTCGTTCCTGTCGTCTGGTCCCATGACCGGAATTCCGACAATGATTACGGTGTGATACGCTTGTGCGATTGCCAGATAATCGCTTGCCCCGCGTGCTTCGGAACATAACCGTTTGAAGCTAAAGACCGCAGTACCCTTCAGTGCCCTTGGAACGTGCAAAGTACGCCCGCCGCCAAGATCAAGCTGTGCAGATGGCACATTGTCGCCATCATCGGGATCATAGTCGGTCAGGCGGAAAAATGCCTCCCGCACTTGTGCAGTAGCGGCATCGCCCAACGGAGTGTGCCAAGTGTCCAGCCCGCCCAGCCGGTCAAGACGGTAATCGATTGGACCGTTAAGCGGGATAACATCAAGACGTTGTTCGATTAGATCGATAAACGGCAGAAAATGCTCGCGATTTAATCCGTCCTTGTACAAATCCTGTGGAGGTCTGTTGGAGGTGGTTACGATCGTCACCCCCTCATCGACTATTAAGGCTCGGAACAGGCGGCTCATAATCATCGCATCGGCGGAGTTATTGACCACCATTTCGTCAAAGGCGAGGCATCGGAGCCCCTCTGCGAGTTTTGCGGCAACCGGCGGGATCGGGTCGCCGCTCTCTTTCTTGCGCTCTTCGCGGAGCAGGGCGTGTACTTCCAGCATAAAGGCATGGAAGTGGACGCGGCGCTTTTCGTCTATGGCCAGCGCATCGTGGAACAGGTCCATCAACATGGACTTCCCGCGGCCGACACCGCCCCACATATACACACCGCGCGGCGAAGGCTCGCTTTTACCCAGTAGCTTGCTGAAAAACCCGCCTCCAGTTTCGTTGACCAACTCGCCGCGTAGTTTGGCCAGACGCTGCGCTGCCGCTTTCTGTTCGGGATCGGGCCGCAACTCGCCAGCTTCGACCAGTTGCTCATATCGGGAAACAGGCGTTTGCGTCATTTCTTCGGAGTGGCTTTGCGGACAAGACCGGAGAATGCGGCAACCAGATGATCTTCCTGCACAACTTCGCCGCGCATGAACATCAATCGGCCCGTCTCGCGCATGACTTCGACAACTGCATCAAGCGGCTCGGTTGGCCTCCCGCCGCCGATGAATTGCGTCGAAAGTTCCAGAGTTACAGCCATTCCGGCCTCGCTTTTTCGGAGCACGTGCATTGCCGAAAACAGCGATATATCAATGAGCGACAGCGTAACCGCGCCGTGGATCATGTCTTGCAGATTTGTATGGCGGTGTTCGGGCAGCATACGCAATCGGCATTTCTCGCCTTCCTGCCGTACCATCATCGGGCCCATCACTTGCGTGTTGAACCGGGTGTTGTCCTTCATATCCCAAGTATACCAGCCGGGCTGGTCGGCAATTTCGCGATATTCAAAGAAATCCGGCGGCGCGCGCATAGCTTTGCCCGAAACGCCTTAGATTGCCCGTTCGGCCATCATCTTCTTGGTTTCTGCAATTGCCTTCGCCGGGCTCAAACCCTTCGGGCACACATTGGCGCAATTCATGATTGTGTGACAGCGATAGAGGCGGAATGGATCTTCCAGTTCGTTCAGTCGCTCGCCAGTCATTTCATCACGGCTGTCTGCCAACCAGCGATAGGCCTGAAGCAGAATTGCAGGGCCGAGGAACTTGTCACTGTTCCACCAGTAAGACGGGCAGCTGGTAGAGCAGCACGCACACAGAATGCATTCGTACAAACCATCCAGTTGCTCGCGCTGTTCCGGTGACTGCAGGCGTTCCTTGCCGCTTGGCGTAGGCGTGACAGCCTGCAGCCAAGGGCGGATAGAAGCGTATTGCGCGTAGAAATGCGTGAAATCCGGAACCAGATCCTTGATTACTTCCATATGCGGAAGCGGGGTGATCTGGATATCGCCCTTCATATCCTCAATCGCGGAAGTGCATGCCAGCCCGTTTTTGCCGTTCATATTCATCGAACATGATCCGCAAATACCTTCCCGGCATGACCGGCGGAATGTCAGGGTCGGATCAATCTCGTTTTTGATCTTAAACAGAGCGTCAAGAACCATCGGGCCGCATTGGTCGAGGTCAATTTCAAACGTGTCATAACGGGGATTTTCGCCCGTATCGGGATCGTAACGATAAATCTTGAACTTCTTCACCCGTCCAGCACCTTCGGCGCTGTGAGAACGGCCTTTGCCGTTGATCTTGGAATTTTTAGGAAGGGTGAAGCTCGCCATGGGAAGAAAGTCCTGATCTTTAAGTTGCGTTCGTCTTAGCGAAAATGCCGGTCAACACAAGCCGCCAGCATGGGGTGTCAACGATGCGGCAATGCTGCTCCAGTTCATATAGCTCATACAAACGGACCAGACACGCAAATCCTTCGAAACCGATGTTGCGCGCCGTGCATCTAAGGCTGACCAACGTGCGGGTTTTAGGGAACTGGGCCATCGCGTGATGCGTCTCACTAATATGGATACTACCAAACCCGAAAACATTTCCCGATGCACCGCAGTTTTTGGTGCGACCGGCGGCATTGGCGCGGCTATTTGCAGCGAAGCTGCGCGGCGTGGAAGCCGCGTGTGGGCCGGATCGCGTTCAGGTAGCGGTCCCAGTGATGAAGCCATTACTCCGTTCGCATTCGACTTGGAAGACGAGGGCACCATTGCTGCCGCAGCCAAGCTGCTTGCAAGCGATCCTCCCGACCAGATTATCGTGGCAACTGGTGTCTTAACGCTGGAGGACGGAACCGGGCCAGAGCGCAGTTACCGAAAGCTGGATCAGTCTGCGATGGCGCGCATATTCAGTCTGAATACAATCGGTCCGGCGATCATCGCGAAGCATATGTTGCCGCTTTTGCCGCGCGGCGAACGCAGTGGATTTGCCGCACTTTCCGCGCGTGTTGGATCAATCAGCGATAACGGGCTGGGCGGTTGGCATTCCTATCGCGCATCAAAAGCAGCGCTGAATATGCTGCTGAAAAACTTTGCGATCGAATTGGCGCGCACGCATAAACTAGCCGTAGTGGCCGGGCTGCACCCGGGTACCGTGGATACCGAACTTTCAGAGCCGTTTCAGGCCAATGTGCCGGACGGCAAGCTGTTTGCGCCGGAATACAGCGCCGCTGCCATGCTGGATGTTCTGGGCGGCCTGACACCCGAAGATAGCGGCAATGTTTTTGATTTTGCTGGAAAGCAAATTCCCGCTTAACCTGCGATCAATGCGTTACGGCGCCAGCTTTCTGCGAGCAATGTTTCGAGCAGATCGGCATGGCTGAAACCTGCATAGCTGGCTGCCTTTGCCATGACTTTTTCCGACCACAGATTGCAGTTGAGATTGATTTCGATGAAATTGATTTCACCCGTATCCAGATCAAGCCGGAACTCGATGCGGCCATAGTCAAAGGGCAGCATTTCGCGGGCAAACTTGCGCGCCATGTCTTCAATTTTCGGAGCCAGATCCGGGTCCTCAAACAGCTTTAGCGCTGCCTTCTCTGTGTTCTGGACCAGATCCCGTTTCTCGTAATAGGTCCATAGGCGCTGCGTGTCCTCACGCTCGTACCACAGCATCGGAAGCGCTACGGGTTCGTCATTCAAAGTGATGAAGGCGCACTGGATGTCATAGCCATTGAGATATGGTTCAACGATGGCATCGTGGCCTTGCCCGTGAATGTTCGCAATCGCGTTAGTCACGCCGAACCAGTCTCTGGCATCGGAAATGCCCCAGCTGGCGGAAGATGCGTTAGGCTTGATGACCCAACGCCCGTCGGGCGCTGCGGGCAAATCCTGCTCAAGAATGGGCGCGCCCTTGCGGTAACAGAACCAGTCAGCGGTTGGCACGCCCGCATTGCGCGCAACCAGCTTCGACACGCTTTTATCATCCCCTAAGCCGCGCAGGAACGGCATCGCGCCGAGATAGGGTATACGGTGCATATTACACAGCAGCGGGATGACCATTTCAGAGTTCACAAAGCCGCCGCGATTGAGCAACGGAAAGATGAAATCGACTTCGGGCCGCTCGAAAAGAACCTGATAATTGTCTTCAAGTTGAAGATTCAGACCGAGATTTTCCAGCGTTGTGCGGACCTCGTGATGGTAGATGGCGTGATTGCCGTCTTCGGGATGCATCCCGCCGCCAAATTTCGCGTGCTTGGCCATATATAGCAGGCGAACCCGCTCTTTGGCCTCGTCCGGAATGCGGAGCGGTTCGATATTCGTGGTCATGTAGGCATCCCGTAGCTGGTAGATCACCAACTAATAGAAACTATGCTCCGCAGCGGAAAGCGAAAACTGTTCTGCTGCGCAATAGTTACACGCCCGCATGCTTGGCGGTATCCAGAATGGCCCCCACAAAGCCCAGTGGATCGTCTTCCTGAATAAAATGTCCGCCGCTCAGCGTGCGGTGCAAATCATGCTTGGCGCCGGGAACACGTTCCTGAAATGCCGCAAACCCGCCCTTGGTAATCGGGTCTTTATCGCTGAAGCAGCAGGTGAAGGGCTTGTCGAATTGTTCGAGCGATTTCCACGCCTCCAACTGCGCGGGAACTTCTACATTATCACCTAGCGGCACAAGCGCCGGGAATATTCGGGAGCCCGCCTTGCTGCCGCGCGTGTCATAGGGCGCATTGTAAGCATCGACTACGTCTTGCGGCAGATCGGTCGTCGTCGCCTTTTGAATGATTGCGCCAATCGGGAATACGGGGCTCATTTTGGCAAAGGTACGCCATTTGGCAAAGGCTGGCGGCGGTTCCTGCCCTGCGGGCAAGCCGCCATTGGATAGAACCACGCCGGCAAATTTGTCCGGCATTGCCGCAACCAGCCTGAGGCCGATAAGCGAGCCCCAGTCCTGACAGGCAAGAATGACCTGATTGAGGCCCATGGCCTCGAACCATTCGCGCATCCATGCCACGTGTCCGGCATAGCTATAATCGCCTTTTGAAGTCGGCTTGTCCGATTTGCCGAAGCCGATGAGATCGGGGGCGAGCACGCGGTAACCCGCTTCGACCACGGGTCCGATCATCTTTCGGTAAAGGAAGCTCCAGCTTGGCTCGCCATGCATCATAAGGACCGGAATACCGTCTCGCGGGCCTTCATCCACATAGTGCAACCGCAATCCGTCGTTCAAAATGTGATAGCGCGGATCGAACGGGTAATCGGGAATATCGGAAAATCGCGCATCCGGTGTGCGGTGAACCTTGGCCATCATTCTCTCCCACAAAAGCGGTGCATTTTGTCTGCCCCTGCTTTTGCGGTATCATGGCTTTGGATGTTACGATTGGGAAGGGGTAAAAATGGGCCTGCAAAAATGGTGGGATGCGCATGGCGTCCCGCGGCTTATCAAGCTGGCCTGCGGTACTCCGCAGATTATGAAACTTCGGTCAAAAGTGGTGCCTTTGGCGCGTGGAGACGTGTTCGAATTGGGCTGCGGCGGCGGGATCAACCACCCCTTCTATGACGCTACGGCAATAACGCGTTACGCCGGTATAGATCCGGGCGGAAAGCTGCTTGAATATGCCAGATCGGCGGCGGAAAAGAAGGGATGGAAGGCCGATATTCGTGACGGTGTCGGCGAAAGCATCCCCTTCGATGATAACAGTTTCGACACGGTGGTTTGCACCTACACAATGTGCTCGGTTCAGGACCAGTCGCAAGTTGTCAAAGAGATGCGCCGCATCCTGAAACCGGGCGGACGGCTTCTATTTCTCGAACATGGCCGGGCACCCGATTCGCCGGTTGCAAAGTGGCAGGACCGGATCGAACCGCTCTGGAAGCCGGTTGCCGGAGGGTGTCATTTGACCCGCCCGATTACGTCCGCAGTTCGCGGTGGGGGCTTTGAAGTTGAACCAATGGGCGAAGGATATGCGCCCGGAACGCCGAAACCGGTTGGCTGGATGGAATGGGGCGTCGGAACCAAAACCGGAAACTGAACCGCGCAAAAAAATGGCCGCCCGGTCCATCGAAGAACCGGGCGGCCACTCAATATTGTAGTGTCAGCCTATTCGCCGAACGTGCGTTGCCACCAACCGCGCCGCGGCTTGCCTGGCTTAGCATCATCCTTAGCGGCCTCTGCTTCCGCAGTTTGCGCAGTGTCGGCCGGGCCTGAAACCACTGCAATGTCGTCAGTCAATTGATCTTTGACCTTCTTGGCAGCTTTCGGTTTGGCCGGTTTGACGTCTGCAGTCTTAGACTCGGCCTTCTTACGCGGTTTGCGCTTTGGTTTCGGCTTTTCGTCGGTATCGGCAGCTTCTGTCGCCGCGTCATCCGTATCGGCTTTCGCCGCCTTTGGTTCAGCCTTCTTGCGCGGTTTCCGCTTTGCTTTCGGCTTTTCTTCAGCAGGGGCTTCCTCTGCGGTTTCTACCGGGGCATCATCAGCCTTGGGTTCTGCCTTCTTCCGGCGGGTCCGCTTGGGCTTCGGCTTTTCAGCATCATCCGCTGGTGCTTCAGCCGGAGCACTTTCCGTATTTTCTGAAGCGGCAGGGGCCTCGTCAGAACTGTCGGAACGATTACCAACTGAAGAGGCATCTTCGCCTTCAGTATCACCGTTTTGTCCGGCTTCACCTCTTCCGCGACCACCACGGCGGCCACGACCACCACGGCGGCGGCGCTTCTTCTTCGGCTTGCCGTCTTCGTCCAGTTCTTCCTCATTATGGCGGTCACCGCCGCTATCAGAAGTCTGGTTCTCGTCAGAGCCGTTTTCGCCATTGTCACCATCGCCGCGTTTGTTGCGACCACGGCCACCACGGCGGCGGCGTTTCTTACGCGGGCGATCTTCATCTTCCTCGTAAGTTTCTTCTACCGGCTCATCATCATCATCGTCTTCGTCAATGATTGGTTCAAACTTTGGGGCTTCTGTCGGACGGGGGCCAGAACTGCCCACTTCCATCTTCGCGCCTTCGTCTTCACCTTCAGGGAGCACTTCGACAGCGACGTTATAACGCTCTTCGATCTCCGCCAGATCGGCGCGCTTCGAATTGAGCAAATAAACCGCAGCTTCGGTACTGGCGGAGAGCGAAATAACAGTACCTTTACCCTTGGCGGCTTCGTCTTCGATCAGACGCAGGGCAGACAGGCCTGCAGATGATGCAGTGCGGACAAGGCCGGTGCCGTCGCAATGCGGACATTCGCGGGTCGTCGCTTCCAGCACGCCGGTGCGCAGACGCTGGCGGCTCATTTCCATCAGACCGAAGCCCGAAATACGGCCAACCTGAATACGCGCCCGATCGTTCTTGAGCGCATCCTTCATTGCGCGCTCTACCTTACGGACGTTGGAATTATATTCCATGTCGATAAAGTCGATCACAACCAGTCCCGCCATGTCACGCAAACGCAGTTGGCGGGCGATTTCGCGCGCGGCCTCTACGTTGGTGGCAGTGGCGGTTTGCTCAATTCCGTGTTCCTTGGTGGACCGGCCCGAGTTAATGTCGATAGATACCAGCGCCTCTGTCGGGTTGATGACCAGATAGCCGCCCGATTTGAGTTGAACGACGGGATCATACATCGCCCTTAGCTGATCTTCTGCGCCATACCGCTGGAACAGCGGCACAGGGTCGGAATACGCCTTCACCCGGCGCGCATGGCTGGGCATCAACATCTTCATGAAGCTCTTGGCGGATTTATACCCGTCTTCGCCTTCAACAATGACCTCCTCGATCTCGCGATTGTAAATATCGCGGATCGCGCGTTTGATCAGATCACTGTCCGAATGGATCAGCGCCGGGGCGCTGGAGCCGAGCGTATTGTTACGGATATCTCCCCACAGACGGGCGAGATAATCAAAGTCACGCTTGATCTCGGTCTTGGTACGCGAAAGTCCGGCTGTGCGGACAATCAGGCCCATGGTTTTGGGCAGATTGAGATCGCCGACTACTTGCTTCAGTCGCTTGCGATCCTGTGCGCTGGAAATCTTGCGGGAGATACCGCCGCCATGGCTGCTATTCGGCATAAGCACCGTGTAGCGGCCAGCCAGGCTGAGATAGGTTGTTAAAGCGGCGCCTTTATTGCCGCGTTCTTCCTTCACAACCTGCACCAGCAAAACCTGACGGCGCTGGATTACGTCCTGAATCTTGTAACGGCGGCGAAGAGCCATCCGTTTGGCGCGAACTTCGTCCACTTCTTTGGCGCGGCTGCGGCCTTTACCACCGCCTTGACGGCGTGCGTTCTTGCCATTCCGGCCGCGGCGACCACGTCCGCGACGTGACTGCTGCTTGCTTTCGGAATTATCGTCGGACGCTTCGTCTTCTTCGTCATCACTGTCATCATCATCGTCTTCATCACCATCTACATGGCCTTCTTCGATGGTGGCGACCTTGTCTTTTTCAGACGTATCGATTTCTTCCATGCCATCTTCGGCCAGATCTTCGGCCAACGCTTCGGAAGATTCGTCTTCGGCGTCATATTCGTCGCCGGGGACGTTGCCTTCATCTTCTTCTTCAGACCGCAGGCGCGCTTCTTCAGCTGCCGCTTCGGCTTCTTCCGCGAGCAATTGTTCGCGGTCTTCTTTTGGAATCTGATAATAGTCGGGATGGATTTCGTTAAATGCCAAAAAGCCGTGCCGGTTGCCGCCGAAATCGACGAATGCAGCCTGCAAGGACGGTTCGACCCGCGTGACCTTGGCTAGATAAATATTCCCTTTGATCTGCTTGTGTTCAGCAGATTCAAAGTCAAACTCCTCAATCCGGTTTCCCTTGAGTACCGCCACCCGGGTTTCTTCCGAGTGGCGCGCATCGATTAGCATGCGCGTTGCCATTGAATTTTCTCCATGCACGCCCGGGCGGACCAAGCTGCTTAGCCTGGCCGGCTGTAGGGATGTGCAAATTTGTGTGAATACTGCGGGCGTTGTCGCGCGCAGAAATGAAATGCCGGTTCCGGCGCGTATTCGCCGTAATTCGTGTGTCGAACCGGAGTGATGTGTCTGCTGATGTGAGCCCACGCGTATGTTGCGCCGCCTGTCCAGCCCGTGTCACGGCGCAGCCTTGCGGCGGCGCGTGATGGGTCGGGGAGAGGCTTCTCATATCTGCATCAACCTGTCGTGATGCTGCGCCAATGTGCCGCAGCGTAATTTGAAATGTTTCTTAGCAAGCGGGATAAATCCATGCCGTTTGGGCAGTAATCCGACCTGATAAGGCGAACCCTTTCAATGATTGCGGGGTTAGCACCGTGGGTTTCATGTAGCAACCATATTGCGCAACTTGCCTGCAACACCCTAACAGGGATGCGCAATGTCACTGCGTATGCAACTTTGGTTAATATTTTTAGCGCCCGTGCTGTTAATCGCGGGCCTTTATGCGTTTGGGCTGACCATACCGGTCCCGCATCTGGGACGGGACTACGTCGTGAGGCTGCTGCTTCCCGGGGCGGGAAACCCCCTTGATCTGCCTGATGTATTGGGTCCGCCGGACAATTCGCGCCCGTTGGTTGTCATTGATGCGGGGCACGGGGGAAAAGATCCGGGCGCCAGCGGTGCGGGTTTTCGCGAGAAGGAAATCGTGCTTGGCCTCGCGATTGCCCTGCGTGACCAGCTTATCGAAGAGGGCGGCATACGCGTGGCGTTGACCCGCGATGATGACACGTTCCTTGTTTTGGAAGAACGGCCCGAAATTGCGCGAAGACTGAATGCCGACCTGTTTATCTCGATCCATGCAGATTCGTCCGGTGAAGTAAGCGGTGTGAGCGGGGCGAGCATTTATACTTTGGCCGAGGAGGCTTCGAGCGAATCCGCGGCGCGTTTTGCCGAGCGGGAGAACAACGCAGACAATGTGAACGGGGTGGTTCTTGAGGGCCGCAGCCAGGAAGTTAACGATCTGCTCGTCGAATTGTCGCAAAGGCGGGTTCAGCAAACCTCTGCTGAATTCGCGCAGCTGATTACTCGAGAGGGCGAGGGTGTGCTCAAATTTCATCCCCAGAGACGGCGCCAGGCTGAATTAGCCGTGCTACGCGCGCCAGACGTGCCCGCCGTGCTGTACGAATCCGGGTATATAACGAACCCGTCAGACGCGCAGCGATTGGCGTCGGCGGAGGGAAGGGCAGCCTTTGCAGAGACAATGGCCCGCGCAATTCGTATCTATTTTGCGCGGCAGGCAGGCGAATAAGCCGGACATTGAAGTGGTCGCCGAATGGTCCGCAATGCAAAGCAATCAACAGGTGCGAGAATCGTTCTGGCGCGAGTCAGAAATGCCGTGCTAGAGGCTCAAACCGATTATGGCTGAAACATCGAAATTCGAATCACTTAGCTACCGCATCCGCCGCGATGCGAGCGGCGTCGTTGGCTGGTTTAAAACCAACTGGCATGATCGGCGCTGGTTCCGTTGGGGCGCAATCGGCCTCGGTCTTTTCTTGGTGCTATGGCTGATCGCATGGGTATTGCTCGCGCGAAGTCTTCCGGACGCAAATTCACTGGTTGATTATGAGCCGCCTTTGCCGACGGTGGTGCGCGGCATGGATGGCGAGATTGTTCATTCATATGCGCGTGAGCGTCGGGTGCAGCTACAATATGCGGATTTTCCCGAGCAACTTATTGAAGCCTATCTGGCAGCCGAAGATAAGACCTTCTTTAGCCATGGCGGTATCGATGCAGGCGGCTTGGTCGGCGCGGTTATCGATTATGTTAGCAAGGTCGGGTCTGACGAACGCGCGGTGGGCGGATCTACCATCACGCAGCAAGTCGCGAAGAATATTCTGCTGACGAATGAGTATTCGATTACGCGTAAAATCAAGGAGATGATGCTTGCACGCCGTATTGAGGGCGTTCTTTCCAAGCAGGAAATCCTTGAATTGTATCTCAATGAGATTCCGCTGGGTCGGCGTAGTTACGGGGTGCAAGCGGCCTCGCGCGCTTATTTCGACAAGGATGTGGGCGATCTGGAACTTCACGAAATGGCCTATCTCGCCATTTTGCCAAAAGCGCCCGAAACCTATAGCCGCGCCAAAAACTTTGACCGCGCGGTAGAGCGCCGGAACTTCGTGCTTGGGCAAATGGCGGCGAACGAATTCATCACGGCGGCAGAGGCAGAAACGGCCAAGGCTTTGCCACTTGGCATCGCGACACAGCAATCTTCCACCCGGTCTGTAGATGCCGGGTATTTTCTGGAAGAGGTCCGCCGCAAATTAATCGACGAATTTGGCGAGACAGCCGAAGACAGCAAGAACAGTGTCTATGCTGGCGGATTGTGGGTACGCACGTCGCTGGATCCTGAAATGCAGGACGCCGCCCGCAAGTCGCTACGTCGCGGCATGGTCCGGTATCATGGCAGCAAAGGCTGGCGCGGTCCGATCGCGACGATTGACCTTAGCGAAGGAAGCTGGAGCAGCCAGCTGGCCAGTTCATTCCTCGGGATCAATTACGAAGGATGGCGCATCGGTGTCGTAACAGAGCGTAGCGGCTCTTCCGCAAAAATCGGCTTTTCTGATGGCGAAGAAGCACCGCTAACCAATCTGCCCAATGCCTTGAAGGCTGGCGATGTCATTGCTGCGCTGAAATCTGGATCAAACTATCTTGTGCGGACATTGCCGGAAGTTTCCGGCGGTTTTGTTGCGCAAGACCCGCAGACCGGACGAATCTTCGCGATGCAGGGCGGGTTTGATAGCCGGCTTGGCTCGTTCAACCGGGCCACCCAAGCGAACCGTCAACCCGGCTCTACGATCAAACCGTTTGTCTATGCCACCGGCCTGGATAACGGGATGACACCGGCCACCGAAGTCCCCGATCAGACGTACTGTTATTATCAGGGTTCACGATATGGCGAAAAATGCTTCCGTAACTCCGGCGGCGGTGGCGGCGGCGTTCACACGATGCGTTGGGGGCTGGAACAGTCGCGCAACCTAATGACGATCCATGTTGCGATGGAATCGGGAATGCCCAAAGTCGTAAAAACGATCAAGGATTTGGGAATTGGCAGTTACGAACCCTATCCGGCCTTTGCACTGGGTGCGGGCGAAACAACGGTAATGAAGATGGTCAACGCCTATTCGGCCTTGGCCAATCATGGGCGCCTGAATGAACCGACAGTGATTGATTACGTGCAGGATCGCCGGGGCAAGGTCGTGTACCGCGCTGACAAGCGGGAATGCACAGGCTGCAACATGGCCGATTGGGACGGTCAACCGATGCCGCGCCTCGGTGCTCTCGGAAAACAGGTGATGGATGCGCGCACAGCGTTCCAAACCGTGCATATGCTGGAAGGCGTGGTGAAACGGGGTACCGGCACAGTCCTGCGTAGCCTCGATCTGCCAATGTTCGGTAAGACCGGCACTACGACTGGACCGAAAGATGTTTGGTTTGTCGGCGGTACGCCGGAAGTAATCGCGGGCGCTTATATCGGCTATGATAAGCCGCGCAATATGGGCGGCTACGCGCAGGGCGGAACTATTGCGGCGCCTATCATCAAGCAGTTCTTCCAAGAAACCAAAGAACGCCAGCGGGGTGATCCGTTTGTGGCGCCGTCCGGTGTGCGGATGGTACGGGTGGACCGGCTTTCTGGAAAACGCGTATTTGATGCGTGGCCTGGCAGCGATCCGAAGGCCAGCGTGATATGGGAGGCTTTCAAGCCTGACACCGAACCGCCCCGGATTACGCGCCGCGACGAGATTGAGAGCAAGCGCAAGGAAATTCTCGCTCTGATCCGTAGAGGCTCAACTGCGGCTGCCCGCACACGTGTGCGGCAAGAGGTTCGCGAGGAACCGCCCGAAGACTTTGTCGAAGAGCAGGGCGGCATCTATTAACCGGTAGATGTTTGGCCGCGACCATGCGGCTGAACTTTACAATCCGCGCCTGTGCTATAAGCGGGCGTGCAAGCTTGTCGGCGCGCGATGCGGGCTGCGAATGTGCGGAAGGAAATCCTATGCGTGCCGAAGGGCAGGCCAATATCGACCGGATCGAAGCTGCGTTGCAGTTGGTGCGCCAATCGCTCGATTGGGACCGCGCACTGCGCCGTCTGGATGAATTGAATGCGCGGGTCGAGGATCCGACCTTGTGGGATGATCCGAAACAGGCGCAAACAATCATGCGCGAGCAGAAGCAGCTCGAAGGCGCGGTAAATACCGTCAACGAAATTTCCGGCGAGATGTCCGATGCTGTCGAATTCATCGAGATGGGTGAAGCCGAAGGCGATGATGACATCGTGCAAGACGGTTTGAACAGTTTGGAGAAGCTGGCTGACCGTGCAGATGCGGACAAGGTTCAGGCACTGCTGGCCGGTGAAGCGGACGGTAACGACACCTATATCGAAATTCACGCAGGCGCGGGCGGCACGGAAAGCCAAGACTGGGCAGAGATGTTGCAGCGGATGTATTACCGCTGGGCGGAAAAGCGCGGCTACAAGGTCGAAATGGTGGATTATCACGCCGGTGATCAGGCGGGAATCAAATCTGCCACCATGCTGGTCAAGGGCGAGAACGCCTATGGCTATGCCAAAACCGAAAGCGGCGTTCACCGGCTTGTGCGCATCAGCCCGTATGACAGCGCGGCTAAACGTCACACCAGTTTCAGTTCCGTTTGGGTCTATCCGGTGATCGATGATGATTTCGAAGTCGACATCAATGAAAGTGATTTGAAGATCGACACGTACCGCGCGTCAGGTGCGGGCGGTCAGCACGTTAATACGACTGACTCTGCTGTGCGGATCACCCACCAGCCCACGGGCATCGTGGTGGCTAGCCAGAACGACCGAAGCCAGCATAAAAACCGCGCGACCGCGATGAATATGCTGAAAGCGCGCTTGTTCGAACGCGAAATGGCCGAACGTGAAGCGGCAGCGGGTAGCGAGTACGAGTCCAAAACAGAAATCGGTTGGGGGCATCAAATCCGCAGCTACGTTTTGCAGCCGTATCAGATGGTGAAGGACCTTCGCACAGGGGTAACGTCCACCGCGCCGGACAATGTTCTGGACGGAGCGTTAGACCCGTTCATTTCGGCTGCACTTGCACTGCGCGTAACGGGTGAAACCGTTGAGGTGGAAGACGTCGAATAATACGGCAACGATCGCTGATGCGTGTCATTCCCCGATGTTACGTGATGTTGCACGTCCCGCGCGCGCTGGGTATGGCGGAACTATGAAGCGCATTTCCTTCTTCGTGCCCGCATTATGCGCATTGACCATTATTTCAGGCTGTAAAGAGGTTGATACGGACCGCCCGGAAACGGCGCTGGAGTTTCCGTTACCTGACCGGCCTGTTTCCGATCTCGGCGCGAATTCGTTCTCCACCGAAACGGCCCGGGACGGGCGCGGAGAGGCAGAGCGGGTGATGGCACTTGCCGAGATTACGCCGGGCATGACGGTTGCCGATATTGGCGCGGGGGACGGATATTATACGGTTCGTCTGGCCGAGCGCGTTGGCGCCGATGGCCGCGTATTGGCGCAGGACATTGATAAGGACGCGCTTGAACGGCTTGGCAACCGGGTTGCTAAAGAACGGCTCGATAATGTGTCGATAAAACTCGGCGCGGGTGATGATCCGCGGCTGCCCGAAGACAGCTTCGACCGTATCTTTCTGGTCCATATGTATCACGAGGTTCAGGAGCCTTACGCGTTTCTTTACCGGCTTTGGCCTTCGCTCAAAGAAGGCGGCCAGGTGATTGTCGTGGATGTGGACCGGCCAACCGACCAGCACGGTATCGATCCGCTGCTGCTGTCATGCGAATTTAAACGCGTGGGATTTGAATTGATGGCGTTTAAAGATGCCCCGGAGCTTGCGGGGTACTATGCACAGTTCAAGGTTGCCGCTACGAGACCGGAACCAAATAAAATTAAACCATGCCGCGGGCCCGGGTCCGCATCGGCAGGCGGGGCAAGCAAAGCGGCGAATTAGACCGCATTTCAAGGAATTGATCTATAATGGCTTTTAAGGGTTTAAGCCCGATTATGTATGGTGGACGCGAAGTCTGGCCATTGATCGAAGGCGGTAAAGGTGTTTCAGCGACAAACCACGCAAGCTCCGGCGCGTGGGCAGCCGCGGGCGGCATCGGTACCGTCAGCGCGGTAAACGCGGACAGCACCGATGAAAACGGTGAGGTCATTCCGCAGCTCTACCCGCAGAAAACCCGCCGCGAACGGCATGATCAACTTATCCGTTACGGCATTGATGGCGGTACCGAGCAGGTCAAAAAAGCCTATGAGATTGCCAACGGGCAAGGCGCCATCAATATCAATGTTCTATGGGAAATGGGCGGTGCGCAGGCGGTTCTGGAAGGTATTCTGGAAAACACCAAAGGTCTTGTGACCGGTGTCACCTGCGGCGCGGGTATGCCGTATAAGCTGGCAGAAATTGCCGCGCGTTATAACGTTAATTACCTTCCGATCATTAGCTCTGCACGCGCATTTCGTGCCCTGTGGAAGCGCAGCTATCACAAGGTGCCGGACCTGATGGCGGCGGTTGTCTATGAAGATCCGTGGCTGGCGGGCGGCCATAACGGCCTATCCAATGCAGAGGACCCCCGCGAACCGCAGGACCCGTATCCGCGCGTGAAGGCCCTGCGCGAAACCATGCGCAAAGAAGGCGTATCGGAAGATTGTGCAATTGTGATGGCCGGCGGCGTTTGGGCGCTAAGCGAATGGGAAAACTGGATCGACAATCCCGAATTGGGCAAAGTCGCGTTTCAGTTCGGAACCCGTCCGTTGCTGACGCAGGAAAGCCCGATTCCGCAAGAATGGAAAGATATGCTGCGCACGGTCGAACCGGGTGATGTGCTGCTGCACAAATTCTCGCCTACCGGGTTCTATTCATCCGCCGTGAAAAATCCGTTCCTGTTTGATTTGATGCACCGTAGCGAGCGGCAAATCGCCTTTTCAAAAGACCAGACCGATGAGTGCGATGTGCAACTCGGCTTTGGCGGCAAAGGTGCAAAATTATGGGTTGCGGCAGCGGACCAGGAACGTGCACGCGTATGGATGGGGGAAGGGCACTCGGAGGCTCTTAAAACACCGGACGATACGCTTGTCTTCGTTACGCCGGAAGCGCGTGATGTAATCCGCAAGGACCAGACCGATTGCATGGGCTGCCTGTCGCATTGTGCCTTTTCGTCATGGAAAGACCATGATGATTACACCACTGGCCGCCTTGCCGATCCGCGCAGCTTCTGCATCCAGAAAAATTTGCAAAACATCGCGCATGGCGACCCGGTGGATGAAAACCTCGCCTTCGCAGGTCATGCCGCATACCGGTTTAAGAAAGACCCGTTCTATTCCAACAACTTCACGCCGACAGTGAAGGAACTGGTGGACCGTATTTTGACTGGGGAGTGAG
>JAHDBR010000014.1:41935-50096 GCA_020630295.1 Sphingomonadaceae bacterium
ACCAAAGCATCCAGCACTTGATCGGGTGGGCGGTGGCCGTCGGCCCAGAAGCGGATATTGGCGATGACTTTCTCGCCTGATGCTTCGCGGCCCTCTGCGGTCGCGCTGCCAATATGCGGTAGGGTCATGACGTTGGGGTGGGCGAGTAGGCGCGGGTCTACATTTGGTTCGTCAGGATAGACGTCCAGTCCGGCGCCAACCAGCTTCCCGCTTTCCAGCGCAGCAATCAGCGCCTCCTGATCGACCAGATCACCGCGGGCGGTGTTGATCAGGCAGGAACCGTCTTTCATCAGGTCAAAGCGTTTCTGATCATAAAAGCCGATTGTTTTTTCGGTTGCGGGACAATGGAGCGAGACGATGTCCGATGCAGCAATCAGATCATCTTCGTGCTCGTAAAATTCTGCGCCGAGCATGGTTTCCACGGCCAGTGGCAGGCGGTGGCGGTTATGATAGGCGATTTTCATTCCGAATGCCCGCGCGCGGTGGGCAACAGCCTGACCAATCCGGCCCATACCGATAATGCCCAGAACCTTGCCGCCCAATTGCCGGCCCAGCAGGCCCGATGGTGCCCAGCCGGTCCATTTGCCTTTGCGCACCAGGGACACGCCTTCGCGTACGCGGCGCGGCACGCCGATGATCATCGACATCGCCAGATCGGCAGTGTCATCGGTAAACACGCCCGGCGTGTTGGTAACAATAATCCCGCGATCCTTGGCAGCTTTCAAATCAATGTGGTCTGTGCCTGCACCGAAGCTGGCGATCAGGCCAAGGCGATCGCTCGCTGCCGCAATCAATTGCGCGTCGATACGGTCCGTCACTGTCGGCACCAGAACATCGCATTCCTGCATCGCCGCCGCCAGCTGATCGCGGGACATGGGCGTATCTTCGGTGTTCAGCGTCGCATCATATAATTCGCTCATGCGCGCTTCGACAGAGGGCATTAGATGCCGCGTCACGATAATTTTCGGTTTGCCGGAGACGCGCCGTCCGCTCTCGCTGCCATTAGGGTGTTTTTCAGCCATGTGGCTGGCGCTAGGACGCGGAAGGGCAAAGCGTCAAGCAGGAAGCGTTGCGCCTTGAAGGCGAGCCACAAAAAGCGCTATTACAGCGAGATGCTGAAACGGATTCTCTTGGCGCTCGGCGCGCTCTCTTTAATTTCTGCCAATCCTGCTTTCGCACAAACGCGGGAGGCACCCTATTGGGCGACGATTAAAACCGAAGAGCTGAATATGCGGGTTGGTCCCAGCCGCGAATATCCGATCGAGTGGGTGTATAAGCGCAAGGGCTTGCCGATCAAAGTGATCCGTTTGGTGGACGGGTGGCGGCTCATTCAGGATTCGGAAGGCGCAGAGGGGTGGGTGTCTTCCAGCCTGCTCAGCCCTAAACGCGGCGCTGTTGTCGTGGGTGAGGGACTGGCGGCTATGCGCGATGCCCCGTCCGAAACCGGCGGTTTGAAATGGAATGCGGAACCGGGCGTCGTCGGCGTGCTGGGCGATTGCCAGACCGGATGGTGCGAATTCGACGTTGCGGGCCGCGTCGGTTGGGTATCTGCCAGCCGCTTATGGGGAACGGGAGAGCCGTAAAAGACGGGGCCGCTTCAGGCGAAAAAAGGGCGGCGCAATGGCCGCCCCTTTCGTGACTTGTGGTATGGTTTACCAGATCAACGTTTCGTCATGGTGACTGTTTCGCCATCGTCGTTGGTCGCGGAAATTGTACCGTCTTCCGCAGGTTCACCCACGGTCCAGCAATTGGGCGCAGCGCCTTCTTCGCTCGAATTGAAGCAGGTCTGGCCGTTGGTTTCCACAAATGTGCCGCTCTCCATAACAGAGCCGTCTGCAGCCGTGTCAGTATATGTGCCATCGGCGTTCAGCGATGCGGTGAATGTGGTTCCGTCAGCGGCGGTCACATCATATGTGCCGGCCATAGTGTCGCCGTCCACAGCAGCAGGTGCTTCTGCAGTCATCGTTGCATCAGTTTCACCTTCGGCAGGTGCATCTGCTTCACCCTGTGAACACGCGGCCAGAGCCACGCAGCTTGCAAGTGCGATCAGTTTCTTCATTGGTATCCTCCTCCGTAAAACGCGAGGGCTAACACCGAATAGCGCAGATGCCTAGCGTGAAGCGGACGTTTTTATACTCAGACCATTTCAACGGCGATTGCTGTGGCTTCCCCGCCGCCAATGCACAGGCTCGCTACGCCGCGCTTCTTACCTTGAGCTTTCAGCGCATTAAGCAGCGTCACGATGATCCGCGTGCCGCTGGCTCCGATCGGGTGCCCCAGCGCGGTGCCGCCGCCGTTTACGTTGATCTTCTCGTGCGGGATGCCAATGTCACGCATTGCAAACATGGCCACACAGGCAAACGCCTCGTTCACTTCCCAAATGTCGACATCGTCAGTGGACCAGCCGGCATTCTCCAGAACCTTATTGATCGCACCTATCGGGGCGATTGTGAATTCGGACGGCTCCTGAGCGTGTGCGGCAGTCGCGATAATCTTCGCAACAGGTTCTTTGCCTGCATCTTTGGCAATGCTTTCGCGTGTCAGCACGACCGCTGCCGCGCCGTCTGAAATAGAGCTGGAGGTTGCCGCCGTGATCGTACCATCCTTGGCGAAAGCAGGGCGAAGCGCCGGGATCTTGTCCGGGCGGCCGCGGCCAGGGGCTTCGTCTGTATCGACGACGTGATCGCCTTTGCGGGTTTTGACCGTCACAGGAACAACTTCATCCCTAAAGGCGCCGCTTTCAATGGCGGCATTGGCCCGGCGAAGGGATTCGATGGAATAAGCATCCATCTCCTCGCGTGTTAGCTGGTAATCATTGGCGGTGTCCTGCGCGAAAGTGCCCATCGCGCGGCCTTCTTCATAAGCATCCTCCAACCCGTCGAGGAACATATGATCATAAGCTGTATCGTGGCCGATGCGCGCGCCAGAGCGGTGCTTCTTCAGCAAATACGGCGCATTGGTCATGCTTTCCATTCCGCCAGCGACGACTGTATTCACCGAGCCGGCAGCCAGCGCCTCTGCCCCCATGATGACTGTCTGCATTCCGGACCCGCATACTTTGTTGACCGTGGTCGCCTGAACAGATTTAGGCAGACCCGCCTTAATCGCCGCCTGGCGGGCAGGGGCCTGACCCAGACCGGCAGGAAGCACGCATCCCATATAGACGCGGTCAATCGTAGCGCCTTCGACACCGGCACGTGTGACAGCTGCCTCTACCGCAGTTGCGCCCAGATCTGTTGCAGACACTTCCGACAGCGCGCCTTGCATGCTGCCCATAGGAGTGCGTGCGTAAGAAAGAACGACAATCGGATCATGTGCGGAAAACTGGGCCATCAAAGGGTGCCTTTCAAAAACAGAATACTTCACCGGCGAGTTAGTGCTGCGTTGCGGCAAAATCAATCTTCGAGGGGATATCGTGCTTCGCTGGAGCAAGCGTTTCGGAACAGGGCGCTTGTCAATCGGTTCATCCTAGTGAAGAGTAAGTGGCAAATAGATACTAATGGAGAGAATGATGGCCGGTGATCGCAAAGACGAAATGGAAGCAATCCTCAAGAAACAGCGCGATGCGTTTACCGCCGCGCGGCCGGAGGGTCTGGATGTGCGCCGTGACCGCGTAAAGCGGGCTATCGCCATACTGGTCGATCACGGCGAGGAATTATGCGAAGCGATGAACGAGGATTTCGGCAATCGCAGCCGCGACCAGAGTATGCTGACGGATATTATCAGCACGATCAATTTCGGCAAATATTGTCTCAAGCACATGGATAAATGGGCAAAGCCGGAGAAGCGGAAAGTGCAATTCCCGCTCGGTCTGCTGGGCGCCAAGGCAGAACTGCGGTACGAGCCTAAGGGCGTGATCGGCATAATGAGCCCGTGGAATTTCCCCGTAAATCTCTCTTTTGGCCCGCTTATGCAGATTCTCGCCGCCGGAAACCGGGCGATGATCAAGCCATCGGAATTTACCGAAAAGACGTCAGAGCTCACTGCAGAGCTGATCGGAAAGTATTTCGCAGAAGACGAAGTGGCTGTCATCACGGGTAGCCCGGAAGTCGCGCAGGCATTCTCATCGATGCAGTTTGACCATCTGGTATTCACCGGCTCAACCGCGACCGGGCGGCGTGTCATGGAGGCTGCGGGTAAAAATCTTGTGCCGGTCACTTTGGAGCTTGGCGGAAAATCACCGGTGGTCCTCGGTCGCAGTGCCGATCTTGAAAAGGCAGGCGAGCGCATCGCTTTGGGCAAGATGATGAATGCCGGCCAGATTTGTCTGGCGCCCGATTACATGATTGTGCCTGAAGAAAATGAAGAGGCCGCTGTAGCCGCTGTGCAGTTGGGTGTTCACAACCAGTTCCCGACCTTGCTCGATAATGATGACTACGCCTCCGTTGTTACGGATCGCCATTTCGACCGGCTTCAGGGCTTAGTTGCCGATGCGAAGGAGAAGGGCGCGGAAGTTATCGAAGTCAATCCGGGCGATGAGGATTTCTCCAACACTAATTCGCGCAAAATGCCGCTCACAATCCTCCGCAATGTCACTGATGATATGACTGCAATGCAGGAAGAGATTTTCGGTCCGGTTTTGCCCGTGAAGACATATAAGAACGTCACCGAAGCAATTGATTATGTGAACGAAAATGACCGTCCCCTCGGCCTGTATTACTTTGGCGAAGATGGCGGGGAGCGAGAGACTGTGCTGCAGAAAACCATCTCTGGCGGGGTCACAGTGAATGATGTGATCTTCCATATCGCCATGGAAGATTTGCCATTTGGCGGTGTCGGCCCCTCCGGTATCGGTTCCTATCACGGGCCTGAAGGCTTCAAGGAATTCAGCCATGCCCGTTCGGTCTATACTCAGCCCAAGATCGACGTAGCCGGATTGGGAGGGTTCAAACCGCCCTATGGCAAGAAAACCGAGAAGGCGATTGCGACCCAACTGAAGAAGTAATGCGTTTTGCAGCCGCCCCCGCATTTGCCATGGGCGGCTGCAACAGCAGCTTTTTGCGGATATTCGTTTCGCCGTTCAGTCACGCAACATCTGTTGCAAACAAATCAACTGCGCTGACGGCATTCCGCTTGCGCGCATCGTTTTGCCGTTCGAACCCATGCTTTAAGGTGGATTTTCCCGCCTCACCCCCTTGCGAAGGTTTGGGGAGGGGACTAGGGCGCAGCTAACCTTTAGAAGCTAGTCGAGTCAGCCCTTTGTTTGACCCACTCCAGTACCTGCCCATCCTGATCTTTCTGTTCATCGCAGTAGGTCTGTCGGCCCTGTTCGTTTTCCTGCCCATGGGCGTATCGCGTCTTACCGGCGTGCACAGCCCTGACGCTGAAAAGCTGAGCGAATATGAATGCGGTTTTCCTGCATTCGAAGAACCGCGCAGCCCGTTCGATGTCCGGTTTTATCTGGTCGCGATTTCGTTCATTATTTTCGATCTAGAGGCGGCTTTCCTGTTTCCATGGGCGGTAAGTCTTGAGCAGACCGGATGGATGGGATGGACCGCGATGATTGTATTTCTCGGCATTCTGGCAATAGGTCTTGCCTATGAGTGGAAAAAGGGAGCCTTGGACTGGGAATGAGCACCTTGATTACACCCCCTAACGCGATGCCTGCGGGTATGCCCACCGCTCAGGGCGGGGAAATCCGCCAGCCTGACGCTGACTATTTCAATGCGCTGCAGACAGAAGTGAATGACAAGGGCTTCCTTGTCACCAGCACCGAAGACCTGTTCGAATGGGCGCGCACCGGTTCGCTGTGGTGGATGACCTTCGGGCTGGCGTGTTGTGCGGTGGAGATGATCCACGTCAATATGCCGCGCTATGATATGGAGCGGTTTGGCGTTGCGCCGCGCGCATCTCCGCGTCAGTCGGATGTGATGATTGTTGCGGGCACGCTCTGCAACAAGATGGCGCCTGCATTGCGCAAGGTTTATGACCAGATGTCCAACCCGAAATATGTCATTTCGATGGGCAGCTGCGCCAATGGCGGCGGCTATTATCACTACAGCTACAGCGTTGTGCGCGGATGTGACCGGATTGTTCCGGTGGATATTTACATTCCAGGGTGCCCTCCCACGGCAGAGGCGCTGCTATACGGCGTAATGCAATTGCAGCGGAAGATCCGCCGCACCGGCACAATCGAGCGCTGAGGTCGATATGGCTGTACTTCACTCCGCCCCGAAATTTGCCGCTAATGACGGTGTTCAGGATGCGCTTGTCAGCGCGCTTGGCGATATGGTCCTGTCCGCTGGTGAAGCGCATGGCGAAATATCCATTTCGGTCCAGCGTGACCGGTTGGAAGACGCGCTACGCCTGCTTCGTGACGAACATTCCTATCAGCAATTGATGGAAATCGCCGGTGTTGACTATCCGGAGCGCGCAGAGCGTTTCGAGGTCGTCTACATGCTGCTGTCGCTGACCAATAACCACCGTGTGATGGTAAAGGTGACTGCTTCCGAGAACACACCGGTTCCAACGGTCACGACTTTATGGCCAAATGCTGGCTGGCTGGAACGTGAGGTTTTTGATCTGTACGGCGTTCTGTTTGACGGAAACACCGATCTGCGCCGTATTCTGACTGATTACGGCTTTGAAGGTCACCCATTCCGCAAGGATTTCCCGCTGACAGGCTACACAGAGCTGCGTTATTCCGAAGACGAGAAACGCGTTGTGTATGAGCCAGTCGAACTTGCGCAGGATTTGCGCCAGTTTGACTTTATGAGCCCGTGGGAAGGCGCGGAATACGTGCTCCCCGGTGACGAGAAGGCTGATACGCCTCCGGTGGACGAGCCGAAGACGACCGAAAGCACCAAAGACACGGGCGCTGGTAAGGCGGCGAACAAGAAAGCGGCCAAGACCGTTAGTAAGGGCGCACCGGCCAAGAAAGCTGGCGGCAAGGCGGCGAAACCGCCGAAACCGACAGAGGATCAGCCCGCGAAGAAACCGCGCAAGGGCAAGGCTACCGATACCAAAGCGGCAACTAAACCGAAGAAGGGCGGCAAATCATGAGTGTTCAGCTCGAAGAATCGCCCACCACTGACGGCGAAGTTATTTCCAATTACACGATCAATTTCGGTCCACAGCACCCCGCGGCGCACGGCGTTTTGCGGATGGTGATGGAGTTGGACGGCGAAATTATCGAACGCGTCGATCCCCACGTTGGCCTGCTTCATCGCGGCACCGAAAAGCTGATCGAGCATAAGACCTATTTGCAAGCGCTGCCATATTTTGACCGCTTGGATTACTGCTCCCCGCTATGTCAGGAGCATTCCTATGTTCTGGCAATCGAAAAGCTGCTCAATTTGGAAGTGCCGGAGCGCGCGCAGTATCTGCGGGTTCTGTTCGCGGAACTGACGCGCATTTCGAACCATATGCTCAACATCGGCGCGCACGTGATGGATGTGGGCGCGATGACCCCGAACCTGTGGGTGTTCGAGCTGCGCGAAGATTGCATGAACTTCTTCGAGCGTGCGTCAGGTGCGCGGATGCACTCGGCATGGTTCCGCCCCGGCGGCGTGCATCAGGATGTGCCGCTTAAATTGCTGACGGATATTGGCGACTGGGTGGATACCCGACTGCCGGAATTGTTCGGCGATGCGATGAGCCTGGTGCTCGACAACCGCATCTTCAAACAGCGCAATGTCGATATTGCGGTGGTGAGTAGGGAAGACGCAGTTGCATGGGGCTTCTCCGGCCCGATGATCCGCGGCGCCGGTATCCCGTGGGATTTGCGTAAATCGCAGCCTTATGACGTGTATGACCGGATGGAATTTGAAGTGCCTGTGGGCACCAATTCCGATTGTTATGACCGGTTCATGGTGCGCGTGAATGAAGTGTATCAGAGCGCGAAGATCATCAAGCAATGTCTGGCTGAAATGCCGGAAGGGCCGATCTGCTCTGACGATCGCAAAGTCTCCCCGCCAAAACGCGGCGAAATGAAGCAATCGATGGAAGCGCTGATCCACCACTTCAAACTCTATACGGAGGGCTTTCACGTCCCTGCGGGTGAAGTGTATGTGGCCACGGAAAGCCCGAAGGGCGAATTCGGCGTGTTCCTCGTCAGTGATGGCAGCAACAAGCCGTATCGCTGCAAAATCCGTCCGACTGCTTTCAGTCACCTGCAAGCGATGGATATGATGTGCAAAGGCCATATGCTGCCCGACGCCGC
>JAHDBR010000077.1 GCA_020630295.1 Sphingomonadaceae bacterium
ACTTCAAACACCGCATATTCGGCGCGCCAATTCGCGCCCGGTCCGCCGATTTCGCGTTCGCGGGTGAAGAACCAGCGTCCTGTAATTGCGATTCCCAGATCGGCCGCCAGCGCTTCGAAATCCTTCACCGTGACATGGTGGATATTCTGCGTTTCATACCATGTTACCGGTAAGTGCCGCGTAACCGGCATGCGCCCTTTGCTGAGCAATGCCCAGCGCATTCTCCAATAGGCAAAGTTCGGAAAGCTGACAAAGGCCCGCCGTCCCACCCGCAGCAACTCGCGCATCATCAGATCAGGGCGTTCCGCGGTCTGCAACGTCTGGCTGAGCACCGCATAATCGAATGCGCCGTCCGGATAAAAACCCAGATCACGGTCTGCATCGCCTTGTACTACACTCAGTCCCTGTGCGACGCATTTTTCAACGCAAACGGGATCAATTTCTATACCGCGTGCATCGACATGCTTCTGGTCCCGCAGCGCCGCCATCAGCACCCCGTCGCCGCAGCCAACGTCAAGCGCGCGGCTATGTGGTTCGATGTGGTCGAGGATGACCGCCAGATCAGGCCGCAACTGGTGAGGCGCATCAGTCATGCAGGAACCCCTTCACCACCCGGTCCAGAGCCGGAACATCGAGCAGGAAACTGTCATGACCGAACGGAGCGGACAGTTCTACAAAGCTGACCGGCGCGCCGGCAGCGTTCAGCGCATGGACGATGTGTCTGCTCTCCGCCGTGGGGTAGAGCCAGTCACTGTCAAAACTGATGATGCAGAAGCGCGCCGGCGTTCCTGCAAACGCATCAGCCAGCAACCCTTCTGCTCCGTCAGTCGCGTGCTCTTCCGCCAAGTCGAAATAGTCCATCGCGCGCGTAATGTAGAGGTAGCTGTTGGCATCGAAGCGCTGCGTAAAGCCGCTGCCCTGATATCGAAGATAGCTTTCGACCTGAAAATCGGCATCGAAACCGAATGTCTTTTCCGCGCGGTCCTGAAGGCGGCGCCCGAATTTGTCCGTCAGCCCGGCTTCTGAAAGATATGTGATATGCGCAGCCATACGCGCCACTGCCAGACCGGCATCGGGAGTCTTTCCGCTGTCATAATAGCTGCCACCGGCCCAGTTCGGATCGGCCATAATCGCCTGACGGCCAACTTCGTGAAACGCGATATTCTGCGCGGAATGGCGTGCTGTTGTCGCAATCGCCAGAACCCGCGCTGCGCGATCAGGGAAATTGGCGGCGAGGCTGAGAGCCTGCATCCCGCCCATCGACCCGCCAACAACTGCGTGCAAAGTTTCGATCCCCAGATGATCGAGCAGCCGCGTCAATCCGCGCACCATGTCGCGTATCGTCAATACCGGAAAACGCATTGCATAGGGCGTCCCGTCAGGCCCGTTGCTGGCCGGTCCGGTTGAACCCATGCAACTGCCGATAACATTCGCACAAATTACATGAAACCGGTCCGTATCAATCGGCTTTCCAGGGCCGACCATCCGTTCCCACCAGCCGGGCTTGCCCGTTACGGGATGCTCGCTTGCGACAAACTGATCACCGGTCAGCGCATGGCACAACAAGATCGCATTGCTTTTGTCCGCGTTCAAATCACCATAAGTTTCAAACGCGACCTGCACATTATCCAGCACTTCGCCGCTATCGAGCGGCAAAGCGTCTGGCAGAGTGACTGCATCAAAGATGGGCTGTTTCGCCATGGCAGCGCGACTTGCGGCACTGCGCCTTGGCTGTCAACGCAGCAAATCTTCAGCCAAAATGTAGCCTGTTATCTTGTCGGTAAAGCGGTTAAATGCCGCCTCGATATGACAGACGAACACGCTAACACTGACTGCCTTGCGCCAGAGCCCAAGCCGTGGATCAACGCGATCCACGCTTATGTCCCGGGCAAAGCCCATGCAGATGACGGGCGTAAGCTGGTAAAGCTATCGGCTAACGAGAACCCGCTTGGCAGTTCGCCAGCGGCAATCGCGGCACTATCGGGCGCGCAAGCACCGTCAGCATATCCTGATCCGGACTCCGGCGAATTGCGCGCCGCAATCGGAGAACTGCACGGCATCGATCCGGCGCGGATTGTGTGCGGCACCGGATCGGACGAATTGCTGAACCTTGCCGCGCAGGCCTATGCGGGTCCCGGCGACGAAGTGCTATTTTCCAACTTCAGTTTCTCGGTCTACGAAATTGCCGCACGGCGGTGCGGTGCCACACCGGTGATCGCACCGGACACAAATTACGGAACCGATGTCGACGCGCTGATCGCCAAACTGTCCGACAAGACACGGGTCGTGTTTCTCGCCAATCCCAACAACCCGACCGGCACATTTTTGCCGGCAGGCGAGATTGCGCGGCTCCACGCTGCTTTGCCCCCGTCGGTTTTGTTTGTGCTGGATCAGGCATATGCAGAATATCTGACTGAAGCAGAGGATGATGGCGGGCTGGCATTGGCAGCTACAAACGCCAACGTGCTGGTCACTCGCACATTCTCGAAAATATACGGATTGGCGGGGGAGCGTATCGGATGGGCCACCGGCCACCCGTCGCTGATGGCGTCGCTCAACCGCATTCGCGGGCCTTTCAACGTCACAAATCACGGGCAAGCAGCCGCGCTGGCCGCGATAGGCGATCAAGTATTCGTGGAGCAATCGCGCGACCATAATGCGCGCGAATTAGCGCGGTTTGAAGAAATGATCGGAAATTTGGGCAATCACGGTCTATCCGCGGTTCCCAGCAAAGCCAATTTCTCGCTGGTCATGTTTGACGGCAAAGTGACCGCTGAAGCGGCGTATGAGGCACTTGCCCGGGGCGGTTACGCCACACGCTGGTTACCCGGCCAAGGGCTACCAAACGGCCTGCGAATCACAATCGGTACGGCTGCGCAGATGGAGGATGTCGCCCGCATCTTGCACGATTTGCTTGAGCGCCATTGATTACCGGTCATCCGCCGGAACATCGTTGAGCGCATTTATTGCATCAAGCACTTTGGCTTCAACTTGGGCGCGCGGAAGACCGGCTGGGATTGGCTCCCCGAACCGGTATGTGATTGTACCGGGTCGCTTCAAACGCCGGTGGTATAACGGACCGCTGTTTACAGCGACCGGCACTACGGGAATGCCGATCAGTTTGTACAGGCCGGCAAAACCTGCACGCAGATCTCCGCGTTCGCCATGTTTGACGCGCGTTCCCTCCGGGAAAATCACCAGTGACCTGCCTTGAGCGGACAGGGCCCGTGCAGCGGCAACCATTGCGCGCAGTGCCTTTGCACCCTCTGTTCGCGCTACTGGCACGCAGCCATAAACTTTAGCCGCCCAGCCCCAGCCTGGAATGAAAAACAACTCGCGTTTTGCGAAAGGTGCGGGCCAATCGAAATTTGCCGGAGCATCAATCGCCTCGAAAAAGCTCTCATGCTTGATCGCATAAAATACAGGGCCATCAGGCCGCTCACCCTCGCTGCGAATATGTATTCCGACAAAGGTTTTCAGGCACCATCGGTGAAAATTGCACCAGCCGCGAACCGTCTTTCGCAAGGCCGGTACGCTTACATACATCACCAGCACCGACGCGATAATATACACCGGACTGACCAGGTAAAACACAGCGTAAAAAGCAAGGTTTCGTAACAGCAACATCAGTATAGTCATCCGCGCCAGATTGCTGAAATATAACCGGCCAAAAGCTTATGATATTCAAGAAACAGAATACGGAGTGAAGGTTCCGACCGCACCGAATCCTCCACAATGGTCACGCTGGCAGGCAATAGTCGGCGCAGCTCATAAGCGGCCCTGCGCATATGCCAATCGGTGGTCACCAACCGCACCACATCTACATTGTGCTCTTCGATCCAGCCGGCTGCCTCGCTCGCATTGCCGCGCGTATCGACGGCATCAAATCCCAGATAAACGCAGCACTCCATCAATTGCATGGGCACGTCGAATTGAGCCGCAAACTCGCTCGGCCGGACTTCGGGATCAACACCCGTAACCAGCATCTCCTTCACATCGCCCGCCGCAAGCACTTCCAATCCGCGTTCAATCCGTCCTGCGGCACCTGTCGGAACGATGGCAGCCTGTGCCCCGTCACCTTCCATCGGCCCGGGCAGAGTGATGGAAAACCACAAAAAACCCAGCGCCCAGATCATGATGAAACCGGCAAATATTCGGCGGATCATAGCAAGCGCCTCAATGCGCCAAGCACGGTGATACGCGCGGTAAGCATTGCAATTGCAACGCCGATTAACGGGATGATTGCAATGGCAATCCAGTCAAGCCAGTCCAGTCCGCCGCCAGCCATCATGCCGGAGCCAAGCTCATCAAACCGCTGGCCCAAGAACAGGATCACGATGAGCCCTAATGCAAGCCCCACTGCCCCGCCCAGTGTCGCGTCAAAGCCGATCGACCGTTCGAAAATGCGGGCGATCTGCACATCTGTCCCGCCCAACAAGTGGACGATTTCGATAGTCTCATTATTGGCGCCCAGCGCACTGCGCGCCGCAAGCCAAACCGCCGCGGCACTGGTGAGGCCAAGCAGAATGACCAATGCAGCGGACAGCCATTGCAATGATGAAATTGCCGAGAATACCGGGGCGAGCCAGCTCGATTGCGCGTCCACCCGGGCAGACGGAGCCGCACTGACGAGCAAGCCTCTGAGTGCATTCAGAGTATCTTCCGTGGCATCATCACGCAGCCGAATGTCGATCAGCGCAGGCATTGGCACCGCCTCATTATCCGCACCCACGCCCAGCCATGGCTCAAGCAAGGCATCAAGTTCCGCATCCGGCACGCGGCGCGTTGATGCCACTGCCGGATGTTCTGCCAGCATAGCTTCCGCAGCAGTTGCCTGCCGGTTCCGCTCCTGCTTCGAAGCCTCCAGAATTTGGACTGTCGCACCGCCTGCCAAATCTGCGCGCGCGTTGCTGGCGACGTTATTGAGCGCCAATCCGCCCGCCGCAGCGATGACGGTCAGCGCAATCATGATAGCGATGACCCATGGCATTGGGCCTGCCAGTCGCGCTTGCGGGACCAGTTGAGCTGCCCGCTCGCCGCCAAACGGGTTTAGCCCGCGAACGGTGGTTTTGCCGATTGCCGGTGGTTTCTTCATCCGCGTCCATCTCCGCGATTGCCGGCCTGCGTGTTCGCGCGCGGCGGGTAGCGCAGCGCGCCGGTCGGATCGGAAAGGCGGCCTTTATCGAGCCGCATAATCAGCGATTCGGGCACCTTTTTTAGCAGGTGCACATCGTGCGTCGCGACTACAACGGTGGTCCCCATGCGGTTTAGCGATTCGAAAAGCCGCAACAATTTGAGCGCCATCTCCGGATCAACGTTACCCGTTGGCTCGTCAGCTACCAGCAGTTCGGGCCGCCCGATAACTGCGCGTGCGATTGCGACGCGCTGCTGCTCGCCGCCAGACAGCGTGGCAGGCCGTGCGTCGATCCGATGCCCCAATCCGACCCATTCCATCATATCGCGAACGGGTTTCTTCAAATCTGCCTCGCGCACCCCTGATACGCGCAAAGGCAAAGCGACATTATCATAAGCCGAGAGGTGCGGAACCAACCGGAAATCCTGAAACACAACCCCGAGCCTGCGGCGGTAAGAAGGCAGTCGATTACGCGGCAGCGTGATGACATCTGTGCCGAACATCCGGATTGCACCGCGTGACGGACGCTGAGCGAGATAGAGCAGCTTCAGCAGCGATGTCTTGCCCGCGCCGCTGGCACCGGTCAGAAAATAGAAGCTGCCGGGGAAAAGCGTGAAGGACACATCGCTCAACACCTCCCGATCAGCGCCATATCGCAGACCGACATTGTCGAAAGTGATGCCTTCTTTCTCTGTCGCGTTCATCGAAGATACCTGAATATGGCACTAATAGGTGAGGGAATTACCATTATCATGCGCCTATAGCGGGCCTTCGGTGTGGAAAAAAGGCACAGTCTGACCTGCCCACAGTCCTCTAAGGCTTGTTGCGATTTGCACACAGTCGTAAGGACACGGTAACCATGATCATTGCTTGCCCCGCCTGTTCGACGCGCTACGTTGTCCCAGATAGCGCCATTGGCGTCGAAGGGCGCACCGTGCGCTGCGCAAAATGTCGCAACAGCTGGCATCAGGATGGCCCGGTTCTGGATACTGAGAGCAGCGAACCGGCAGCCTCAGATAAGACTGCAGAAACGCCCGCGCCAAAACCCGGCTTTAGCAACACTCATGCCCGGCCAGAGCCAGTGTCATCCCGCGAAGCTGGTCCAGCAAATAGAGAGCCGGCCACGCCGGCAAGCGCAGAAGCGGATGCCGCTTCGGCTGAAGATCAGGAACCCGAAGCCCCGCCGCCGCCAACTTCCCAGCCCGCCCCGACTTTGGTGGAAAACGAGGATGACCGCGCCGCAATCGCCGCGAATTACGGCGCGCTGGACGATGACAATTCGCAGTTCGATTACGAACCGCCATTCAAGCCGCGCCGGAACCCGCTCAAAATCTGGACTGCAGCGGGCGCTATCTTCGCCATGATCGCTTTGGGAACGGTTGCTGCGGTCAGCTATTACGGATTGCCGGACTGGGTCCCGGTAAGCCGCCCGACTTTTGCGGTTGAACAAGAAGATCTGGTACTGGACTTCCCTGCAGACCAGCAAGACCGCCGCAAATTGCCCAACGGCTCGGAATTCTTCGGGGCAAGCGGCACGGTGACGAATACCGGCCGCGAAACACGGCGCGTGCCTTCAATCCTGATCGTAATGCGCGATGAACGTGACCGGGTCGTGTATAGCTGGGAGGTAGTGCCCCCGCAAAGCTCATTGGCACCCGGCGAAAGCATCACGATCAACGAAGCGGTCACGAACGTACCCAAATCCGCGAAATTTGCCGAGATCGGCTGGAAACCCAGTTAATTTGGCCAACCAGCCTGGGCACCCTGCCAGACAGTAATTTCATCCCTGCGCAAACCATGCTTGCGGAGCGCAAAAGGCGGTGCTAGTGGCGCGCTCCTACCAAGCAGGGACGGTATCCGCCCTGCTGACTGTGTGCGGTCGTGGCGGAACTGGTAGACGCGCAACGTTGAGGTCGTTGTGGGCTAACGCCCGTGGAAGTTCGAGTCTTCTCGACCGCACCAAACAGTC
>JAHDBR010000015.1 GCA_020630295.1 Sphingomonadaceae bacterium
AATCCAGCCGTGCGAGACGCTGTGCGGCTGTCACGGAAGCACGCCAATCTCAAGCCGCCACGGTTCTACGAACAGGGCGTTGTAGTAAGGGATATGAGCCCCAGACGAGTTGGCGTACTCTAGCCAACCAAACAAGATGAGTAACATAAGACCACAGATGACCAGTCGCACTGGTCTCCTGAAACGTTCATTCACAATTTGAGGAATTGCCGCCCAGACATACAGCGAAATAGGGAACCAGTAGAAGGAAATCCGTCCCGCAGCTGCCGATGCAAATGGCACCAAGGCCAACGTAAAGATAGCCGCGAAGGCAATGTTGCGAAGCAATTCGGTCGGGAACAGGATTTTGCGATATTTTGGCAGTAAGAAATACAGAGACGCTGGCACTGCGTTCATCGCTACATGAATAAATGCGCCGCTAGACTGCACAGACTCGTCCTGTCCTCGTCCGTAAGCCTCATCGTAGTAGCTGGCGAAGCCACTTTGCTGCAACACGTAGAAAGCGCCTAAGCCAAAAACCACAATCCCTGCGAATTTTACAAATTTCGGAATCTTGAGATCGACTGCCACGAAAACCAAGAAAATTATCGCGCTGGCGTGAAACAGGCCGCAAAACAGTATGCCGAGCGTCCTACCGACAATCCCGAAACGGTACCAATTCGCAACAAGAAGCATCAATAATCCGGCAGCCAAGGCTTGGCGGTTTGCGCTCATAGATACAACGACGACAAACATCGGTATTGCTGCCATGATCGCCAGCCATGGCTCGGGCGTTCTCCTCGCATAAGCAAATATGCCGAGCGACCCAAGAAAGGCTGCGATCAAATTGGTGACGTATATACCACCACCACTGGCCGCCCCGATATTTAGCAACGTGGCGTAGCCCGGCTCTGCAACGCTGAATGCTCGACCGAGCGTTGCAGCGTGTTCTGCTGCATAGATCATGCGCAGATAGTTATTCCAATCCATGCCGACATGATGTCGCAGACCGACAAATAGAACCATGACCACAAACATAGCGACCCATATGAGCATGGATGGTCTATGCGGACGGTCCAGCGTGGCCGCTGCGGCAAAAGCGCCGCCGAATAACAGAAATGGCCACATACCCGAGGGTGCTCCGATGCGTTCTTGTGCAGCTGCGCCAGATGCCGTATCGGCTCCGCTCCAGCAAGGGTGAAGTAGTAAACTGGCTGAGTAAGGCGCGCAACCGCTGCCTTTCAGCCCGAACGGGGATGGGTCAGACAATGAAATTGCGCCTGATTTTCGCGCTGTTGCTGGTTCCGTTCCCTAGCTTCTTCAAGGTCTGGATGTACCGGATCGGCTTCGGCTATAAAATCGGCAAGCAGGTCAAGATCGGTTTCAGCGCAATTATCGCCGATGAATGTTCGATCGGAGACCGTTCGCGTATCGGCCACTTGAATGTCTTTTACCGCAACCAGAACCTGCGTATCGGTTCGGATGTAATCATCGGCTTTGCCAACCGGATTTTCGGCGGGAAACTGCTGGATATTGGTGATAAATGTCACATCCACCGCTTTAACGAGATTAATTCGATCCTTGACCCGTTGGTGCTGGGCGATTTCGACCCCACGCTTGAACTGGGTGAAGGCAGTGTCATCACAGTCAATCACAAGATCGACTTTACCGATCGCGTGACTTTCGGCCCTTCGGTCGTGTTTGCCGGGCGCAATTCCAACATCTGGACGCATAACCGCCAAAAGACCGCGCCGGTTTCGATCGGGCGCAATTGCTATATCGGCTCCAACGTCCAGTTCGTGGCGGGATCCTCTATCGGCGAATATTGCGTGCTCGCGCTCGGCTCGATTGTGACCAAGAATATCGAAGGGTCGTGGAAGATAGTCGCCGGAATGCCCGCGCAAGTGAAGAAAGATCTGGACGAGGATTCCAAGGTTCTGGTCACTTACCCCACACGTCCCGATCTGGAGGGTGCCGAAGGCGCTCTGCCGGTCGCCTGAGCCACACCATGCGGTTGCTGTTCGCAATAAAGGGGTTGGTGATCGCCGGTGGCGGGGCGGAACGTGTCTTTGTTGAAGTGGTCAATGCCCTGTCCGCACGCGGACATGAAATCCACGTCGCGACTTTCGACCATCCTGACCAAGAACTGTTCTACGATGTCGCCCCCGACATCCGCATCCACTTGTTTGGCGCGGGCGAACCGGGCGTCTCAACTCCGCGCTCCAATATACCCAAGATCATGCGGCGCATCCGCAAGTTGGCGGCGGATATACAGCCTGATGCAGCAGCCGCGTTCATGCATTCGACCTATGTTCCGGTTGCCGCCGGCCTGATTGGAAGCGGCGTGCCAATGATTTTGAGCGAACATACGGCAGGCGCGCACTTTGCCGGGCGACCACTGGAAAAAGCACTTACCCGTCTGGTCCAGAAACTAAGCTTTGCCAAAACGGTCGTGTCGCCGATCATCAAAAGCGAACACGCGCCGGCGTTTCACCGAAACTTGATTGTCCTGCCAAACCCCGTCGACATGAATGCTTTTGCCCCGGCTCGTGAAATAGCGCCGGACAAGGTCATACTATGCGTTGGCGGCCTGCGGGTGGAGAAGGATCAGGAAAGTCTGATTGCGGCGTTCGAACAGATCGCAGACCGCCATCCGGGCTGGAAATTGCGGCTTGTCGGAGACGGCACGACCCGCCCGCAGATAGAAGCGCAGATTGCCCGCTCTCCGGTTGCCGGACGCATACAGCTGCCCGGAGTGCTAAAAGACGTGCCAGCCGAATATGCCAAGGCAGCAATTGTCGCGATGCCATCACGCTATGAAGCGTTGCCGATGGTCGCCATCGAAGCCATGGCCAGCGGCAGACCGGTGATCGGGTTTTCCGATTGCGCAGGGGCTGCGGCGCTGATCCGCAACGATGTCAACGGATTGCTGATTGATCCGGCAAATGGCCGCGTGACCGCGCTCGCGGAAGCGTTAGAGACATTGATTACGGACGAAGATTTACGCCGTTCGCTGTCTCGGCAGGCGCCGGATACGGTGCAAAGCTATTCTCTGGACGCAGTGGTAGACCGCTGGGAAACATTGCTACAGGCTGCCGCTTCGAACAATAGAAACGCTGTACAGCAAATGGCAGACGAAACAGGATCCGTTTGAAATGAAGCCGCCGCATACCGCCATTCAATATCGCCCGGAGGTTGACGGACTGCGCGCCATCGCTGTGCTGCCAGTGCTGTTTTTCCATGCCGGACTGGAAATTTTCAGCGGCGGCTATGTCGGGGTCGACATCTTCTTCGTGATTTCGGGCTATCTGATCACTTCCATCCTGTTGCGCGACCTCGAGAAAGACCGATTCTCGTTACTCACCTTCTATGACCGCCGGATCCGCCGGATATTCCCGGCCTTGATTGTGGTCATATTGGTAACGCTGGCACTGGCATGGGCGCTGATGCTGCCCAAGGATTTGGTCGATACCGGGCAAAGCGCATTTGCCGCCTCTGTTTTCGCATCCAACATATTATTCTGGTTCAAGACCGGGTATTTTGCCGGTCCGGCGGAAAGCAAGGCGCTGCTCCACACATGGTCGCTGGCTGTGGAAGAGCAATTTTATGTGTTCTTCCCGCTGGTTCTGTGGGCCGTATACAGGTTTTGCCGCGCCTATCTGATGCACATTCTGGTGATGCTTGGCATCGCGTCATTCGCTTTCTGCATGGCAGCGATGCAATATGACGAAAGTTTCGCTTTCTATATGTTCCCCACTCGTGCGTGGGAACTGATCATCGGTTGCCTGCTTGCGATCGCTCCGGCGCGCAGGCCCTTGGCCGACCTGTTTACCTTCATCGGACTGGTGCTGATCGGATTTTCGATATTTGCATATGACGGAGACACTGTGTTTCCGGGATTGGCCGCCATTCCGCCGGTGCTCGGCACAGCACTCGTGATCCATTTCGCACCCGACGCCCGATTGAAGCACCTGCTGTCGTGGAAACCGCTGGTTTGGACGGGGCTGCTCTCATATTCGCTTTATCTGTGGCACTGGCCGGTCATCGTGTTCCTCAGCTACTGGACAATTCGCCCATTAAACGGAGCGGAAATTGCGCTGGCAATCGTGCTCTCATTCGTGCTTGCCGGTTTGACATGGCGCTTTATCGAACAGCCGTTCCGGCATTTGCGTGATATCAAAGCTGCCAAAATCGTCATTGGCGGGCTTGCGGCATCTGCCATTCCTGCGCTGGTCGGGCTGGTATTTGTATACGGATCAGGAATGCCAAACCGCGTTCCTGCAGAAGCGCAAATAGCGGCCAAGGCACGGCTTTACTATCCGACCAAAATTGACAGTTGTACCAAAATGGACGGCCTAACCGCTGCATGGATGTGCCGTGTGGGTAATCCCGATGCAGAGCTGAGCTTTGCGCTGCTGGGCGATTCCCACGCCGGTTCATGGCGCGCAGGTGTTGATGCGTCGGCCAATAGAAACGGTACAGCGGGTCTTCTTTTTACAGCCAATGGCTGTCCACCGGTGACCGGGGCCAAATTGCGCAATTCGACCAATGATTGCGATGCATATGAACGGCAGGCCATGGCAGCTATTCGCGAGGCCGGTCTGACAAAGATCATTCTTGCCGCGCGCTGGCCGATTTATGAAGAGCCGGGCAAATTACAGGATGGCAATCCGGCCAATTGGCTCAAGTTGATTGAAAGTTCCACCAATGCGCTGGGGCAGGAATTCGATGTCCATTTCACCCTTCCGGTACCGGGCAGCAAATATAACGTGCCGAACGCCGCAGCGCGCAAGTTGATGTTCTCCAGCGATGTAGAATTGTCTCTCAGCCGCGAGGAGGTCGATGCCCGCGATGCAAATATCAGGGCACTGTCAGACCGTCTCGCCGCTGCGGGGGCTGTGTCGGTTCTCGATCCGGTCGAATTGCTGTGTAATGACCGCATTTGCCCGGCCGTCATCGACAATGTGCCGCAATATACGGACGAGACTCACTTGGTAGAAGACGCGTCTATTCGAGCAGGCGTTATTTTTGACCAAGCAACTACAGCCGCCGAAGAAAGTGCAGCCGTCCAATGAGCAAAAAAACGGCAGCAGGCCGGTTTTGGTACTGGTTATGGCGATTGCTAATTATTGGCATGGCTGCGTTTGTTCTGCTGACGCTTTGGTTTGTGACGGGACCAGCCAGCCGCACGAACCATGCGGATAGCACAGGCGTGCCGGACGGGGCGATACCGTACCTGTCGGCGAAAGAAGTGAGCGATCTTCCCATGAGCTGCGCTTATGTCGCGCAAGACGCACCTCTGGAACCCGGCGGCAGGCGGCCACATCGCAATCATACCTATCTAGCGAAACATGGCGGAAAATACTTCGTCATGTTCAGCTTCTGGTACGGTGCGGAGGGCCAGCCCGATCAGGAGATATGGTTCGCCACCTCGGAAGACGCAGTTGCATGGTCAAAACCCGAACTGCTGGCCAAGCCGGCTCCGACGCACGGCCTCGTGGCGCGTGGTTTCGTCCAGCGCGATGGCAAGCTTTACGCACAATATGCAACGCATACCGGAGACGGCGTATTTAGGAACAACCAGCCGGTGCTGGAGAAGAACATTGCGCTGCTGGAGTCGGTTTTTGACGATGCCACCGGAACATGGTCGCAAGACCGGACAGTCATTGACAAGCTGATCAATAACTACCCCGCCCGCGATTTTGGCGGGGGCACTGTCATGGCCATGCGTGATCAGGATCGCGATACGTTTTTGGCTATCAGCGAAGATGGCGGCATGAGTTGGGATGTCAGCGGGAAAATGCCGGTTCCGCCCGGGCCGGATCCGGGCGAACCCGGACTCTATTTGCCTGACGAGCCGGTTACTTTTGCCTATGCGAACGGCGAGGCGCTTGTCGTGCTGCGTAACAACAACACATTTGACGGGCGCCTGTGGGCGGCCAAATATGCCAGTGATGCATGGGGCGCACCCTATCCGCTCAATTTCCCGTCAGCCGCTAGCAAGTTCTATCCGATCACGTTGAAGGGCGGACAACAGGCCGTGATCGGAAATTTTAATCCCGATGTGCAGCGCGCATTGGTGCATATTGCCATTAGCGATGACGGCAATGATTATGACCGCCTCTACCGGTTCGCGCTGGAGGGGCAGTATGGCAATTTCCGCTGGCGGTCACCGCAATATCCGCACGCCTTGATTGACGGCGATACATTGGTGCTGGGTATGTCATATGACAAACGGGCAATCTCGGTGTGCAAGGGACCCGCATCGGCAGAAGCGATAGAGGAGGCAAGCGGCTTCTCGCTCGCACCGCGGCTTGCGGTCGGTATGTGCAACAAGAATTACCCGTCATTCTTCCGGCGTATTCTCGGCTATGCCGGCTGCGTCGAACATTTTGTGTGGGGCTGACTGGCAATGTGCGGATTAGCCGGTCTTTTTGGCGCAGCGGATCGTCTTGGCGGCGGGTCTTATGATGACCTGGCCAAGCGAATGTCCGATGCGATCACCCATCGCGGGCCCGATGCGGAAGGCATCTGGACAGATGCAGAGGCGCAGATTGGGCTGAGCCACAGGCGGCTGTCGATCCTCGACTTATCGCCAGCAGGTGCGCAGCCGATGCAGTCGCAAGACGGACGCTTGGTCATCGCTTTCAATGGCGAGATATATAATTTCGCGGATTTACGTGCCGCGCTGGAGCAAAGGCATGGCGCAATCGCATGGCGCGGCCATTCTGACACAGAAGTGCTCGTCGAATGCTTCGCGCGTGACGGAATTCAGCGAACACTTGACCGGATAGACGGGATGTTCGGCATCGCCGTGTTTGACCGCAAGACGCACGAACTGACGCTGATCCGTGACGCATTTGGAGAAAAACCGCTCTATTACGGATTGTGGCAGGGCGCCGTGCTGTTCGGCTCAGAAATGCGCTGCTTGGAGGCAATTCCCGGTTTTCAAGCGCCTATGGACCTGAAAGCGCTTGGTGATTTCTTCAAATATTCCTACATCCCTGGCGATGCCACTATCTGGCAGAATGTCTCTAAATTGCCGCCAGCACACCTGCTAACCATCAGTCCAGATGATGTGCATGCGGGCAAGCTACCCGAACCGGCCGCGTGGTGGGACATGGAGGGGGACGCACTTTCTGCCCGCAGCGGCGGTTTCGACGGCGACATGCAAGCCGCCATCGATCAGGCTGAATCATTGCTTCGTGCCGGCACTGCGCGGCGTATGATTTCCGATGTTCCGCTGGGTGCATTCTTGTCCGGCGGTATTGATTCCTCGCTCACCGTCGCGATGATGCAGGCGGTATCGGAAACGCCGGTCCGTACTTTTTCGATAGGCATGGCGGAAGACGGGTTCGACGAATCCCCTGCTGCGGCGGCCGTCGCGCGGCATCTGGGTACCGATCACACCGAGCTGGTACTGACCCCGCAACAAGTTCAGGATGCGATCCCGCAAATCGCCGGAGTGCACGACGAGCCATTTGCCGATTCCAGCCAAGTTCCCACTTTTCTGGTTTCACAAATGGCGCGGCGCGATGTCACAGTAGCGCTGTCCGGGGATGGCGGAGACGAGATCTTCGGCGGATATAACCGGTATTTCCAAGGCCCGCGTGTGTGGAGCCGCGCAGCACGCCTGCCTGCTCCGCTACGCCGGGTAGCCGGTGGTATTTTGGGAGGCCTTCCAGGCGGGCTGGTCGACGGATTGGTGAAATCCGCTGGTTCACTTGCTCCTGCGGAACTGGCTGCAGGCCGCGCGGCAGAAAAGCTGCAAAAGCTCGCTCGGGTGATGGCGATGCCGAACGAGAGCGCATTCCATGACCGCCTTCTGGCGACATCAGACGACCCTGCTTCGATCCTTGGCTACGATGCGCGTTTGTCGTCGCTCCCGGATCGGCTCGACCCGCGTGCTGCAGAACTGTCTTTTGCCGAGCGTGCAATGCTGATCGATACCGAAAACTACATGGCGGATGATGTGCTGGTCAAAGTAGACCGCGCAGCAATGGCCGTCGCTCTGGAAACGCGCACGCCCTATCTTGAGCGCGACCTGTTCCGCTTTGCTTGGAGCCTTCCCCTTGAACTTCGCGCGGGTAGTGGAGAGGGCAAGACCATCCTGCGCCAACTGCTATACAGGCACGTGCCGCAAGAGCTGGTGGACCGGCCCAAGGCGGGCTTTGCGATACCAGTTGGCCGCTGGTTGAAAGGCGGATTGCGCGATTGGGCGGAAACTGAATTGTCACGGGCCGCGCTGGGCGACAGCGGGCTGCTCGACGTGGATGAAATCCGCACACGCTGGGCCGAACATCTTTCCGGAAAGCGCGATCACGAAACGATGCTCTGGAACGTGTTGATGTTTCAGGCATGGCGCCGCAGCCAAACAAATGCAGGCAACGGAAAATGATCCGCAAACTGATTGAACAGGCCGTCTCCGTCGCTGGCTTGCGTGTGATCGGTACCGGGCTTTCGGTCGCGGTTTCAATTGTGATTGCGCGGCTCTACGGCGCAGATGCGCTAGGCATTTATGCCTATTGCGTCGCGCTTATGGCGCTGGCTGCGGTGCCCGTTTCCAACGGTTGGGCCACTTTGCTTTTGCGCAAAGTTGCGAGCGATAAAGCGATTTCTGCCGACGCCCGCGCTATGATCAAAACAGGTCAGTTCGGAGCAATTTTGCTGGTTGCGCTTGCGGCAACGATTGCGCTCGCCGCGATCACCTTCTCGCAAAGCGCCATTGCGCGGGCCATACAACCTGTTGCCTTCACCATTATCGGATTGCTGGCAATCGTATCGCTCAGCGACCAGATTTCAGCGCTGCGCATGGCGACAATCCGCGGAATGGACCGGCCCGCGCTCGCGCAAATACCGGAAACACTGATCCGGCCCATGGTCCTCATTGGTGGAATAGCAGCGGGGTGGTTCTTTTATCGCGCAACCGAACAAACCGACCGGCTGACATTATTATTCAGCGCCTTGGCTGCCGGGGCTGTTATCGCGGCACTGGCTGGCCAAATCATACTGACGCGCATCGCATCAAAGCAGCAATCCGCCTCAGAACCAGTTAGCGAGACCCGGACAGGGAGCCGGAAAGAGTGGATCGCCAGCGCGGGGGCGCTCGCCGGAAGCGCGGGGCTGGTGCAGTTGAACGGGTATATCGACCTGCTCTTACTGGGCGCATTTGTTCCAGCTGAAGAGATCGGCCTTTACCGCGCTGCGCTGCAAATCGCGATGCTCGCCAGCTTCGGCTATATCGCTTTGAACATGCTCGCGGGGCAGCGCTTTGCCCGGCTTCGCAAAACGGGCGACCGCGAGGGTCTTGCAAAAACAGCTACCTATCTGGCCCGTTTGGCGCTGCTCTGCGCGGTCCCTATTCCGATTATTCTGACCGCGGCGGGAACGCTTGTCTTTAGCCTGCTATTCGGAACCGATTTTGCCGCTGCCGCCACGCCGGCGCTGATTATCGCCTGCGGCTTCGCGTTCAGCGCCTCGATCGGGATGGCGCGGACATTGCTGGTAATGCACCAGAAGGAATTTCTGGTTATGCGCACCACGCTGGCGGCTCTGTTGGCGAACATTGTCCTGTGCCTAATACTCGTCCCTCAGCTGGGCATCACGGGCGCGGCCATCGGCAATTTCGGAGCGATGGTGCTGTGGAATCTTTTGCTGTGGTTCTTGGCAAGGAAGCAAACCGGCCTGGATACAAGTGTTATTGGTATGGGCACGATTAGCCCGTCCGGCGCATCGCAGGAAATGTCATGAGCAAACCCGCCCGCCAAACCCTGTATTTGCATATTGGAACGCACAAAACAGGCTCATCTTCCCTGCAATATTGGTTGGGCCAAAACCGTATTACGCTTGGCAAAGCTGGCTTGGCATTCTTCACCGGCCGGTTTGAGGCAGATAATCACGTCGAATTATTTGCCGATCCGATGCGCTCTGAACGCGAGGCATTTTCCAAAGACAAATATGCACTCAACGGAACAAAAGACAGCCTGAAGCGCACAGAAGGACTTTTCGCGAAGTTTAAAAAGCTAAACAGGGAATCAACCCTCATCGCTTCGACGGAAGGGCTTTCATTGCTTCGTTATGATGACGAGATCGAACGGCTGAAGGCAATTCTCGGTTCGGAAAATTTGACAGTCAAAATCATCTTGGTTGTTCGCGACAAAGCCGACTTTCTGGAATCTTTCCGTAAGCAAATTCTCAAGCATCCCGAGCGCGAATTGTCGGCTGATCCGTCAAGCATCAACTATGTCGAGCCTGATAGCTGGTTGGCGAATTACGAAGAGATCAAAGCTGTATGGTCGCGCCATTTCGGTGCGGATGCAATGACGGTGATAGACTATGATGCCGAAATGGCGCGGGACGGCGATGTTTTACCGGCGGTACTGCGCGCGATGGAGGTTCCGGCTGCAATGCTACCTGCGCCGGGAAGCGTGCGCGTGAACGTGGATAGCTGGAAGAGCGCCCTGCGGCGTATGTTGCGCAAGCTGGGGCTTAATTTCTAGGCGGCGGCCGGGTTAGCTAGCCGCGCCGCCATCCTTTGCGTAAACATAATCGCGCACCCACGGCCGCGGATCATCGCGCCGCTGGTCAATTTCCATATTGCGCGCGCGGAAATGGCTGAGAATTTCCTCACGCGTACGCAATTCATCTGCATTGCCATCGCGGTCCGCGACAAAATCGTGGCATGAAATGGCATAATAGCGAACCGAATGATCATCTTCGGCCATCCCCTTGATCGCAAGACGTTCGGCGCCCTCAATATTCATTTTCAGCATCGCGACTTCGCCAACGCCTTCGCGCGCGATAATTGTATCCAGCCGGTGTGCCGGAACTTCGACACCCTTGCCGCCAGAGGACTTCATTACCGAGTGGCTGATATGGTTCTGGCTGTCATCATCCTCAATCGTGAGCATCCCCTCTGCGTCGGCAATTGCGCAGTGGATGGCTGTCACATTGGTCAGACCGGAACGGGCAACCGTTTTTTCCAAACAGCGGAATGTGTGCGGATGGGCTTCAATAGCGATAACCCGGCCCGTTGGCCCGACCATTTCCGAAAAAACAACAGCTTCGTCACCAATGCCTGCGCCGACGTCAATCACAACATCTCCCGGCCCGGGACGGTATTGATGGCACCACAGATCGCGAATTTCGGCCTGCTTATCGGAAAGTTTGGTGAACAGGGCGTCTGGACTCACAAACACCGCGCCGGATTGCAGGTTGACCCAGTCACCGTCGCTATCGGCGGAAAATCTTTGGTCGCGCCCGAGTAGCCGCACGGCCAGCGTTGCAATTTTGGCAAGTGTGCCGCGGTGTCCGCCACGGTCCATCCCGTCAACTGCATTGCGCAGAAACTGTTTCAGCATTTCAAAACCCCGGCCCAAACTTCCAGAAATGGCGACGTAAATGCCAACCAATCACTCGGGGGCGTGCATTAGACTATCATGCATCAACAGCAAGCCCCAAGGCGTGCGTCACGACCGGCTCATCGAGAGGTAGCGGTTTTACCCGCAGCTTGGTTGCTATGCGTATGCAATGGTCTATCAGGGCGCGGAATTGCAAAAATGAGATCAGGTTACCCATGTCCACCACATCACCTTCAGCCTCGCCCGCACAAATCGGTGCAGACGTTATCACGACAGAAGCCGCTGCCCTGACGCAAATGGCGGACAGTCTAGGCGATGCTTTCAACACAGCGGCTGAATTGATGCGTGACGCAAAAGGGCGCGTCGTTATTTCCGGTATGGGGAAATCCGGGCATATTGGAAACAAGATTGCCGCAACTTTGGCTTCAACCGGCACACCATCATTCTTTGTCCATCCGAGCGAGGCAAGCCACGGCGATCTCGGCATGATCACCCGCGATGATGTTTGTATCGTCATTTCCAATTCGGGCGAGACAACCGAATTGCACGCCTTGCTGGCTTATCTGACGCGTTTCTCGATCCCGATGATTGCCATGACGAAAAACGCGGACAGCACTCTGGCCCGGCAAAGCACAGTCGCGCTGCTGCTTCCTGACGCAGCCGAAGCTTGCAGCGTCGGTATGGCGCCGACCACCTCGACCACGTGCACGCTGGCCTTGGGCGATGCGCTGTCAGTGGCAGTGATGCGGATGAAGGGCTTTGCCAAGGAAGACTTTCACGTGTTTCACCCGGGCGGAAAGCTGGGCGCACAATTTGTCCGGGTCCGCGATGTCATGCATCAGGGCGGAGAGCTGCCACGCGTATCCAGCGGTGATCCGATGGGCGATGTGCTGATCGAAATGAGCGCCAAGGGATTTGGCGTCGCCGGAGTTGTTGCGGAAGATGACGCGCTGCAAGGCATCATTACTGATGGCGATTTGCGGCGGAATCTGGACGGATTGATGGACCGGACCGCGGGCGAAACGGCCACAGCATCACCGCAGACGGCCGAACCGGATATGCTTCTGACCGAAGCTATGGCGATCATGAATGAACGCAATATCAGCGCGCTTCCCGTGCTTGACGATGCCGGACGGTTTGTTGGTCTGATCCACATCCACGATTGTCTGCGTGCGGGCACAGCCTGAACGAATCCGCGGCGGGAGCGAGACGCAATGCATATCGTCCTGACGGTCAATGCAAGCTGGAATATCTGGAACTTCCGCAAGCCCTTGGTCGAGGCATTGCTGGCGGACGGACACCGCGTCACGATCCTCGCCCCGCATGACGAGACAGTAGCCAAACTGACCGCGATTGGCGCGGAGCACGCGCCGCTGGCGATGGATGTACGCGGTGTGGGTGTCCTCAATAATCTGGGCCTAGTCGGTCACTTCAAGCGGCACTTCGCAGAACTGAAGCCAGACATTGTGCTGAGTTATACAATCAAGAACAACGTGTTCGGTGCAATCGCCGCTCGGCTGACCGGAACCCCGTTTTTGCCCAATGTGACAGGGTTGGGCACGATCTTTCTGGGATCAAAAGCGATGTTCGTGGCAGGCAAGGCCTTGTACCGATTGGCTATGGGCAGACTGCCAATTGTCTTCGTGCAGAACGAGGATGACCGCAATTTTCTGGTCGCCAACAAGCTGCTGCAACCCGCGCAATTGCATTTGCTGCCCGGTTCAGGAATCGATTTGCAGGAATTCCCCGCTTGCCAGTTGCCGGCCGGAGGGACCAATACAGTTTTTCTTATGATTTCGCGCCTGATCCGCGACAAAGGCGTTGGCGAATATCTCGAAGCTGCCCGAATAGTCCGAAGGCAGAACGCGAATTGCACATTCCAGTTACTGGGTCCTTTGGGTGCGGAAAACCGCACGGCTATCACTTCGGATGAACTGCAACCTTTTCTGGATGATGGCTCTGTCGAGTATCTGGGCGCGACCGAAGATGTCCGCCCCTATGTCACAAAATCGCATTGCGTGGTGCTGCCATCTTATCGGGAAGGCGCGCCGCGGTCTCTGATAGAAGCAGCCGCGATGGGCCGCCCCGTAATTACAACTGATGTGCCCGGCTGCCGCGCAGTGGTGGACGCTGGCAAGTCAGGCTTGCTGTGCGAAGTACGCAGCGCCGAAAGCCTGGCCGCCGCGGTCACGCGCTTTGCCGCACTTCCCCATGCCGGTAAACAGGCAATGGGTGATGCCGGCCGCGCAAAGATGATGAGCGAATTCGATGTCAGCATCGTGATTGATCGCTACCGCAATGCAATCAGCAAACTTGTCGGCTGAACGCGCGACGCCTAAAGCGCGGTCAATCTGCATCATAGCACTACCGTTTATCTCTGAGTGAAAGCATTCTTATGTCCGGCGAAACTCTAATCGTCATCCCTGCCCGCTACGCGTCCCAGCGTTATCCCGGCAAGCCGCTGGCCGAATTACACGGCGCTTCGGGAACACCGAAAACCCTGATCGAACGCAGCTGGGAAGCAGCGCGGCGGGTTCCCTCGGCTGACCGCGTTATTGTTGCTTCGGACAGCGACGCAATTCTGGATGCCGCGCGGGCCTTCGGCGCGGAAGCGCAGTTTACCTCTGCCGATTGCCGGAACGGGACCGAACGCTGCGCAGAACTGCTCGGTACATTAGACGCGGAACCGGAGATCGTGGTCAATTTACAGGGCGATGCGCCGCTGATCCCTGACTATTTCGTTGAGAATCTGATCTCGGCCATGCGGGCTGACCCGTCAATCGAAGTTGCCACACCTGTCGTTCGCTGTACGCGCACCCTGTATGACAAGCTGGTCGCTGACGAAAAAGAGAACATTGTCGGCGGCACATTCGGCGCGATCTCGACCGCTGGCGACGCGCATTATTTCTCTAAACGTATCATTCCGCATTTCGACGCTGACAAGGCAGATGACGCCAATTTGCCGGTTCTGCTGCATATCGGACTATACGCCTACCGTCCTGCAGCCTTACGGAAATATTCCGAATCCGACCCGACCCCTCTCGAACAGCTTGAGGGATTGGAACAATTGCGGTTCCTTGATCTGGGCGTATCCATTCGTACAATCGAAGTGAAATCGCCGGCGTGGGAAATTTGGGAGCTGAATAATCCCAGCGATATTCCGCATATCGAACAGTCGCTGGCTGTCATGGGTCTGGATTAGAACCTACAGGTACCGATGGCGACACAGCAGTACATCGCAGGGACACATCGCAGCCGCTACATTTTCTTTTTGCGCCGATTGCCCTAAGGGCGCGCGAGACATCTATTTTAGGCAGCACAAAAACTGCCACACACCGGCGCTAAACGGCAGCCGGATATAATTTGGAAAGATTGAAATGAAACTTTGCGGCAAAGATATCGGCCTGGACCAACCCTTCTTCCTGATTGCGGGGCCATGCGTCATCGAATCCGAAGATATGGCCTTGCGCACTTCCGAAGCGATCAAGAAAATCACGGACGAACTGGGTATTCATTTCATCTACAAAAGCTCGTTCGACAAAGCCAACCGTACATCAGGCACCAGCTTCCGCGGGCCGGGTCTGGACGAAGGGCTGGAGATTCTGGCGAAGGTCAAGCGCGAGCTGGGTGTGCCGGTTCTCACCGATGTCCATGAAAAGGAACAGGTTAAGCCGGTTTCCGAAGTTGTTGACGTGATGCAGACACCGGCATTTCTGGCGCGGCAAACTGATTTCATCACCACTGTTGCGGCCGCAGGCATTCCCGTGAATATCAAGAAGGCACAATTCATGGCGCCGGGCGATATGGTCAATGTCGTCGAGAAAGCCGTGACCGCTTCCAAAGATGCTGGCCACGACGGGGACAATATCATGGTGTGCGAACGCGGCGCATCGTTTGGTTATCAAAACCTCGTCTCGGATATGCGCAGCCTCGCAATTATGCGCGAAACAGGCCGGCCGGTCGTGTTCGATGCGACCCACTCGGTCCAGCTTCCCGGCGGACAGGGCAAAAGCTCGGGCGGACAACGTGAATTCGTACCGGTATTGGCACGCGCAGCAACCGCTGTGGGTGTTTCCGGATTGTTCATGGAAACCCATCCGGACCCCGCCAATGCAATGTCTGACGGCCCGAACGCGGTTCCGCTCGACTACTTGGCGCGGCTGCTCTCCAGCCTTGTCGAATTGGATAAGGCTGTGAAAGCGAAGCCTTTTCTCGAGGACGAGCTCGCCAATTACTGATTGCAGCAGGCGTGACAGGCGGGCTGGCGCGATTCTTGTGCCCCCAGCTTATCGCAGCTAAATGGCTGAATGAGGGTTTCGGAGCGCAGCTGTCTCAGTTGCGGGGGGTCTAGCAATGCTGATGCAACATACAGACGTTCAGGCGGTGCAGGATAGCCATCCGTTGACGCGGCAGGGTGTCCAGTTTGCCTGCTACATCCTGTTTGGCGTTATCGTCCCGCTGCTCATCTGGTTTGCTGCGCGTTCGCCGGCCCTGACATCGCCCATCATTCAAAGCACTGTTCCGGCAGTTTTGGCCGCCTGTATCTTCAGCTGGTACATTCTGGCCAAATTGCGCCTTTATGCCAAAGCCCGCCGACTGTCTTATGTGTTGCCTGTCAATTTTCTGACCTTTGCGATTGCATCGTCAGTGCTATTTGTCCTGCGTACACCCTATTCGACATCGCTGATCGCTTCGGCGTTTCTGGCGACCTTGACCACCAGCTACGTCCTGACGGCCCTGACACGGCTCGGCAGCAAGCCGCAATTCATAGTTCAGGGCGGGCGCGTATCGGAACTGCCGAAGCGCCAGAACCAACATACGGTCACTTCTGCTCCGGAGCTGGAGGCGCTAATCGATTCCGGCCAGATGCAGGGTTCGCTGGTAGGCGATCTGCATTTTGACCATGAGGATCAGTGGGAACGGCTTTTCGCCAAAGCTGCGCTGCACGGCATACCTGTGTACCATTACCGCCAGATATTGGAGCTGGAGACCGGACAGGTTCGAATCGACCGATTGAGCGAGAATGTACTTGGCTCGCTGATCCCGAACCTGCCCTATATGGCGCTGAAACGGGCGGTCGATGTCGCCTCGGTTATCCTGCTTATTCCGGTCCTGATCCCGCTTATGGCCACTATTGCCATTTTGGTGCGGCTCGATTCAAAAGGACCCGTATTGTTCATTCAGGAACGGATGGGCTTTCGCGGCGAAATCTTTCGAATGGTCAAATTTCGGACCATGTCCGAACGCGCGGTCGATGACGACACATTGGCGCAACGCGAAGATTCAATGACGAAAAATGATGATGCACGCATCACTCGGATCGGGCGTTTCCTTCGCAAAGTCCGGCTCGACGAATTGCCCCAAGCGTGGAACATTCTGAAAGGCGATATGAGCTGGATCGGCCCGCGGCCCGAAGCAATCAACCTGTCCGAATGGTACGAACAGGAAATTCCGTTCTATTCATATCGGCACATCGTCCGCCCCGGGCTGACCGGATGGGCACAAGTGAACCAGGGTCACGTGACAGATCTGGGCGATGTGAATGCGAAGCTCCGTTATGATTTCTACTACGTCAAGAACATCTCCCACTGGCTGGATATGCTAATCGCACTGAAAACGATCCGTGTTATCCTCGGGGGATTTGGCGCGAAATAACCTGCCGAACCAAGTGAAGGCTCTCTCAACTATGCGCACTGTTTTCGTTACCGGTACAGCCGGGTTTATCGGTTTCCACCTTGCCAGCCTGCTGCTGAAAGAGGGGTTCCGTGTCGTCGGTTTTGACGGGATGACCGATTATTACGATGTGCGGATCAAGGAACGGCGCCATCAGATGCTTCTGCAGAACGAACATTTCAGCGCGCATATCGGAATGCTCGAAGATTTCGATTCTCTGCGTGACTTGATGCTGGCGGAAAAGCCCGATGTCATCGTCCATTTGGCGGCGCAAGCCGGCGTTCGCTACAGCCTGGAGAACCCGCGCGCATATCTGGATGCGAACATCGTCGGCACGTTTAACATTATGGAATGCGCGCGAGAGCTGGGCGTGGATCATTTGCTGATGGCCAGCACCAGTTCGGTTTACGGCGCGAATGAGGAAATGCCGTTTGACGAGCTTGAGCGGGTGGAAACGCCGATGACATTCTACGCCGCAACCAAAAAGGCCAACGAATCCATGGCGCACAGCTATGCGCATTTGTGGAACCTGCCCACGACCATGTTCCGTTTCTTCACGGTGTACGGGCCTTGGGGCCGCCCGGATATGGCGTTGTTCAAATTCACGAAAGGGATTTTGGACGGCACCCCGATCGACATTTACAATCACGGCGAGATGTACCGGGACTTCACCTATGTGACAGATCTCGTCCGCGGCATCCGGCTACTGATAGATGCAGCGCCGGAACGTCCGGAAAGCAAGGACGACATTGCCGAAGGCGACAGCCTGTCACCAGTGGCGCCATTCCGTGTCGTCAATATCGGCAATAGTGACAAGGTAAAGCTGACAGACTTTATCGACGAGATCGAGAAGCAATGCGGCAAGGAAGCCATCCGCAATTACATGGACATGCAGAAGGGTGATGTTCCCGCAACTTGGGCGAATGCCGAATTGCTCAAATCACTCACCGGATACCAGCCGCAAACCGATTTTCGCGATGGAATCCGGCAATTTGTCAGCTGGTACCGTGAGTATTACGGGGTCTAATATTTAGCTGGCGAGGCGCAGGCCCGGTTTCGCTGATTTCACTGCGACATCCGGCCAAATGCCGCGCGTGTCATAGACCAGTGCGTTCTCGCGTTCTTCGGCAGGTACGACTTTGAAAATGTCGTGATCGACCAGCACGATAAGAATGCCGCAATTTTCCAAAGCGTAGTCGACATCCACCAGCTCTGCGCCGGTTCCGTCGAATTCACGCGGTAGCTCTGCAGCATAGGGTTCGACAATCTTGACGCGTTCGCCAAATTCGCGCGCAATGCTTGCCGCGACATAACGCGCCGGACTTTCTCGGAAATCATCAATATTCGCTTTGAATGCAAGGCCCAGACACGCCACCGGCACGCCGGGATTGTCGGCAACAAGCTTGCGGGCCTGCTCTACCACGTGGTGCATCTTGCCGTCATTTACTTCACGCCCCGTCCGGATCAGCGGAGACTGGTCGGGCGCGCCGTGCATGATGAAATAAGGATCAACCGCAATGCAATGGCCGCCTACTCCGGGGCCGGGTTGCAGGATGTTCACACGCGGGTGACGGTTCGCCAACTTGATTACTTCCCAGACATCCAGACCCATATGGTCGGAAATCATCGAAAGTTCGTTGGCAAATGCGATATTCACATCGCGATAGGCATTTTCGACCAGCTTGGTCATCTCTGCACTGCGTGCATCGGTGGTGACGCAAGTGCCGCGAACAAATTGCTTATAGAATGCCAGAGCCTTACGCGCACAACGCGGGGTAATGCCGCCGATGGAGCGGTCATTATGGGTCAGCTCTTCAAGGATTTTGCCGGGAAGAACGCGCTCCGGGCAATAGGAAATCGCTACATCGGGAATGTCGGACGTTTTGCCCGGCATTTTCAGATCAGGGCGCAAACCGCTGATCAGATCACGCATCGCCTCAGTCGTGCCCACGGGAGATGTCGATTCAAGAATGATGCAATCGCCCTTTTTCAGAACGCCTGCAACTTCGGTCGCGGCTGACATCACGTAGGACGTGTCGGGCGTATGATGCCCGTCTTTTTCGAACGGTGTCGGGACGGCGATCACGAATACGTCAGCCGGAACAATCTGCGTCGATGCTTTGAGCATACCGCGCTGCACTACGCCGCGGACAAGCCCGTCCAGATCAACTTCTTCAATGTGGATTTCACCGCGATTGATTGTCTCGACAACATGGTCGGACACATCAATGCCGGTCACCGGGCAATTCGCCCGCGCAATAATCGCTGCCGTGGGAAGGCCGATATATCCAAGGCCGATAACACAGACTTCTGGTTTGTTTTCGCCGCGCATGATTTTCCTGCTGCTTTAGAGTTCGCAAAAGGCTTAGCGGGAGAGGGTAAACATCCCGGTAACGCTGGCACTTTAGTTTTGGATAGTTCTTGCGGGACTTTACCGGTCTATCGGCGAATCAGCCGCCAGCCAGCGCCTCGACAATGCGGGCAACCGATTTTCCGTCCCCGAACGGATTGTGTGCTTTCGACATTGCCGAATAAGCAGCTTCATTATCAAGCAGATGGTTGCATTCGCGCACGATCACATCTGCATCTGTCCCGACCAGCTTGGCGGTGCCTGCCTCGACGCCTTCGGGGCGCTCGGTCGTTTCGCGCATCACCAGCACGGGTTTACCCAAAGCGGGCGCCTCTTCCTGAACACCGCCGCTATCAGTTAACATCAGCGTGCAGATATCCAGCAAACGGGCGAAATGTGGATAGTCCAGCGGCTCGATCAACGCGACATTCTCAAGCCCGTCCAATTCGGCATTCATGACTTTGCGAACATTCGGGTTGAGATGGACGGGGAAGATCATCGCCACATCATCGCGCGCTGCAATGCGCCGTATCGCTTCCGCGATCGCTTCCATCCCGCCGCCAAAGTTTTCGCGGCGGTGGCTGGTCACACCAATGATTCGTTTGCCAGTGAAACGCTGCTCCAGATCCGCCAGATCGCCTGCCAAATCGGGTTTTTTCGCGATTTCGCCGGTAATCCAGTGAAGCGCATCAATCACGGTATTGCCTGTGACGTGGATACTGGCCGGATCGATGGCTTCACGCCGCAGCGCGTTTGCCGCAGTTTCGGTTGGCGCAAAATGAAGCGCGGCAAAACTGCCCACAATCTTGCGATTTACCTCTTCAGGCCAGGGATGATGGATATTGCCGCTGCGCAAGCCGGCTTCGACGTGAGCCACAGGGATCTTGCGGTAATAGGCAGCAAGCGCGCCGGACATGGCCGTAGCGGTGTCGCCTTGGACAATCACCCAATCAGGCTTTTCCTCGTCCAGAACCCTGCCAATGCCGGTCAGCAAATTCGCCGTCAGAGCATCCAGCGTTTGATCGGGCTGCATCAGGTCAAGATCATGATGCGGGACAATGCCTGCAATTTCGAGAACCTGATCCAGCATACCGCGATGTTGCCCGGACACACAGACCCGCGAATCGAAACGATCATCCGCATCCAGCGCATGGACCAGCGGAAAGAATTTGATAGCTTCGGGACGGGTCCCGAAAACGGAAAGGATCTTGATCGGCTTGCTCATAGAGAGCGCCTTAGCCGAATAAGGTTAATGGAGCCTATTCGCCTGACGGATTTGGCAAAGGTGCCGCATCAGAGTTCGCAGCCTCGTCAGGCAATTCTGCAGCACGTTCGCGCTCCAGCCGGTCCAGATATTCGCGTTCGATCACTTCAACACGTGCTTGTTCGGCAGCCGCCTCGGCATCAATTGACGAAAGACGTTCTGCCCGTGCCGCTGCAATCAGTTCCGCAAAACGGATGCCGGAGCTTTCGCCCTTTTCACCATAAGCAGCCTTGATCATTTCCTGTGTGCAGCCGGTCATTCCGCCCGCACCGGTTGGCGAACACGACATGGTGCCAAATGCGCCTACGGTTTCAAAACTCTCAACCCGCTGTGCCCAGGCGACATTCTCACCGCTTTCGCTGGTGCGCAGGTTTTCCGGGATGCGGTAACGCTCGCTTTCAGCCTTCCGGGCGCACACATTGATCATGTCATCGGTTGATTGCGGACATTCGTCATCGCCGTATATGATGACCATATTCACGCTTTCGCCGTCTTGATCCTGAGCAGAGGCAGGTGCGGCCAGCATCGATGCTGAGGCAAACAGTGTAGCGGCAAGAATATGTTTCATCGGTCGTTTCCGGTTGTCAGGGTTTTGAATGCATAATTTAGCACCGCAGGCGGTGAATGTCATATGAAGCGCCTCAGACGCGCTCGGCCAGCTTGATCGCCACGCGGCATCCCAAGCGGATTGCACCGGACAAAAGCGGATAGGCCGGCGCTTTCTCCGCGCCGGATGCCAAAGCGGTGTCGCGGTGTTCACGTTCTTCTTCGCGGAACTGTTCGATCATGCCCGCCAATTCGGGATCGCTACCGCTTTCCTCTAACGCATCGAGTTGATCGGAATAATGCTTGTCGATTTCTGTCTCGACCGCAGCGGTACACGCCATCGCCGCCTCGGGGCCGAGCAACGCAGTTCCTGCGCCAAGCGCATAACCTGCGGCTGACCAGAAAGGCTGTAACACAGTCGGTCGGACGCCGCGGCGCGCCATCAGCGCGTTAAATTTTTCGTGATGCACGTCTTCTTGCGCCGCCATCGCGGTAATCTCCGCCGACAGCGGGTGACGGTCCCCCATCACTGCCAATTGCCCGGCATAGATGCGCGTGGCGCCAAATTCACCGGCCTGATCGACCCGGATCATACGTTCTGTATCAATATCGCTCATGCCCGCTCCTTAGCGTGATGTGCGCTGCGCCAGCAATGCCAAGATCGCCAGACCGCCAGCCGTAGAGATGAGAAAATTCCATCCTGCCAGACTAACGCCCAAGAAGTCCCATGGTGCCCGATCACAACGGACCATTGGCGCATTCATGATCGCATCAAGCGCATTACCGCCATCTGCGCCCGCAGTAATTGCGCAATCGGTGATGCCCTGCCACCATCCATATTCGACCCCGGCGTGAAACCCGCCTATCAGACCCGATGCGATCACCGCCAAGGCTGCAAGCGCGATCCAGCCGCGCTTTCCGGGCAGGAAGTAGGACAAAAGCGCAAATCCGATAGCCGCGAAATGCGGCCAGCGTTGCCACCAGCACATTTCGCACGGGTAAAGACCGAAACCATATTCGGAAATATATGCTCCGCCCACCAAAAGGGCCGGAATTGCGAGGGCTAGCTGCTGCGCCAGCCTAAGCCGCGGACTACCTGTCATTTCCGCCCCGTTCAGTTACGCGAAGCCACGGAGCTTGGCGTAGTGCGCCGCAAAGTATCCAGCGCGTAATGGAGCTGGAAGTCCTCTACCCCTTGCGCCTTCAGCTCCTCTGCCGTCAGTTTGAAGCGGGGATCATCGCGCACGTCATTCTCCAGATCCTCGTCCTCAAGCTCGATCTCGTTGATCAAATGACCGCGAAGATCGGATTCGCGGAGTTGAAACTTCGCGCGTTTCTCCAGATCAGGATCAGACAATTGCGGAACCGCAATATCGGGCGCGATGCCGCCTTCCTGAACCGATTTTCCAGCGGGCGTGTAATAGCGTGCGGTTGTCAGCTTGAGCGCACTATCCCGGGTCAAAGGCAGCAAAGTCTGCACGCTTCCCTTGCCAAAGCTGCGCTGGCCCATAATTACGGCACGGCGGTGATCCTGCAGCGCACCCGCAACAATTTCCGAAGCCGAAGCAGAGCCGGCATCAATCAGTACGATCATCGGCAGATCATCGGCAATCTGTCCGCGAAACGCCGATTCTGCGTCGTAATAGATAGTTTCGCCCTGCGCACGGCCGCGCTGTGATACGATCCGGCCCTTGTCCAAGAACAGATCGGACAGAGCCACCGCTTCGTCCAGCTGGCCGCCGGGATTGGAGCGCAAATCAAGCACCAGGCCCTTCATCCGGCCGGTGGCTTCACGCGAAAGCGTCCGCCAGGCATTCAAAACATCCTCGCCGACATCGGTGGAGAATTCATTCACGCTGATGACACCGATATTGCCGGCTTCCAGCTTATGCGTAACAGGCTCCAGCTCGATAACGCCGCGGGTGACGGTGACATCAAATGGCTCGTCACGGCCGGCACGGAAGATAGTCAGCCGGATTGAGGTACCTGCCGGACCGCGCATCTGATTCACGGCTTCGTCCAGATCACCGCCGTAAATCAATTTTCCGTCGAGGTGCGTGATGTAATCGCCAGCTTTCACACCTGCTTCTTCCGCAGGGCTGCCGCGGAACGGCGAGATAATTTTCACCGCGCCATCATCCATGATGACGGACAGGCCGAGGCCTGAATAATTTCCGTCAATCATTGTGTTGATACGCTGGAAATCGGACCCGTCGAGATAGCCGGAATGCGGATCGAGCGATGACAGCATCCCGTCAATCGCGCCGCGGATCAGCTTTTCATCATCTACATCTTCAACATAGTTGGCTTTAATCTGCTGATAGGTAGCAAAAAGCTTCGAAAATTCGGGGCCTGCACGCCCGTCTACTTGCGCCATACCGGCGGTCGTGACCGGAACAAGGGCAACTGCCGTAACCAAAGCAGCGGAGCGAGCGAGTGCGGCAAATTTCATCTTGGTACCTTTCGATTCACCAGGAGACTATCGCGCATTGGCTGTGAACGCCAGATGAGGATTGCGCCATCGTCCCGCGGTGGGTCGAGTCGCGATAGGCAAGTTACTGGATTAGATGGCCTATCGCAGATACTGGAGCGGATTGACCGGCGTTCCGTTCCGCCGAAGTTCCAATGTTACCAAAGGACGATCTGCGCCTGCTACACCCAAGGGGGAGCCAGCCACAAGTTCGTCACCGACCGCTACATCTGTGCGGGCTAAACCGGTGACGAGGCTGGTCCAGCCGCCATCATGCTCAAGAATAACGATCCGGTCATATCCGCGATACGGGCCGGAAAATGCCACCCGGCCTTCTGCCGGAGCGATCACCTGAGCGCCGCCGCGGGGGGACAATGTCAGCCCGGTGCTGCGCACACCCACTGCATCCACATCTCCGAACCCGGCAATCGTTCTACCTGTGACAGGCAACTGGAAACCGGATGCGGGACCGGTGGAAGACGGGGTCGGCGACGGCGCCGTGTCTGCCAGTGCTTCTTGCGGTTGACGCGGGCGCATCACAGGTCCGGAAAGGGCGGCCAGTTCCGTCCGCAAACTGCCGGCCTCGTCCAGCCGTTCGACCAATGTGTCCAGATCGCGCGCTTCCTCTGCCAAAGCCAGCGCCCGTTCGTTTTCCCGATCAGCTTCGCCGCCTGCTTGCCGCGATTCCAGCCGTTGCCGCGTTTCAATCGCTGCCAAGCGGGTGCGCCGATCATCCAGCGCATCTTCGCTGGACTTTAGAACCGCAAGCGCTTGGCTGGCCTCTTGCTCCAATGCACGCCCGCGATCTATCTCTGCACGCAAAGCTGCGGTTCGGGCGCGCACTTGCGGAATGGTGCTTTCCAGCATCGCGCGCAGATACACTGTTTCGCGTAGGCTGCCGGGCCGGAGGGCAGACAGTGCCAGCGGGCGGCGGGCAAAATTTTGCAAGGCGCCAGTGAGGCGGACCAGAGGTTCGCGCCGTTCGGCCAGGGTCCGCTGCAATTTCTGCCGCTGCCCGTCAATCAACGCGATGCGTGCTTCTGCAGCGGCAATCCCTGCTTCGGCCTGCTGAATGCGCGCGGCGAGTGCTGCAGCTTCACGTGCAGTTTTTTCGGCAGCTTCGGTGGCGAGACGTGCTTCAGCCTCAAGTTTCTTCCCCCGCGCTTCGGCCTCGCGCGCATCGGCCAATGCCTGATTTAGCGAGGTCCGGACTGCCGCAGGATCATCAATCACGGCAGCGCGCTGAGCAACTGCACCAACGCTCAGGATCGCGGTAATGACCAGCACACTACCTGCAATATGATTGCGCCCCGCGGTCATTGTCCGGCCCGGTGATACGGATGGCCAGCCAGAATCGCCGTGGCGCGGTAAAGCTGCTCCATCAACATTGCCCGCGCCAAAAGATGCGGCCAGGTCGCGTTTCCAAAAGCTAGAAGCATGTCCGCTTCCTCACGCTCTTGCGGTGAATGCCCGTCGGCAGCGCCAAGTACGAAGCGCGCTTCGCGTATTCCGTCATCCCGCCATCGCCCGATCAGGGACGCGAAATCTTCCGAGCCAAGCTGCTTGCCTCGCTCATCCAAAAGCACCGTTCTGCAGGGTGTCTGCGGTTCTGGTATACGGCCGCCGGTTTCAGGAAGTTCGGTCAGTTTTACCGGCCAGCCAATTCTCTTTTCGTAACGCGCAACCAGTTCGGCCTCGGGCGAGCGGGCAATTTTTCCGCGTGCGATCACATGCAATTGCATAGTGAAATAGCCCTCGATCAGTTACCCGTTACAACGTCTGCTTACGCGGACCCGGCGGCTACCGGCGGGGCATCACCAAACGCCCACATTCGTTCGAGATTGTAGAAACTACGCACTTCGGGGCGGAACAGATGTACCACCACGTCGCCGCCATCAATCAATACCCAATCGGCTGCGGGCAAGCCTTCTAACCGGACCGGACCAAAGCCGCCGCGCTTCAATTCTTCGGCGAGCTTTTGGGCCATGGAGGCAACCTGCCGCGTAGAGCGGCCCGATGCGATGACCATGTGGTCCGCAATGCTCGATTTGCCTTCCAGCGGAATAGCGACAATTTCTTGCGCCTGATCGTCATCCAGTTGCTTCATGACGAGCGCGAGCGGCGTGCCAGGTTCCACTTTGACATCAGTCATAGCGGAAGCTTCGGCAGGAGATTGGGCCTGATCGGCCGGGGTGTTTGACGCCGGTGACATAGGCGGTGTGGTTACTCCAGTTAGGATGAACAGGCGCTGTGCGGTGCGCATAACCGATCATTGGTCATGCCCGCTGTGAATTGCAGCCTGGTCTGGTTTAATAAGTCGGTGGGTCACATGGTCGCGCAAATTTCGAGTTTGCATTGCATTTGCCCAATCGGGATTGTCGCGGCGGATAGCTGTCGCGGATCGCGGATCAGGGTCAAAACGTAATGTCACCAGGGTTGGCGCGCTCCATCGGCCCGAGCTTCGAAAACTCTCGGCTGAAACACGATTGTTCCTGAGCCAAGCCATTGCCGGGCTTGCAATAGCCTCCCCCTCATAGCCGGGCCGGGCGATGACCGCAATCGGCATTGTCCGCGCAATGGTGCGCCAGCTGCGCCAAAGGTGGAACTGGGCCAGATTGTCCGACCCCATCAACCATACAAATTCGCGCTTGGGATAACGCCTGCTAATTGTTCGAAGCGTGTCGACCGTATAGCGCGTACCGATCTGTTGCTCGATCGCAGTCACTTTGATCGGAGCGCGGCGGGCCTGGCGGACGGCGGACGCCACCCTTGCTTCAACCGGCGCCATTCCCGCTTTGGATTTTAACGGATTGCCGGGGGAAACCAGCCACCAAATCTCGTCCAGACCCAGAGCTTCGATTGCGAAAAGTGACACCTTTCGGTGACCGCCATGCGCCGGATTGAAGCTGCCGCCAAGCAATCCTGTGCGCATCAGCAGGAGCCGCTTTGCGAGTGTTTTGGGGCCTGTCCCGGTCTGGGAAATTTCAATCTCATACCTTACCAAATAGCAGTGAAATCGGCGTATGTAAGGCATTTCAAGTCGATTGTGAGGCACATTCCATACGCCAGGATCGATAATTCAATCGCAGACGCGCACGAAAATGTTACAGTTTGAAACGTTTCACCGCAGGAGTCCGTCATTTCGGCTCCCGTAAAGGTAAACCGATTCGACCCAGACCACATCACGTGCTAGCCGCCCTCATCGATAAAGAATCGTATGGGGTCGCTTTGAGTAATCACGCATCTTCTGATGGATGGAACAGCCGTTTGGCTAACTGGTTCCCGGACCGCGAATTTTTTATGCGGTCGCAAGGGCAAGTCCGCTTCATCAAAGTATCGAGCCGAATTCAGAAAATCGGTGCAGCTGCCGTTCTGGCAGCTTTGGTGGTTTGGGCGCTTTCTATGGCTGTCATGGCATGGTCTCAATACCGCGCCGAAGCTGACCGCGCATCTTTGCTGGAACGCGAAGCCAAAGTCGCCACCGCTGAAGACCGTGTTGCTGAATATGCCGATGATCTGGATGAAGTGACTTCGGATCTTGCCAAGCGGCAGACCTTTATTGAGTCAGTTGTCGATAGTTTGCCTGCTGATGCGAAAGAGGGCGAAACGGTATCAGATTCGACCAGCGAAGCCTCTGAAACGGTTTCCAAAGTAAGCGCGCTCATCCCTGAAGCTGCCGCCCTCGCCGAATTGGAAGCCCGGCAGATTGTTTTTGTAGAGCGTCTGACGCGTTACGCAGACCGGCGCGCTGAACGTGCCTCCATCGCGATCCGCAAGTTGGGCCTGAACCCGCAGGCAATGCTGAACTCTGGCGATACTGACGCTATGGGCGGCCCGCTGGAACAGCTTGCGACCGCCGCGAATGGCGAAATTGATCCGCGTTTTGAGCGTCTGGGCCTCAGCATTACCCGCATGGCCGCACTTGAGCGCGGGCTGGACAGTATCCCGCAAGTCGCGCCCGCGCACGTAGAAATGGTTTCGTCCAGCTATGGCTATCGCCGCGATCCTTTCACTGGCGCAGGAGCGATGCATAACGGCCTCGATTTCCGCGGGCCGCATGGCGCACCGATCTATGCTGCCGCGAAAGGCACAATCACATTCGCGGGTCGCAAATCGGGTTACGGCAAAACTATCGAGATTTCACACGGCAACGGCATGATGACGCGCTATGCGCATATGTCACGTTATGCCGGTACACTTGGCCAAGAAGTTGGCGCGGGCGATGTAATCGGCGCGATCGGCAGTACCGGCCGTTCCACCGGACCGCATTTGCACTTTGAAGTGCGCATCAATGACCGGCCGGTAAACCCTCGCCCATTTTTGGAGAAAGCCCCCCATGTTCTCAAAGAAGCCCGAGCAGGCACCCGTAATACGGCAAAACCGCAGAGCGTCAGATAAGTCGATGGGCGGCAATTCTACATTCTCGGTGATTGGTTCCGATGTCACTATTAAAGGTGATGTTTCTGCATCAACCGAATTGCACGTCGACGGCCGGATCGAAGGCGACATTGAATGCGCTTCGCTGGTCCAAGGCGAAGACAGCGTAATCATGGGCGGTATAACTGCTGAATCAGCACGCATGGCCGGCACGGTGACCGGATCTATTGCAGCCCGCGATCTGGTAATTCTACGCTCTGCGAAAATCGAAGGCGATGTGCATTATGATGCACTGACTATTGAACAGGGCGCAGTTGTAGAGGGCCGGTTTGCACCGCGTGGGAATACCGCCACAGCCGCTCCGTCGCTCGGATCGAAAGATGCCGCCAAAAATGCTGGTGATGACGAGCCGAAGCTGACAATTGCCAATTAATTTCGGCTGACGCTGAGGCGATCAGGCGAACTTACTACAAATCAGTGATGCTCTTCGGGCGGCCAGGGTCGACCGACCCTATTCGTCTGCGTGCAATTACTGTGCGGTAACTTCTGCCTTTAGCGCCTTGCGGTCCAGCTTGCCGATCATTGTTTTCGGCAGCTCTTCGCGAATTACCACATTCGAAACACGCTCGTGTTTTCCGACTCTTTGATTGAGCCACTCCTTCAGATCATCTTCGGAAATCTCATGGCCATCATTTAGCGTAATGTATGCGTGCGGGGTTTCGCCCAGATAATCATCGGGTAACCCCAGAACGAGCGATTCCTTGACCGCTTCATGGTCGACCAGCACTGCCTCGACCTGGCTCGGGAACACTTTGAAGCCCCCCACGGCAATCATATCTTTGCTGCGGTCGACGATCTTGATGAAACCCTCGTCATCCTGAACCGCAATGTCGCCGGTCCGAAGCCAAGATTCGCCCTGTATAATTACAAATGCTGATGCAGCCTCTTCCGGCCTGTTCCAGTAACCTTGCATGATCTGAGGGCCGCGAATGACCAATTCGCCTGGTTCGCCGTCCGGCGCGGGTTTGGAGGGATCTTCCTTGTCCACGAGCCTGACCAGTGTGCCCGGCACCACTTGCCCGATCGTACCGGGCTTGCGCACGCCCGCATAGGGATTCACGGACACTACGCCGGAGCTTTCAGTAAGTCCGTACCCTTCCACGACACGCACGCCGGTATGCTCCTCAAACTTCTCGCGCGTCGGGGCCGAAATGGGAGCGCCGCCAGAGATGCAAACCTTGAGCTTCGAAAAATCGCACTGGGCCGATTTCGGATTATCGAGCAGTGCCTGAAACATTGTTGGAACGCCGGGAAAGCCGGTCGTACCCATGCCGGAAATCGTATCCAGAACCTGCTCAACCTCGAACCGCGGGACCATCGCGATTGATCCCCCGGACGCCACCGCATGATTAAGTAACGCCGTGTTCGCGAAAACGTGGAACATGGGCAGCGCACCCATGAAAACTTCGTCCTGCGGATTATCAAACGGATTAATCGATGCCACTTGCTGGGCATTCATCGACAGATTTGAATGCGTCAGCATCGCGCCTTTGGGCGCGCCCGTCGTCCCGCCAGTATATTGCAGCAAAGCGAGATCATCGACTTTGATTGCCGGCAAATCGGCTTCCGCCGCATCATCCAACATCGCCTGCCAGTTGAGTGTCTCGTCCGAATAGGTAACGCTGGCAATCTTGCTTCGCGCAAACAGCTTCATCGCGAAGCCTTTCAACTTTGGCAGCATGGCCGAAAGCTGACCCACGATCAGCGTTTCCAGCTTCGATGTGCGTAGCACTTCTGCCGCCGTGCCATACAGTTCAGGAACATCGATGGTCACCAGCATCCGGGTGCCGGAATCAGCGACCTGATGGTTCAGTTCGTCCACCGTATATAAGGGAGAGAAATTGACCACGACAGCACCCGCCATCATCGCGCCGTAATAGGCCGCGACATAAATAGGAGCATTGGGCAGAAACAAGCCGACCCTGTCGCCCGGACGAATACCGCGCGATGTCAGTGCGAAGGCGAAACGCTGCGCATCGGCAAAGATTTCACGATAGCTGAATGTGCGTCCCATGAAATGCACCAACGGTGCATCCGGCGCACGAGCCATGGTCCCTGCAAACATTTCCGGCAGCGCCATCGGTTCAAATGCCGTATCCCACGGCTTAGGGTGGTGATAGGCGATATTCGCAAACGGATTCTGTGCACTACTTACATTCATGTAAGTTTGATGCCGCAAGCCAGCCGCAGGAACAAGGGCAAATGCCCTCGAACCATTGGATTAGACAAGATTTCTCATTTACCGGCCGGGGCTATCAACCCTCTGCCGGAGTTTCCCCGCTCTCGTCAGCGCGTTTTGCTTCTAACCATGCAGCAGCTTCTGCTTCTTGCGCGGCTTCCGATGCGGCTTTCTGCGCATCGTCACGCTCAGCCCGCAATTCAGCGATCAGCTTTTCACGATCAGTGAGACCAGCCGCAACCGGAATAGCCACTTCAGCTTCTTCACCTTCAACCGGTTTGATGTTCTTAGCGGCTTTGGCGACAACGGCGTCCAGTTCACGCTGGGAACACAGACCCAGAGTTACAGGATCCTTCGGCTGGATATTCTGGATGTTCCAGTGGCTGCGGTCACGAATCGCATTGATCGTATTGCGCGTGGTACCGATCAATTTGGAAATCTGCGCGTCGGAAATCTCCGGGTGGTTCCGCAGCAACCAGTTGATGCCATCCGGCTTGTCCTGACGTTTGGATACCGGCGTATAGCGCGGGCCCTTGGTACGGGTAACTTCGACAGGAGCCTTCTGCATAACCAAAGAATATGCCGGGTCTGCTTGACCCTTCTCGATTTCTTCCTGCGTCAACTCGCCTGAATGGAGCGGATCACGGCCGGTATATTTGCTGCCCGCCAGATCATCTGCCATCGCTTGCACTTCAAGAATGTGCAGGCCGCAGAATTCTGCAATCTGTTCAAAACCGAGCGACGTATTGTCGATCAGCCAGGTCGCAGTCGCGTGCGGCATCAGCGGTTTAGGTTGGTCAGCCATGGTGTTCTCCGCCCGTTAGGGGCCAAATTCGTCCAAAAATAGAAGGGCCGCCCCTTTCGGAGCGGCCTGTGCCTGATGATTTAGGGCATCGACCTTCATTGAGCAAGCAATTCCGTATCGTACGGCAATTCCGGCATAATTGCACTGTGCCCGGATTAACTTCTTGTTTGGGTAAGTTTGGTAACTGCCTGAAATATCAGCTGAGATTGGGAGGGAACAGCTATGCGCAAGATAGGAAAAATCGCTTCGGTAACATTAAGCGCGGCAATGCTCGCCGGATGTTCTGGCGGCGAAGATTTCGCCGTGGATGTTCAGGCACCCGCGCAAGCGGTGCACGCGGCACTGGGAGACCTGCACTCCAGTTCATTGCCGTCTATGCTCAGCCTCAGCGCAGCGAACAAATCATCTCCCGAACCGGGGCAAATCCTTTATTCGATTCCGGCGCGCGGAAAGTCTGACCCCGCCACGATCCTGTTTGACGTTAACGAATTGGAACCAACCCGATCGCGCATCACCGTATCGGTCGACATCCCTGCTGTGAAAGTGAGTGTGAATGAAATTGTAAGCGAAGATAAGGTGGAGCAGTATCTTGAGGAAGAACTGCGCGCTTGGGCAGTTACCAGAAGCAAGGGGCAATCCGGTTTGCTCGAAATCGATGCCATGCAAAGCTCCATGGGGAGCCTGGCCGTGGCGCTGCAATATGCGGGTGATTTAAATGCGCTTGCGAATGGCGATGTCCCGATAGGTTTCGGATCATTTGGATCATACGAAACGGACAATGACTATGGCGGCTCAGACTATGCCAGCAATGATACAGCGCCGATGACCGATCCTTCACAGGACGCTGCGAATTACGGAACCCCAACAGATTATGGCGAACCGTCGACCAGCGAATATGACACTTATGAGAGCGATGATGGCGGCTGGGGCAATTCCGGCTAGTGCTGCGGTTACATCGCAATAAAGCCGGGTAAACGCTCCACGCGGGTAATCCACGCGCATATATTTCGGTACTCCTGAAGGCGGAAGCCGCCTGCCTCCGCCACGTGGGAGTAAGGATAGAGCACAATATCCGCCAGACTTGGAGCGCCGCCAACAAACCAGTCTTGGTGGGCCAAATGATCGTCCATCAATTGCAAAGCATCTGCGCCTGCGAGACGTTTTGCCATGATCTGCGACTGCTGTTCGGGCGTCAGCTTATCCTCGCCAACAAAGGCGAGCCAGAAACGCAAAGTCGCGATGTTCGGCTCGTGACTATATTGCTCGAAAAACATCCACCGGAACATCTCGGCCTTGGCAAACCGGTCTTGGGGGATCAGCTCAGACCCGTCTGCAAGATAGCAGCAAGCGGCATTGCTTTCCGGCAGGAACCGGTCACCGACCTGCAAAACCGGGATCCGGCCATGCGGGTTCACATTGTCTATAAAGTCAGGCGTGCGCGTTTCACCCTTCAGAATATCATATTGCCGCGCATCGAGTGGCTGGCCAAGAAGCGCAGCCGTAAGTTTGATCTTATAGCAATTCCCGCTGCGGGGATCTTCGTGCAGGATAAGCTCGTCACTCACCGCCAATCTCCAGAACGATTTTGCCGATATGGTCGCCCGCCTCCATATGCGCATGCGCCGCGCCGGCTTGATCCAGCGGAAATGCCCGATCCATTTCCGGACGCAGCGATCCATCTTCCACGTGGGGCCAAGCCGTGCGGAATATTTCATCGCATAGCAGCTGTTTGAATGTGTCAGGCCGCGCACGCAGGGTTGATCCTGTCAGCGTCAGGCGGCGCGCCATTATCTGCGCCATGTTCAATTCTGCCTTCATGCCGCCAAGCACCGCGATGGTGACGTGCCGCCCATCTTCCGCGAGGCAAGCCAAATTGCGAGGGACATAGTCTCCGGACACCATATCAAGCACCAGTTCAACGCCTGTGCCGTCAGTGATGGTTTTCACCTGTTCGACAAAGTCGCTGGTCTTGTAATTGATTGCGTGATCCGCGCCGATAGCCTTGGCGGCCGCGCATTTGGCGTCGTCGCCGCAGGTGACAATTACTTGCAAGCCAAACAATTTGCCCAGCTTGATCGCCATAGTGCCAATGCCGCTCGTCCCGCCATGCACAAGCAGTGTTTCCCCGTCGCACGCCCAGCCGCGTTCGAACACATTATGCCATACTGTAAACAAGGTTTCCGGGATCGCGGCGGCCTCTGCCAAACTCAATCCATCGGGTACGGGAAGACAATGCGCCATTTTGGCGACGCAATATTCGGCATAACCGCCGCCCGTCACCAACGCACAAACTCGCTGGCCGATAGTGTCCCGTGCCACATCTTCGCCGCAAGCGACGATTACGCCAGCAATTTCCAGCCCCGGTATCGGTGACGCACCGGGCGGCGGGGGATAATGTCCCATCCGCTGGATTACATCGGGACGGTTCACACCTGCATATGCCACGCGGACCAGAACCTCTCCCTCAGCTGGCTGGGGAACGGGCGGGCGCTCGATCCTTAGCACCTCCGGCCCGCCGGGAGCGTCATAGCCCGAGGCGCGCATATTTTGTGGAATCTCGACAGTCATTGAGCCCCTCATCAGCTGTGACCTGTAAGAGACAGGCCGCGTGCTAGGGCCCAGAACTAACCCCGCCAGCAGTTGACAGCAACCACTGTTGCTTGCGAGACTTCGTTTTGATGGATGAAGATGATCGGCCACGCGCCAAAGGCGACGCAGCGAGCAAGCTCTCGGCAGAAGACCTTGCCCCCTATTCGCAGGACGAGCTGGCCGAAAGAATTGCTCTTCTCAAAGCAGAGATCGAACGGGTTGAAGCCCACCGCAACAAAGCGGCAGCTCACATGGCCGCAGCGGATGCGCTGTTTGGCAAGAAAAGCTCATGACCGGACAAGCAAAATTCGCGGCTCGCAATCTTGCTGATAATCACCATCTATGGCCTGTTCATCATGCCCCTTCATATTACTCCTGTACGGGCCATTTATTTCTAACGCCGAAAGATATCTGAATGCCAAGCTTTGCTCAGAACCTCGAAAAAACGCTCCATAACGCACTGGCGAATGCGTCAGAGCGGCGGCATGAATATGCCACGCTGGAGCATTTGCTGCTTGCGCTGATTGATGATGAAGATGCCGCGCAGGTAATGAACTCCTGCGGCGTCGATCTGAAAGAGCTGACAGAGGTGGTCAAAACCTATCTCGATCAGGAATATCAGTCGCTTAAAACCGAGGAGGACGCCGACCCGCAGCCAACGGCAGGTTTCCAGCGCGTAATCCAGCGCGCCATTCTGCACGTTCAGTCATCGGGCAAAGACACTGTTACGGGGGCTAATGTGCTTGTTGCGCTGTTTTCAGAGCGCGATTCATATGCGGTCTATTTCCTCCAACAGCAGGATATGAGCCGGCTCGATGCAGTCAGTTTTATAAGTCACGGCATAGGCAAAGGCGGGCAACAGCTTGATTCCACGCCGCAGCCGGGCTTGGAAGACACTGCCGGAGACGAGAAAAGCGCCGAGGGCGGCAACAAGAAGGAAACCGCGCTCGACCAATTTACCGTCAACCTCAATACCAAGGCAGAAAACGGCAAAATCGATCCGCTTATCGGCCGCGGTCCTGAAGTTGACCGCACCATCCAGATCCTCTGCCGCCGGAGCAAGAATAATCCGCTTTATGTCGGTGATCCGGGCGTGGGTAAGACCGCAATCGCCGAGGGTCTGGCGCGTAAAATCGTCGAAGGTGACGTGCCCGAAGTTTTGAATGAAGCGGTGATTTATTCGCTCGACATGGGCGCGCTGCTCGCAGGTACACGCTATCGCGGCGACTTTGAAGAACGGCTGAAACAAGTCGTTACCGAGCTCGAGCAAATGCCGCATGCAATCTTGTTTATTGACGAGATTCATACCGTGATCGGTGCGGGTGCAACCAGCGGCGGTGCTATGGATGCTTCAAATCTGCTGAAACCTTCGCTTAGCAACGGTTCGATCCGCTGCGTCGGCTCCACCACATATAAGGAATTCCGCAACCACTTCGAAAAAGACCGCGCTTTGCTGCGCCGGTTCCAGAAAATCGATGTGAACGAGCCGACGATCGACGATACAGTTAAAATCCTCAAAGGTTTGCGCAGCGCATTCGAAGAGCATCACCAGGTCAAATATACGCCGGATGCGCTCAAAACTGCCGTGGAGCTTTCCGCCCGCTATATAAATGATCGCAAACTGCCGGATAAGGCAATCGACGTGATTGATGAAGTTGGCGCGATGCAAATGTTGGTCCCGCCCAGCCGCCGCAAGAAAAAGATCACCGCACGCGAGATCGAAGCTGTTGTTGCTACAATGGCGCGGATCCCGCCGAAATCTGTCAGCAAAGACGATAAGAAAGCCCTCGAAAATCTTTCGCGCGATTTGAAGCACGTCGTGTTTGGACAAGACGAGGCTATCAACCGGCTTTCAACGGCTATGAAGTTGAGCCGGGCGGGTCTGCGCGATCCGGACAAACCCATTGGCTCGTTCCTGTTTAGCGGGCCCACCGGGGTCGGTAAAACCGAAGTCGCGCGCCAGCTCGCCTCTATCATGGGTATAGAGCTGAAGCGGTTCGATATGTCGGAATATATGGAGCGGCACAGCGTCAGCCGCCTGATCGGCGCGCCTCCCGGTTATGTCGGATATGATCAGGGCGGTCTGCTGACCGATGCGATCGATCAAAACCCGCATTGTGTGCTTCTCCTCGACGAAATCGAAAAAGCGCATCCCGATCTGTTCAATATCCTGCTGCAAGTAATGGATAATGGCCGCCTGACGGACCAGCACGGTAAATCGGTCGATTTCCGTAATGTTGTGGTGATTATGACCACCAATGCCGGCGCATCGGATATGGCGCGTAGTGGTATTGGTTTTGGCGATGTGTCGAAGGCCGATGCGGGTACCGAGGCGGTGACCAAGATGTTCACGCCGGAATTCCGCAACCGTCTGGATGCAATTGTTCCCTTTGCCTATCTGGGTAAAGACACGGTCAGCCGTGTGGTCGATAAGTTTATCCTACAGCTTGAATTGCAGCTTGCTGATCAGAATGTGCATATCCAGTTCGACAGTGATGCGCGCGACTGGCTGGCAGAAAAGGGATATGACAAGCTTTACGGAGCTCGTCCGATGGGCCGCTTGATTCAAGATAAGATCAAGCAACCGCTCGCAGAGGAACTGCTATTCGGCAAACTGGCCGACGGCGGCGAGGTGCACGTTAGTGTGAAAGACGGCAAGCCGGTGTTCGAAATGACGCCTGCCCCGCCAAAAACGCAGACAAAGCGCAAGGCTCCGAAAAAGAAACCTTCTGCGAAGAAGGCAACATCAAAGAAGCCCGATGCGGACGCAAGCGATAGCGGTGGCAGTCCGGATAGCGGAGACGATAACAGCTAGTATATTGGCCGGCTGAGAACATTGCAGGGCGCGGATCGGGAACGGTTCGCGCCCTGTTCTTGTTAAACCTGTATGTCTGCCGACTTCTCTTGGATCAAACCCGCGCCGCACGGGATATATGTCGAACCCGCAGATTGCTGGGTCGACCCGTCGCAAGCGGTCGACAATGCGCTAGTGACGCATGGCCACGCCGATCATGCCCGCGGCGGTCATGGGGCAACCATTGCTACTCCCGAAACATTGGCGATCATGAAATTGCGCTACCGCACGGGCGCCGAGGACGAGAATGGCGAGATCCCGACCAAAGCAACTCCGGTAGCTTACGGTGAGACAATCCGCCTGAAAGGCGGTGTCGATGCAACCTATATCCCCGCCGGTCACGTGCTCGGTTCAGCGCAGATATTGCTGGAGCACGCAGGCGAAAAGATCATCGTCACAGGCGATTACAAACGCCGTCATGACCCCACTTGTCCGCCATTTAAAGTCACGAAATGCGATGTGTTGATTACCGAGGCGACGTTCGGTTTACCTGTCTTTACCCACCCGCCCATCAGCGGAGAGATTGCCAAGATCACCGAACGGTTGGCCGCCTATCCAGACGCGTGCGTGCTGGTCGGTGCCTATGCTTTAGGCAAGGCGCAACGGGTGATCGCGGAGCTGCGTGCTGCCGGGCATATGGATCCGATCTATCTGCATGGGGCGATGGAGAAGATGTGCCGCCTCTATCAGGAGCACGGCGTAGACTTGGGCGAATTACGGCTTGTGAGCGATCATTCAAAGGACGATATGCGCGGCGCAGTTGTGGTGGCACCACCCTCAGCGATGAATGATCGCTGGTCGCGCCGCTTGCCCGACCCGATAACGGCAATGGCCAGCGGATGGATGCGGGTGCGGCAGCGCGCACGGCAACGCAATGTCGAACTGCCATTGATAATTTCCGACCATGCAGACTGGACTGAACTGACCCAGACAATCCGCGATGTAGATCCGCAAGAAAGCTGGATTACGCACGGAAGGGAGGAAGCGCTGCTTCGCTGGTGTCAACTGAACCAGCGCCGTGCCCGTGCGCTTGCCATGGTCGGTCGCGAAGAGGAAGACGAATAGGGTGAATGAATTTGCCGCCCTCATCGATGCGCTGGTCTATACCCGCAGTCGCAACGAGAAATTGCGTCTGATCGCAGAGTATTTGCGCAATACGTCCGATCCGGATCGTGGATGGGCACTGGCTGCGCTTACCGACGGGCTTGATTTCCCTGCCGTCAAATCGTCAACCATACGCAATGCGATGAAAGAACGGGTCGATCCCGTTCTATGGACGCTTAGCCGCGATTTTGTTGGCGATACGGCAGAGACCGCCAGCCTGTTATGGCCGGAACCTATTGCGGACCAGCCAGAGGCGCCCGGCGTGAGTGAAGCGGTGTCTTTGCTGTCCGCAATGACTCGCGCCAACGTACTTACCGAGCTGCCCGCATTGCTTGACAGGCTCGATAGTTCAGGACGCTACGCGCTGCTCAAACTGGCCACTGGCGCAATGCGCATCGGCATCTCCGCACGGCTTGGCAAAACGGCATTTGCGCAAGCTTTTGGGGTGTCCGTGGATGATGTTGAAGAATATTGGCACGCTCTGAAACCGCCGTACTCTGGTCTGTTTGAATGGGCGGCCGATGGCGGAGAGCCGCCTGACACTGAAAATATTCCATTGTTTCGTCCATTCATGCTCGCGCATCCGCTGGAGGATACGATAGTATCGATGGATGAGTACGCGGCAGAATGGAAATGGGACGGAATTCGCGTGCAGCTCGTCCATGTCGCAGGGCAGACACGTCTCTATTCCCGCTCTGGTGACGATATTTCCGCCACTTTCCCGGAGTTGCTTAGTGCTCTCGAGATACCGGCGGTGTTGGACGGGGAATTACTGGTTCGGGGAACCGCACAAGGCGGCGAAGAAGGCGGGGCGGCCAGCTTTAACGCTCTGCAGCAGCGATTGGGCCGCAAAACAGTAAGCAAGAAGATGCTGGCCGAAGCGCCGGCATTTGTCAGGCTTTACGATGCTATCAATATCGAGGGCGATGATTTGCGCGCCCTGCCATGGGAGAACCGGCGCGCTCGGCTCGAAGAATTTGTTCCGCGCCTGCCGGAAAGCCATTTCGACATTTCGCAGATCGTCGAGGCGGAGGATTTTGCGCAGCTCGCGAAGATACGCGAGGGGACCCGCGATGACGCCATTGAGGGGCTGATGCTGAAAAAGCGCGACGCACCCTACATTGCCGGCCGCAAGACCGGATTATGGTATAAATGGAAACGCGACCCGCTGCTGATCGACTGCGTAATGATGTATGCGCAGCGCGGAAGCGGGAAACGCAGCAGTTTCTATTCCGACTACACATTCGGGTGCTGGAATGGGGACCCCGATCAGGGTGCAGAGCTATTGCCGGTGGGCAAGGCCTATTCCGGTTTTACCGATGCGGAATTGAAGAAGCTGGACAAGTTTGTGCGGCAGAATACCTTAAATCGCTTCGGGCCGGTCCGCGAAGTTGAGAAATCCATGGTGCTTGAGATTGCATTTGACAGCGTTCATTCCAGCAAGCGGCACAAATCGGGTCTGGCGATGCGGTTTCCGCGCATTCACCGCATCCGCTGGGACAAACCGGCACATGAGGCCGACCGGATTGACAATTTGAAAGCCCTGATGCGGGATTGAGTTGCTATTTGCAACTTAGTGAGTTAGTGGGCGTCTAAAGGAGCACTCTTATGACACTCTACGACCAATCAATCGCTGTATATCGCCAAGGACTTTCCGTATTGACGGGTCTGCTCACTAAGGCAGAGGCTCATGCGAAAGGCGACGCTCTTCTTGAAGCGAAACTGGCCGATGATATGCATCCTCTGAAGGTGCAGATCCGGTTTCTGTCGAACCAGCCAGGCGAAGCGGCGGAGCGGCTGGCCGGGGTGAGCTTTACATCGCGCGACAATGATGATGCGACGCTGTCAGAGGCTAAAGACGCAATCGGCAAGACAGTTGCGCATCTTGAAGCTATTGAAGAGTCTGCAATGCTGGCCGCCGACACAGTGACGGTCATGGACCTGCCGAATGGTATGCAGTTCACGATGAAGCTGGATGAATATGTCCGCGACTGGGCAATGCCGAATTTCTATTTTCACCTGACTACCGCTTACGCCATTCTGCGCAGTGAAGGTGTCGAATTGGGCAAGGCCGACTTCGTCCCGCATATGTTCAAATACGCCACGAAGATGCCCGACGCATGAACCAGTAGCCACCTGCAGACAGGGCATGGCGCAAGTTGCGCTGCGCAACTCGGCCCGGCTACTGCTGATCCATCTCGGCCACTGCCGCACTATGGTGCCGCGCATTCTCGGCATAATGGGCCACGCCCATTCGCATACCGGCAATCGCGGCCTCGTTCAGATCCTTCAGATATTTCGCCGGGCGCCCTGCCCACAATGTGCGCGGTTCCATAACCTTGCCTTCGGTCAACATCGCGCCTGCCGCCAGCATCGCATCAGATCCGATGCGTGCCTTGTTCATCGCAATTGCTCCCAGCCCTATAAAGCCCCGATCCTCCACGATACAGCCATGGACCATTGCCATGTGACCGACCAGCACATCGTCTCCGATGATAGCGGGCGAACCATCCGGATCGCCTGGCCGCTCTGGGTCGCAATGAACGACGCTGCCGTCCTGAATATTTGTCCTCTGGCCAATCACGATCCGGCTGACATCGGCGCGCAGGACACAATTATACCACACCGAACTATCAGCGCCGATTTCAACATCGCCAACGATAACGCAGCCCGGAGCGATAAAGGCACTGTCATGGATTCGCGGTGATTTGCCATGAATGGGCACGATCGTGACACCGGGTCTAGTGATACTCATCAGGCTTTCTCCTGCCATTGCTGCTTGGTCAGACTATACTGGATTGTCATGCGATCCGCTGCCGGAAAATCCGGGTCTTCAAAGTCGAGATCGGCGCGGCGCTGCATACCCAGCTTCTCCATCAGCTTCCAGCTGCCAATATTGGTCATGCTGGTCAGTGCGACCACGTGAGGCGCATCCACCGGACCGAAGGCCCAATCCAAAACAGCCCGCATCGCCTCTTCCGCATATCCGCGCCGCCAACGATCTTCGCGAACTAACCAGCCGATTTCATGATCGCCTTGATTTGACGCGATGGGATTGTCGACGCGCTTTATTCCGCAATGTCCGACCATTTCGCCGGTCTTTTTCTCAATCATGAAAAGAAAGCTGAAACCCTCGCGCGCATACAGCGCCATGCTCTTAGCATGCTTTGCCTCTATCTCGTGCAGCTCTTTTGTACCCCCTAACCGCGCCATCACAGCCGGGGTATTTAGGATGCGATTATGGAGCTCTGCATCGCCATCGGCTATCGTTCGCAAAACCAAACGGTCTGTTTCGGCGATGATATCAGGCACGTGCCGCCGCCCATTCTGATTTGGAAATGGAATAAACGATAATCATGCCGCTTTCGGCATCAAATTCATCATTGGCAAAGTCGAGATCCTCGCGCCGCTGCATACCCAAGCGCTTCATCAGGCCCCAGCTGGGCGCATTGCCGATTACGGTCAAAGCGATAATCTCTTCGGCGCCAAACCGCGTAAATCCGAGATTGATCGAAGCTATCGCCGCTTCTTTGGCATAGCCGCTACCCCAGGCATTTTCGCGCAACCGCCAGCCGACTTCCATCATGCCCATCGGGCCGCCCGCCTGATTGCTGCGCTTTAATCCGCAGAAGCCCAAGATCGCGCCGTCGCTTTTCCGCTCCACTGGCCAAAAGGTGTGCCCGGTTTCCTCGCGGTAAATTTCGAGCCGGCTACGTGCTGCCGCACGCTTTTCATCGTCACACACGCCGCCCAACCAGCGCATAACTGCCGCAGTGTTTGTCCCTTCCCAGAATGCTGGCCAATCATCTTCGCGCCAGTCACGCAGGACCAACCGTTCCGTTTCGTGGTGGAAATCAGCCATTCAGCAATTTGGCAGCCAGCGGGGCGTGATAGGTCAACACTCCTGTGCATCCTGCCCGCTTGAAGCTGGTCAGCGTTTCCAGCACCAATGCATCACGGTCGCCTGCACCGGCAGCAGCGGCGGCCTCGATCATCGCATACTCGCCGCTTACCTGATAAGCGAATACGGGCACTTCAAACCGATCTTTCACCCGGCGGACAATATCCAGATATGGCAGGCCCGGCTTTACCATGACGCTATCCGCGCCTTCGGAGAGATCGAGCGCAACTTCGCGCAGCGCCTCTTCTCCGTTTGCCGGGTCCATTTGATAGCTTTTCTTGTCACCCTTCAGCAATCCGCCGCTGCCTACCGCATCGCGGAACGGACCGTAAAATGCAGAAGCGTATTTCGCCGCATAGGACATGATTTGCACATTGGGATAACCGCCTTCTTCCAGAGCGGCACGGATCGCACCGATCCGGCCGTCCATCATATCGGACGGAGCGATGATGTCCGCGCCAGCCGCTGCCTGATTGAGAGCCTGGCCAACCAGAACTTCGACAGTTGCGTCATTGGTGACATACCCGTCATCGTCCAGCAGGCCATCCTGCCCGTGCGCGGTATATGGATCGAGCGCAACATCCGTGAGAATTCCGATATCTGCTCCGGAGGCTTCCCGAATGGCGCGGATCGCGCGGCACATCAGATTGTCCGGGTTTAACGCCTCGGCACCGTTGTCGGACCGGCGGTCCGGCTGCGTGTTAGGGAACAGCGCGATGCACGGAATACCCAGTTCGATCGCTTCCTGCGCGCGGGAGACGATTTGGTCTACCGACCAGCGCGACACGCCCGGAAGCGATGCAATAGGCTCTTCGACATTCTCGCCTTCGGTCACGAATAGCGGCCAGATTAGATCGGCGGGCGTCAGCACAGTCTCGCGGTGAAGCGCGCGGCTCCATCCGGAGGCACGCGTACGGCGAAGGCGGGTGTCGGGGAAAAGTCCTGTCATGCACCATGATGTGCAGGAAATTGGCGCGCGGTTCAATCGCTGCAATCAAACCAATTGGCACGCGCGCAAATCAAGTAACTTTTTTGGGCTCTTCCAGCTTGTCAATCTCGCGAACCGGCTCGTCTTCTACCGGCTGCGCCGATTTCAAATCACCCAGCGCCGCACCTGCTTCGACTTGCTTCAAGGTCGCCAGCGATTGCCGGAACCGGCGCAGTTCATCGCCGGATAATTGGGCGCGGGTCACAAATTTGACCGATGCCGGATTAACCGAGCGGCCATTGCGATACATCTCATAATGCAGATGCGGTCCGGTAGAGAGGCCGGTCGATCCGACATAGCCGATCACTTGGCCGCGGCGAACCGATTGGCCGTTCCGCACTGCGATGCGGCTCATATGGCAATAGCGCGTGGCCATTCCGCTACCGTGATTCAGCCGCACGGCATTGCCGCAGCCACCCATCCGGCCAGCGCCGACCACGCGGCCGTCGGTTACCGCAACAATAGGTGTGCCGCGCGAGGCGCGGAAATCCAGGCCAGCGTGCATCCTGCGGTAACCCAAGATCGGATGGCGGCGCATCCCGTAGCGGGAACTGATCGCACCCGGAACCGGCGCCAGCAATCCGCTGCGTTGTTCGCCAACGCCTGATGCCTCGAAAAAGCGCCCTTTTGATCCCCAGCGCATAAGCTGGGTCTTGGGTTTGCCATCGCGGTCGATGCCGGCATAGAGCAGCTTACCCGCCTGACGCTCACCTGTGGCGGCGCGGCGATGCGATACGATAATGTCGAATGTATCGGTCGAGCGCACTGACCGGTCGAGATCCATCTTGTCGCCAAGTGTCTCCAGATATTGCTGGACCGCACTAGCAGGCGCACCGGCTGCCCGCGCCGAGCGGTACAGACTATTCCCGACAATACCGCGAATGCGAAGCGGCGTATCATCCACCTCGATAGGCATCCGTTTCAAGACCAGATTTCCATCTATTCTGTCGACCGACAGTGCCAGGTCAAACCTCGCACGAAAATTGAGTGAATCCAGCGGACGCGGATCGCCCGGAGAGAGCCTACGGCCAAGCGTTATGTCAACTTGTGTACCAGGGTCTATTTCACCCAGGGACATTGTCTGCGCGACCAATCCGCTGACCCGCTGTGCATCGCCGGAGCCGACGCCTGCACGCTGCAGCATCCGTCCAAAGCTATCACCCTTTGCCAAGGTGGCAAGTAACTGAAGCTGCGGACGCTCGGGGGCGCTTTTTAGCGGGATCACCGCAGGCGTTGCGCCCATATGCCGGCCGCTATCGGCGCCCAGTGCAAGAGGCAGGATCATCTGACTGCGAAATTCGTCACGCACGTCATCGTCAATCTGCATAGCAGGCGCGGCTTCAAGCGGTGAAAAATCTGGCCACATCGCCAACGCCACCGCCGACAGGGCAATCATTGTACCAAGGCCGCGGAACCAGCGGCCGCTACCGATACTTTCAGCAAGATCGGGAGCGATATCCATTGCGTCCAGTTTTTCCGATGCGCTGAAGCGCCACTCGTCAAACTTCTCGGCAAAGCCGCGGGCCCGTTGAATTACCTTCGGGCTTCCATCATCCAGAATCTGCGCGTGAGAAAGCGTGACTGCGCGCCATGGCGCAGCATCATTTTCCGCTCCAGCGGATTCTTCGCTTTTGCGCGGGTTAAACAACGCGCTCTCCTGATTGAAGCCGCGATGTATGTGCGACCCGGCCCGAAGACCTCCTATGCAGATTTCTCTGCCAATTTAAAGTTAACAGCCATTTAAGTTGCGGTAATCGGGCGCAATTGCGCGGCAGGCTGTTTATGGCCCGATTCGGGTGGTTGCGGCAGGGACTGACGAGTGCCACATTCTAGCGGTGACCGGTCGCTCCCCCAACTCTTCCACTATCAAGGCTGTGCTGGGCCCGACTAATACCGGCAAGACGCATTTGGCAATTGAGCGGATGTGTGCACATTCGAGCGGTGCGATGGGGTTTCCGCTGCGTCTGCTGGCGCGAGAGGTCTATGACCGTGTTGTTAAAATCAAAGGCGAAAAGCAGGTCGCGCTCATAACCGGCGAAGAGCGGATCGAGCCACCGGACGCGCGCTATTTCTGCTGCACGGCAGAGGCCATGCCCAAAACCGCTGGCGGGCCGAATGGTGATTTGGCGTTTATCGCACTGGATGAAGCGCAATTGGGCGCAAACCGCGAACGCGGTCATATATTCACCGATCATTTGCTACATACCCGCGGCAGGGAAGAAACCATGCTGCTGGGCGCCGCCACATTGGAGCCGCTGGTGCGCAATTTGTTGCCGCGTGCAGAGATCGTCAAACGGCCCCGCTTCTCCACTTTAACCCATATTGGCCCGCGCAAATTGTCCCGCCTGCCCCCGCGGAGCGCTATCGTCGCCTTCTCGGCAGAGCAGGTTTACGCGGTGGCGGAGATGTTGCGCCGGTTTCGCGGCGGGTCCGCAGTGGTGATGGGCGCGCTTAGCCCTGAAACCCGCAATAAGCAGGTCGAATTGTTCCAGTCGGGCGAGGTGGACTATATTGTTGCCACCGATGCCATTGGCATGGGCCTGAACCTGGATATAAACCACGTCGCTTTTGCCGCGCTGAAGAAGTTTGACGGTATTCGCCAGCGACGCCTGATCCCAGCCGAAATGGCGCAGATCGCCGGCCGTGCAGGCCGTCACCAGACAGATGGCACATTCGGGACACTCGCCGGCGCGGGCAAGGGAATCGAACCTTCCGAATTTACCGAGGAAGAGATTTACGCCGTCGAGGAGCACCGCTTCGCCCCCCTTACAAAATTGTTCTGGCGCGATTCACAACCGCGATACAGTTCGGTAGCAACGCTGATTTCCGATCTCGAGCGGATCCCAAATGAAGCCGAACTAAAGGTGATGCCCGAAACCGTCGATCTTGCGGTGCTGAAACGATTGGCGGAGGAGCCGTTCGCCGCAGGCGTCAAGGGGCCAGCCCAAGTACGCAGATTTTGGGATGTGTGTTCGCTGCCCGACTTCCGTCAACAAGGCGCAGAGACCCATTCCCGGTTTGTCGCGCGTCTGTGGCAGGATCTGCGCCATGATTATCTGGGCGCTGATTTTGTGGCGGCACGTATTTCCGAACTCGACAATATGCAGGGCGATATTCACGCCCTTCAGGGCCGCATCGCGGCAATTCGCAGTTGGGCGTATATTTGCCAGCGGCCCGATTGGGTTCTAGCGCGTGACGAGATGGCCAGCCGCGCCCGCGCTGTTGAGGCGAAACTGTCCGATGCACTGCATGGCAGGCTGACCGAAAGATTTGTGAACAGAAGGACTGCACTACTGATGAAAGCTCTGGGCCAAGATGCCTCAATGCTATCCGTAACTCTGGCTGAGGACGGCGCGCTATGCGTGGAGGATGAACCGATCGGCCGGGTCGAGGGGTTCCGCTTTGCAGTTGATCCAAATGCCAATGTAACGGACCGGAAAATGCTCCTGTCGGCAGGCGAGAAAGCTCTGCCGCGCATTCTGGGCGAACGCGCCCGCGTGCTTGCTAATGAAGGGCTTGGTGAATTGCAGCTCCGCAAAGGCGCCGTGTGGTGGAAAGGGCAGAAAATTGCAGTGCTGCAGAAAGACAGCGCTCCTACCGCTCCGAAAATCGAGGCTGCCCGCGAACTTTCTGTGCTGTCCGATGCTGACCGCAGCCTGCTCGTTGATGCCATGGAAAGCTGGCTCGCCAAGCAGGCAGAGCCGCTTGGGGCATTGGCAAAAATGAAGGCCGCGACGCAGGATAGCAATGCGGGCTCCGAGGCACGTGCGCTGCTGCTGACACTGATCGCCGGTCACGGCTTTGTCTCGCGTGAAAAGGCCGGTTTGGAACATTTACCCAAAGAAATGCGGCCCTTCCTGCGCCGTCTTGGGGTCACTTTTGGTGCGCTGGATATTTTTGCACCTGCTTTGCTCAAGCCCGCACCGCGTAATATTCTCCACGCGATGGGGATTGATCGGCGACCGCTGCAGGAGGCTATGATCCCGGTAATTGACGGGGCTGGTAAATTACCCTCCGGTTACCGCCCGGCAGGCAAGCAGGCGATCCGCCTCGACATTGCGGAGAAGATTGTCAAAGCCGCGCACGAAACGCGGGCGAAGGCCAGTAAGAAGCGATTTATCATCGATCCTTCTCTCCCGATTTCCACCGGGCTGACACCTGACAGCATCAAACGGCTGTATGGCGCTGCGGGCTTCCGCATCCACCCAGCCAGATCATTGGCTGAAAATGCCTATGGTCCCCCTGGACCGGATTTTTGGGAATGGCGTCCGTCGCGGCGCAAGAAGCAGCGCGAAGCCCCGGCCAAACCGCGCGAGGGCAATGCGTTTTCAGCATTGGCTGACCTCGTCCGGTAATGCGCGAGGTCGTGTCTTTCAAACATGCGGATTGACCGGTTGCTCTGCTATTTACGGTTCGTCAAAACCCGCAGCCAGGCGCAAGGCCTGATTGATACCGGCCATGTCAGATGCAATTCGGCCCGCATCTTGCGGACCAGTCAAACCGTTCAACCGGAAGATGTGCTTACCATCCCCTTGGGCAAGCGCGTGCTGGTCGTCCAAATTCTGTCCTTGCCGGAACGGCGCGGATCGGCAGCAGAGGCACGGTCGCACTATCAGTTGCTTGACCCCAGCCCGTAAGGTCCATAGCAGGGGCGAAAGCGTTACAGAATAAAGGACCACGCCAGCCATGACTTATGTCGTCACCGAAGCGTGCATTAAGTGCAAATATACCGATTGCGTTGAAGTCTGCCCCGTGGATTGTTTCTACGAAGGCGAGAATATGCTGGTCATCAATCCGAGCGAATGCATCGACTGCGGCGTGTGCGAGCCTGAATGCCCTGCGGAAGCGATTCTGCCTGACACCGAAGACGGGCTGGAAAAAGTTCTGGAGCTGAACACCAAATATTCAGCTGAATGGCCAAACATCACCAGCCAGAAAGAACCACCTGCCGACGCTGACGATTTCAAAGGCGTCGAAGGCAAGATGGAGAAGTTCTTCTCCGCAGAACCAGGCGAGGGCGATTAAGTCGCCGCCTGCGGACACTCGCAAGAACCACTCTAGCGCAAACTGCTGACCAATAATTGCGCCGCTGGCCAAGGGCATAGCGGCCCCAATATCCTGCCTATCCAAAAGCGATTCGCAATTTTGTTGCGAATGTGCTATATAATGTTGCGACCGCGCCGGTTT
>JAHDBR010000016.1:0-7508 GCA_020630295.1 Sphingomonadaceae bacterium
GCAATCGGTACACCTAAGAAAGGGCGGATTTCAGATCGCCCAGCCATGGTTCGTATGGCTTCCATGCGGCGACTCCGTCGCGATTTATCGGGCGGCGGACCTGTTCGGAGCTGGCGGTGCGGACCGCGCGTTTGCTTTTGTGGAACTCGATACAGGATTGCTCGAATGGCAAGCCCAGATAGTCGAGCATACGGTGCACTTGTCCGTCGAGATCATCGAGGACGTCCTCGTGCTGAACACGCAAAACGGCGCCGGGCAGAACATCGTCCCAATGCGCCATCAGCTTGACGTAGCCTGTATAATACCGGCCGACCTGCTCGAGCCCGTAGGTAAACTCCTGCCCCTCTGCAAAAAGCTGTTTGAAGCCGGAGAAGCAGCAATCCATCGGATCGCGCCGCGCATCAATGATCTTGGCGTTAGGCAGGATTAGTTTGATCAAGCCGATATGCCGAAAATTGTTGGGCATTTTGTCAATGAAGAAGGGCGCACCCTGTCTGTGGACACGCGTATTCTCGATAAAATCGCTACCCATTTGGGCGAGCTGGTCTGCATCCAGATCATGCAAGACTGCCGGATAGCGCGGTTCCCCGGCTGCGCGGCCGCGCAATTTATGCGCAAGTGCGAGAATATTGGGTAGTTCGAGTGTGCCGTCTATCTGGCTGTGCGAGGCAAGGATTTGTTCAAGCAAGGTCGAACCAGCGCGCGGCAGACCGAGAATGAAAATCGGGTCAGGCGCGGGATGGCCGGAACCGGCGTGCTTTTCAAAAAGCGCGCTGGTGCAATGGGTAATCTGCCGCTCCAGCTCGGCCTGCATAGTGCCGGCATCGTAGCGCGTTTGCGTTCGTTTCAGCGTGTTTCCGGCATCGTAATGAAGGAAAGATTTCGCATAGTCGCCGCGATCTTCATACGCTTTGCCTAACGCGAATGACATATGGACACGGTCCATAAATCCGAGATCCTGTCGTTCCAGCTGGGTTTCCATAGCGCCGATTTCAGCGTCACCGAAGCTATATGTCTTTAGGTTGGCGAGGGCGTAATACGCATCACCGTGATCCGGTTTCGCGCCGAAAGCGGCCTGATACGATGCCACCGCCTGCGCGTGATCTCCGGTCGTTTTGAGGGCATGACCGCGGGATGTCAGTGTGGCCGGATCATTCGGTAATTTCTCGAGAACCTGCTCGAACAGACCGAAAGCACGGTCATATTCCCCGGTTTGCATACTCTCGATCGCCAGATGCGACTGGAATAGCGGGTTTTCGGGGTCGCGCGCATACAGCGCCTCGGCCTCCTCCTTGGCGCGGGCAAATTTTTGCCGGCGGCGCAGCGCATCAATATAGTCGAGCCGTATCTGGATATTGTCAGGATCAAATTCTGCCGCGCTTTCGAGCAGGAATTCGGCATCATCCAATACGCCCAGTTTCACGCCGATCTGGGCCAGTAGACGCATCGCTTCCGTATGTTTGGGGTTTTGCTTCAGAAAGTGCCGGCAGAACTCCTCTGCCTTTATCAGCCGCCCCTCGGCGAGAAAATTGGTCGCGGCCAGCAATTCGCGCGGCATTGATTTAAGCCGCTCTGCCTGCGCAAGCGCGGCAGCAGCCTCTGCGCGGCGTCCCGTAGCAGCCGCAATGGCTGCTTGTCCGCGCCAGCTAGCTTCCAATGCAGGATTGAATTGGGTTGCCCTGCCATAGGCATCCATAGCCCGCGCTTGCTCACCGGCATCCCGGGCAAGATGACCAGCTTCCTGCCATGCACGGCCAAACTCCGGCGTGATGGTGTGCAGGCGGGTCAGAAAGCCTTGCGCCTTTTCGAATGCCTTCAAATATCGTGCGGCCACGGCAGCGCTATAGAGAGCGTCCGCATCATCGGGCGCGGATTGTAACACGCCCTCCGCCAAGGCAAGGCCGCCCGCGAAGTCGCCGGCCTGCATCTTCTCCTGCGCTTGTTTCAATTGAGCCGAGCGTGCTTCGCTATCCATTTGCATAAATGTGCCTGTGCCAGAAAAACAAAGCGGCGGGCAAGGCAATCACGCCTTACCCGCCGCCAAATTTGCCAAGACGTATCTTAGAAGTCGAACGAAACCCGCGCGCCCAACGTTAGAGGACGGTTGGTTGTAATCCGTTCGCGGTCATTGATGTAGTTACCGGCGATTTGTGCACGTTCATCGGTCAGGTTTTCACCGTAGAGTTCAAGCGACCAGTTGTCGGCAGTAACACCCGCGCTCAATGCGAAAGTGGTGTAGCCGTCGAGCTCAAACTTGTTGATCTCGATGATGTCGGTGAACTTGGATGACGAAAGCGCCATTTGTGGCTGGATGTGGGCGGTCAGGCTGTCGCTGACGCTCCACTCATACCGCGCGCGCAGATTGCCCTGGAATTCCGGCGCATAGGCCAGAGGCGATCCGAGCAGCACATCGTTTGTCGGTGTAAGCACTTCGGTAATCTCGGTGTCGAGGAACGAGAACGCACCGGTCACAGTCAATCCGTCAAGCGCATATGGTGCAATCGTGAATTCACCCTCTACGCCGTAGATCTCTGCATTTGCCGCATTGTCCGAGAAGAACAGGTTGGTGATGCTCGGATCGAAGATTGTGGTCTGCAGATTGGTAATGTCCACATAGAACGCACTACCGTTCAAACGGAGTTGACCGTCGACCAGATCCATTTTCCAGCCGAGTTCGAAGTTCTTCACTTCATCGGTTTCCAGTTCGAACGGAACGGTAAAGCCGGCTCCGTTTGATGCGCCGCCAGGGCGGTTCAGCAAGCCGGGGCGGAAGCCTTCCGAATAGGTGGCATAGAACAGCAAATCTTCATTCGGGGTCAAAGTGACCGTGCCTTTGAAGATCACGCCGCTGGCTTTCGCAACGTCAGGCGCGCCCACCGTGTTGTTGGGCCCGAATTGTGCGCTGATGTTAGTACCAGCACGCTGCTGATCCACGCGTTCGCTAAGCGGAACCCCCGTATTCGCACCGAACACAGGAGAGTTCAGGTTGAAGAAGGACGAGTTCGCGCTGCCTTCAAGATCGACTTCGATATTGTAGTAACGCAGACCGCCGGTGATCGTCAGTAAGTCAGGGATAAGATCAAAGCTGGCTTCACCGAACGCACCGAATTGTTCGTCCGTACGGCGAATATCGTTGCGGAAGATTGTGGTCGCCGGGAACGGTCCGGCTTCGGTGAAGTAGCCGCCCGACGCGGAATTGATCAATCCGGGAGGTGCCAGCGGATTCGTCAGCGGGAAGTTCGGCAGGAAGCCGGTTGTCACGCCGTCAGAACCGCGAACCTGCGTGTTTGCAGGATAGCTGAAGTCATTCAGTTCGCGCAGTTCAAGGCTGCTGTAGAAACCGCCCGCAGTTACGCGGAACCGGTTTTCCTGCGGCGTATTGACGCGGAATTCCTGCGTGAAGACTTGCGTTTCCGTGTCGGATGCAACGAAGGTGTTCGGGGCATAGCAAGTCGGGTTTGCCGGCGCTGCTGTCACATAAGTCGGATAGACTACCGCTGTGTCACAGATGTAATATGGCAGGTACTGACCGACGAACAGATATTCGGTGTAGTCAACGCGCTGCTCTGTCTCACGCTCTGTATATGCGCCGGTATATACCAGCTCCAGAGCGCCTAGCCGGCCTTCGACAGTCCAGCTGGTGTTTGAGAAGTTATCTTCAATCCGGTCATCATCGTAGCGCTGGATTTCCAGATCATCGAGATCAAGTGTCGGGTCCGCGAAGAATACGCCGTCCGATTCCAGATTCTGGCGGGCATGGGCCACTGTGATGCGCCAGTCGGAGTTGATTTCAAGCAGCGCGGATGCGCGGAAGCCTGTGTAGGTGGTGTCGTTGAAGTCTTCTTCAACAAATGCGGCATTGTCCGCTGCGATAAAGGTGGTGTTGGCATCAAGCGCTGCCAAAGCGGCATCGCTTGACTGGAAACCGGCCCGCAGATTGCTGACAGGAACCCCGTTAGAGCGGACGGTGCCAGCAGGGCGGAAGCGGGCGCTTTCACGTGCGGTCACCGAGCCTGCAACGTTGTCGACATAACCACCTTGATCATCACGGTAGAAAACCCCGCGGACGGCGAAGCTGTCCGACAGAGGAACGTTCAGCATCAATTCGCCATTATAGCTCATCTCGCCATCTTTGGTGAACGAAGTGCCGAGCTTGGCGCTGCCTTCGAAACCGGACAAGCTTGGCTTGTTGGTAATCAAGCGCACAACACCTGCTTGCGAGCTTGCGCCGAACAATGTGCCTTGGGGTCCGGCAAGAACCTCGATCCGCTCCATATCGGCTGCGTAAACATCAAGGTTACGGCCAGGCTGACCCAGAGGTTGTTCGTCAAGGTATAGCGCCACGTTTGGTGCCAGACCGGCAACGCCTGCTGTTGTCAGGTTTGGTGTGGTCGAGGCGAGGCCGCGAATGTAGATCGTGCTTTGACCCGGTCCGCTGCCGCCGGCAGTAACCGTTGGTAGTTGGTCGAGATAGTCAGCGAACGTATCAATCGCCAATTCTTCCAGCGCCTCTTCGCCGATCGCATTGACCGAGATAGGAACATCTTGGAGATTTTCGGAACGTTTGGTCGCGGTTACCACGATTTCCTGGACGCCGCCGGTGCGGGCTTCTGGAGCTCCGGCATCCTGAGCGGCGGCCGGTGTCGCGGTGAGGGCAGCAATCGCAATAGCGGATGCGCCGCAGGTAAATTTTGTCATGTATATTCCTGTCGACTTTTTTTAAGTCAGAACGTCCCGATGCACCGGCGAGGGCCAAGTTTCAGGGAATGTTCTTTTGAAGTGCACGGGAAAGGCATAGGCTCCCGCGCTTGCCAGGGGACCGTAACAAAGGCACCGAACAGTAACCACCGGACCGCCCCCGATATTCGGAATGCGTGAAAAGCCGTTGCATATGCGCAACAGTGTGAGGCGCGGACGCCTCACTTGCTTAAGCGGCCTGCGTTTATAGACCCGCCACTATTGGCTTGCTGCCAAAGCCGCCTCTTCGGTTCCTTCCGCAGTCGTCGGTACGCCTTGCTTCTTGCGGATCAGGTCGAAAATGATCGCTTTGGTGATCGAGATCGCCATCAGCGCCACAACGAAGGAGAAGGGCAGGGCGCCAATAATCATGGTGATCCGGATGGCATCAATTCCCCCAAGGATCAGCATACTGCCCACGACAAATGCCAGCGCTGCACCCCAGAACACGATGTGATGGCGGCGCTCGATATCGTCTTCCTCTTCGCCCGCACCATTGATCGTGTTGACGATCAGGATCGCGCTATCAGCGGACGTAATCAGATACGTGACCAGCAAGATGACAACGAGCCCGGACAGGAGCGATGCAATAGCCGGGTCAAACAGGACGGAGATGGTCGCATATAGCTGATCGGAAATGCCCGCTTCCAGAATTTTGCCCCCGGCAACTCCGCTGAGCTCCAGGTCAATGGCCGTTCCGCCAACAATCGCCATCCATACAAAGCACATCAGCGAAGGCACCAATACTACGCCCAGAACATATTCGCGGACCGTGCGGCCACGCGACACGCGGGCGATAAACATCCCGACAAATGGCGCAAATGCGATCCACCACGCCCAATAAAATACGGACCAGTCCAGCTGCCATTGCGCCATCGCGTCGCCAGCGGCGGTGCCATCTGCACTAAACAGCGTGAGCGACAAAGCGGGCAGATTCACGATGTAATCGTATATGCCGGTGAACAACAATTCGAAGCCCAGCAATCCTGACCCTGCGACGACAAAAACCGACAGCAGCAGAAAGGAGAGGACCATATTCAGATTGGACAGCCACTTAATGCCTTTGCCGACCCCGGATAGGGCGGACGCAGTCGATGCGCCAACGAGCAGGATGAGCGCAATAATAATTGCGGGAGAGGACGCGGTGCCTTCACTATTCAGCAGCCAGTCGCCCACGCCAAGCCTGCTCATTCCGGCCACGAATTGTTCCACACCCAGCGCCATGGTCACTGCTACACCCAGAATGGTTGCCACAACTGCGACAATATCAACGATGTGACCCGCGATGCCTGACATGGCTTTGCCGAACAAAGGCGCCAATGCCGACCGGATTGTAAGCGGCAAGCCACGTCTATACGCGACATAGCCGACCGCGAGGCCAACCAGAGCGTATGTTGCCCATGCCGCAAATCCCCAGTGAAGGAATGTATAAATATAGGCTGGTCGTACCGCCTCCGCAGAGACGGGTTCGATCAGGCCGCGAATAATATCGGGGTTATTGCCGAAATGCGCCAACGGCTCGCCCGTTGAATAGGTGAGCATTCCGATGCCGATCCCGGCACCGAACAACATTGCAAACCATGAGAAGCGCGAAAATTCGGGTTCCTCGCCCGGGTTGCCCAGCCTCAAAGTCCCCGTATTCGGAATGACTGCCAGCACGAATGCGATCAGCATAAGAAAGGCGACGAGGTACACATACCAGCCCGCAAAATCCTTGATAATCGTGGTATTCGCGACGCTCAGGGCTTCATTGGCCTGAACCGGAAAGGCGATTGCCCATACAATCAGCAGCGTGACGATGATTTTGGAAGGTACCGTTACGGTGGTGCTGAACCCGTTATAAAAGCCGGAACTTGCAGTCTTGATCGGGAGATCGACCAGTGGCGGTTCGATCTGGTTGGAATTCGTGTCAATCATAAGGCGATGATGGTCCCGCAGGGTTGGCCAAAAGGCTAATGCTCGCCATCAAATGCTGCACAATTTATGCAGGCGGCAAACGGATCATGGTTCTGTGATTTATGCCGGTAGGGCTTAAAGATTGCAGCAGAGTTTGCAAGTTTTGGCCGGTTTGCCGTAATTTGTCCCGCGTCTGGAAACGCGATTATCGCCCGCCAGTTTGCTTGGCTGGCCGCACGGGGCACCTGTAAGAACTTGTAACCCTGTGCAGCAAAGACAGACTTGGTTAGTAAAGCCGTGTATAAGGACGACACATCTAAATAATCTGATAGGCATTGCGTCTGTCAAAAACGGATGAAGAGGGTAACTGCGATGCAAAAATATCTTGGTAAACTAATGGTTTGGGTGCTGTGCGCCCTTTCTGCCGGTGCCGCCGCAACCTCTGCGTCCGCTCAGGAAAACGCGCCTATTCAATATCAAGTAAAGAGCGGTGACACGTTGCATGGCCTGCACGACCGTTATTTTGTCGGCCGTGATGCTGTCGCGCGTATCGCAAAGCTGAACAAGGTAAAAAATCCGCGCCTGCTGCAGATTGGCAGCAATCTGGAAATCCCGCGCAACATGCTCAAATACCGGAAGGTCACTCTTAAAGTGCAGCGATTTAGCGGACCCGTGATGATCGCTGGTGAACGTGCGGCTGCAGGCTCGGCTTTGGCGGAAGGCGGTATTGTCCGCACTGGCGCGCGCGGTTTTGTTACCTTCGGGGCCAATCGCGGCTCGGTTATCTCCCTTCCGTCGAATTCACGCGCCCGTCTGAAGCGGGCCCGTTTGTATGTTCTCGATGATATTCTGGATGTTGATTTTGAAGTTTTGAA
>JAHDBR010000016.1:7608-42940 GCA_020630295.1 Sphingomonadaceae bacterium
CTTTTGCCTGCTCCGGTAATTGCCGATGCTGAAGATATTCAAACAGGCAAGGAAGTGAGCTTTGCTGTAACACCCGATGCCACTGCAATCGGATACCGGACACAAATTGCCAGAGACGCGACATTCTTGGATGTGGTCGCGGAATCAGTTACCGATGCGCCAGAAGTTTCCTTCACCGAACTTGAAAACGGGCGTTATTTTGTCCGTGCGCGGGCTATCTCGGCTACCGGGATTGAAGGTCTTGCAGAGCCTGCAAATTTCCGCCGCAAACGTCTTGGTGTCACTCCATCGATCGAAGAATCGCCGATAGCTGACGGATACCGCTTTGGCTGGCTGTCCGACGGGGAGGGGAAATCATTTTACGCTTTCCAAATGTGGAAAGTTGATCAGCCTGACGCGATGATTGTGGATGAAACTGGATTGGCCAGCGAGGGGATCGTGCTTACCGGGCTGGATGCTGGCAAATACCAGTGGCGGGTTGCAGTGATGCAGGCTGAAACAGAAGGGCTTTTGAAAGTGTGGGGTCCCACGCAGTCATTATCTGTTTCAGAGTAAACGCAAAACTGCTTTAGTCTGGAGCTAAATGTCCTCTCAACGTCTCATTCTGGAATGGGTGATTTTGTTCGCCTGCGCGTGTTTGTTGGCGCTATTTTCCTTATCATCCGGGCTCACCAACAGGTTTGACGGCCGCGTTCTGGATTACGCGACATGGATGCTCAATGATGGTCCAGGTGATGATATAGTCATTGCCGCAATCGATGACCGCAGCCTAGACCAGCTTGGTGCATGGCCGTGGAATCGGACCACGCACGGGCAGTTGGTTTCTGCAATCGATCAAGCCGGCGCGACGCAGATATTGTTCGATGTGTTGTTCCTCGAACCCACCCAGACTGAAGCAGATGACGCGCTTGCATCGGCTTTAAAAGCAACCGGATCGGTGGTCCTCCCACACACATTTGGCGCGGCCGTCAACGCGGAATCAGGTGCTGTTCCCCTGTTTCCTATCCCGGAATTCGCCGCCAATGCTGCTGCAATCGGTCATGTCGGGGCGCAGCCAGATCAGGACGGCGTGCTGCGCCGATTTGAAATGGTTTTGGGAGAAGGGGACCGAACCTTTCCGCAGTTCACTCTTGCAGCTGAGCGAGCGCGGAGCGGAGGAAGTAACCCTGTTCTCAATAGCGAAAAGGCGGCCATTGTGCCGTTCAGTCCACCCGGAACCTACCCAACTATCTCAGCCTCGGATCTGGTGCAAAATAACGTCCCCGCCGATTTCCTAAACGGCAAAACGGTCATTATCGGAGCAACGGCGCAAGGGCTGGGAGACCGGTACTCGGTGTCGTCCGGCTCTGTTTCGCTTATGGCTGGATCCGAAACCCAAGCGAATTTGCTGTCTGCCTTGCGGCAGGGGAAATTGGTCTACGACGCGCCGGGCTACTTGGCAGTTGTGATAACTTTAGCAGCCCTGCTGTTCCAGTTTGTCGCATTCTGGCGACTGAAGCCGGCGCATGGCCTGTGGGTTACAATCGGTTTGGTTCTTGCAATCGGTCTTGCAGGTATAGGCCTGGTTCTGACCGCAGGACTATGGGTTCCGGTAGGTTCGGCTTTGCTCGTGCTAGTGCTGGCTTATCCATTATGGAGCTGGCGCCGGCTCACCGCAGTTAGCAACTATCTTGAAAACGAAGCATCGACACTGCCACCGAGAATTGCGGATGGGCCGACGGGTGACGGTTTCGATGTAGTGGCGCAGCAAGTGAACCGGATGCGAGGCTTGGTCCGCCATGTCAGCGACTCTTTCGCTTTCCTGCAAAGCGTAATCGAGGTCGCTCCCGATGCGATTATCGTGCTGGACAAAAATGGCGCGGTCCAGATGCTCAACCCGAAAGCGCAATCACTATTTCCTGACCTTGATGTATCGCTCGAACCCAATTTTCAGGAAGCGCGATTGGTAGCGGGCGTCACGCTGGACGAGGCAGCGGAAGAAATGACGACGGAGTCTGGCGATACTTACCTTGTTGCGCGGGCCCAGTTAGATAAGCAAAATGCCGCCGAGGGTGGCGAGATTGTTGCCCTCCGCGATATCTCCCAGATCCGTCGCCGCGAAGCGGAACGGTCAGAAATGCTTGAGTTTCTTTCCCACGATATGCGCACTCCGCAAGTTGCGATTATTGGACTCTCAAATCGCGAGAACGCGGAATTGAAAGACGATCAGAGATTTGGCCGGATCAGAATGCAAGCCGAACGCACATTGAAGCTCGCGGATGATTTCGTCCAACTTGCGCGGTTAGAAGAGGCAACGCTGCATTTCGAAGAAACCGATGTGGTGGCATTGGCCGAAGAAGCCTGTGACAGATCTTACTTCCTGGCGCAGAAGCGCAAAATTGAACTGAAGCAAGAGATGCCGGAATTTCCGGTCTTCGCCCGGATTGAGGCATCGCTCGTCGCGCGTTTGCTGGATAATCTGATCGGCAATGCGGTGAAATATTCGCCGGCCAATTCCGCTATAACCTTGAGTGTCGAGGAACGCCCAGATAATCACTTCCGTCTGGCCGTGACGGATGAAGGGCCCGGGCTACCGCCTGAAAGGTTAGCTGATCCGTTTGCTCGCTTTGGTGCACATGAAACAAAGGCCGGTCCCAGTGCGGGCTTGGGACTGACATTCGTTCAGCGCACAGTCCAGAAGCATGGCGGAACGATCAAGGTTCACAGCGGCAATGGTCATGGCACATCGTTTGTAATCGACCTTCCGGCCGGTGACATCACACCGCTTACCTAACTGACAATGTGGCGACGGCATCTGCGACCAAGCTAGTCGCGAGGCTGTCAATCGCTTCCTGCGTGATGCCACACCCACCTGAATTCGCTGAGCCGCGATAGATGATCGATCCACTAACGCGGTCGAAAAGCACCAAAGTGCCGCGCAATCTGGTTTCTTTGCACCTGTCCAAAAAGCCTAAGAGGCCGCGCTTGCGCGGTTCGGCCGCCCATTCAGGTTGCCCGTCCCGTGCAACTTCCTTACCTGCTTCTACCACGCCGGCGCCCGCGTGGGCGGAAGACAGCGCGTAATCTGCAATCAATCCCTTGGCTGCTTTCGTACCGGGGGGCTGCAGAGAAATGGAGTTGGATCTGAAGGCGCGCCCTAAGGCTTCGGCAAACATCACGCGCTGGCCCTTATCTTCGGGCGACAGGGCCAGCTCTACAGGTTCTTGAAACTGGGCCTTGGGGGAAACTTCGTGGGTCGCCACTTGTAGCGGTGCGGACACTGCACAAGCAGACAGAGCGAGATACATCGCTGTCATTGCGAAGCAAGATTCAAGTCTACGGTCCCCGCGAACTGCGGGCTCGTTCCTAAATTTCCCCCATGTCACCCGGTACTATGCCTCTTCAAGAACGTTGAACTGATCCATCCTGTATCCGAAACCGAACACAGTTTGAATAGCATAACCGTTCTGAGGCCGAAGTCCTAATTTTGATCGAACACGCGATATGTGCATGTCCAGCGTGCGGGTCTCAATATCCAGCGAGCCGCCCCAAACTTGGGAAAAGATATAGCTCCGTGACAATGGCCGGTTCATGTTCTCGAAGAACAGCAAGGCGACCTTAAATTCCTTGGAAGTCAGCTTGATCTCCTCGCCATTGCGCTTGATGATCTGCTGGAGGCGGTCAATATTATAGTTGCCAAACTCTTCGAATCGGTCGTTCTTTTCAGCCACGATCTTGCGCCCTGCTGCTTCGATCCGGGCAAGAATAACTTCGCCGCTTTCCGGTTTCACGATGTAATCGCTGGCCCCTTTTTCCAAGCCGCGGACGACATCACCCTTCTCCGAACGGCTGGTGATCAGGATGAACGCTGGCGGTTGCTCAATCGATTCGTTGGCCCATTGCAGCACATCAAGGCCGGTAGCGCCGGGCATATTCCAATCCGCCAATACCACATCGTAGGTATCGCGCTGAAGCGCGATCTTTAGATCGGTTCCGGTTCTGAATTGTTCGAAATCATGGTCAGTATTCGCGAGTACCGAAGCGACTTGATCCAGTATCTCCGGATCATCATCTGCAATTGCTATCCTCATCAAAGAGCCCCTTATAACGTGCGGTCCATATTTGGATACCGCGGTTTCAATTGGCATCTTTTACATCTGCATGGAATGCGCAAACCTGAACAACAGCGTTCATGTTACAAGTGTTTACCGTCTGATTATCCTGTAAAACCAATCGTTGAGAGCAAATGTAACGGGGGCAAACCACTGGTTCGCCCCCGTAAAGTGATACCTGTCATGCAGAAAAATTTTACGCGGGCTTGCGCGCAAAAATTCCGAATATGAGGATCGTTGCGTAGCAAATTGCCGGAATAATCAGGGCAAATGTCAGCGTTGAGGCGTCTGCAACCACACCAAACAGCAATGGAACAACTGCGCCGCCGCATATAGCCACATTGATGATTCCCGACCCGTCAGCAGCACGCGAGCCAAGCTTTTCGCAAGCTAGCGAGAAGATGGTCGGGAACATGATCGAGTTCATCAGGCCAATCGCCAGCAGCGAGTAGCCGGAGATGTCGCCCGTCGTATTGGCCGAGATTGCCAGAAGCGTGATCGCGCCGAATGCCACCGTCGATAGAAGCAGACCTGGGCTAACTACACGGAGCAAGCCTGAACCAATGAACCGGCCGACCATGGCGCCGCCCCAATACAAAGCGATCAGTTTGCCAGCCGCTTGCTCGCCAATGCCCATGACATTGTCTTGCTGTAAATAGTCTACGATGATCGAGCCAATCGCGACCTCGCCGCCGACATAAAGGAAAATACATAATGCGCCGAAGCCGAAGCGCGAGCGCTTGAGAAGGTCGAGACCGGCAAAGCCCGAGCTTGCTTCGTGCTTTTCGCCTTTAAGCCGGTTGCGGAAGGTCCACACAACGCCGGCAACGATGGCAAGCGCGACAGCAATGCCAAGATAGCCGTTCACAATGGCCTGACTCTCTGCAGTCCGGTATGCCTCAAGCTCTACGCCGGAAAGCTGGTCCGCAGTAACGGTGGCCAGGCTTCCCAAGATCAGGATTGCCCCGAAATAAGGAAAAATCGTGGTGCCAAGCGAATTGAACGCCTGCGCAAAGGTGAGGCGGCTATGCGTAGTCTTGGCAGGGCCGAGCAGGCTGATCAGCGGATTAGCCACCACCTGAACGACGACAACACCGCTAGCCAGAATGAAGAACGCAAACAGGAACAACGCATAGGTCGCTGTCTGGGACGCTGGAATAAAGAGCAGGCAACCAGCCATCATGATCAGCAGGCCTGCGACTGCGCCGCGCATATAGCCAATCCGTTTGACAAGCTTTGCGGCCGGAATGCCAATCGCGAAATAGGCAAAGAAGAAGCAGAACTGGACCAGCATTGCTTCTGTCCAACTGAGCGTAAACAGCTCTTTCAGCTTCGGAATAATCACATCGTTGAGCGAAGTGATCCCGCCAAAGATGAAGAACAAGCCAAAGACAAAGCCTTGTAGGCCCGGTGCATCGACATTGTTGGTATCATCCATAGTCTGTGTGTTCGGATCCGTGCTGGATGCCGCATCTGGCGCTAATGCCATAGTCTATTCCTCCCCGTGTCCGGCCTTAAAATGGTCCGGTACAATCCTCTGATGTTGCCTGCGGGACAATTCCGATTGAGTCCACGCCGAATACGAATGCACTTTCTGAAGCCAGCTTCACGCCGGTCAGACCGTCCTTATCAATACAGCTGAGCGGGATGCGGATGTTGCGCCACCCCTTTCCTGCGGCCAGATCCAGACTGCTGGTAAGGTCAACAGAGCTGTCGCACCCATCGCAGTTTGGCGTCAGTGTGATAGAGCCGGTTGGCTGGCTGGCGACATTTACCTGCATCACAAGCGTGCCTTCTTCGGGAAGTACGCTTTTGCCCCAATCGAAAGAAAGCGATGCGGGGCCGGTCCATGTGATCCGGCGTGCATCTTCTTGTGCCGCCCGGTCAAACGCGGTCACAGACAATCCGCCTGATTTGGTGGCGCCCACCAAATTGACCAAGCGCGCTGTGCCGCTTGGATCATTGGCAGCGGCGGTTACGGACTGGCTCAAGCCACGTTCAAAGATTGTCAGACCATCTTCAAAACCTTGGTCTAGCAATGCACATTCTGTGTTGAAGCTGCGTTTCGCTGGCGCCGAGGCGTAGCTCCATCCGGTGCCGTAGGCGAACAGGCTTTCGCTGCCTGGCGCGCAATTGGCGGGCCAGCCGAATGCGAGCTTGCCGGTAAAGTCATGGCGTGGTGCGCCTGCGCTATCCCCGATAAGTACATCGGCAATACCTGCCCCTTCACTGCCGGGAAGCCATGCCGCCACAAATGCATCTGCTTCGGCCAGTTCGCGGTTCATCCACATTGCGCGGCCAGACAAGAATACGGCCACTGTCGGGATGCCTTTGGCTTTGTAGGCCTTGAGCAGTTCCAGCCCTTCTTCGTCACGGAACGCGTAATCGTCGCGGTCACCTACAAATTCGGCATAGGGCTCTTCGCCAAACACAATGATAGCCGCATCAGGATTGGCGGGTTCACCGGCGCTACCCGCCAGATGCGCCTTGCCGCCGGTGCCGGTCATTGCTTCGGCGATCCCGCCAAAGATAGTTGTCGCACCGGGGAAGTTATCATTGGTCAAATCGCCGCCGCCTTGCCACGTAATCGACCAGCCACCGGACTGCTTGGCAACCGAATCCGCCCCAGTTCCGTCAACAACAATATTGGCAGAAGATTTCAGCGGCAGGACACCGTTATTCTTGAGCAAGACCAAGGACTCGCGCACTGCCTGGCGGGCAATAGCGCGGTGCTCGGCTGAGCCGAGAATTTCGAACTTCCCGCCTAACAAACGGGCAGACGGACGACCCTTTTCAAAGTGGTTGTAGGCTTGCTTTACGCGCAGTATGCGCAGCACGGCCTCATCCACGCGGGCCATAGGAATGGTTCCGTCACGGGCCTGACGCAGCAGCGTATTGTAGAGCGCTTTCCAGTCCTCCGGCACCATAAAGATATCGAGGCCGGCCATGAGCGATTCCGGGCAATCCGAATTGGAGCAGCCCGCCAATTCGCCGTGCCCGTTCCAGTCACCAACGACCAATCCTTCAAAACCAAGCTCATCGCGAAGCGTGCCGGTCAGCATTTCCTTGCTTCCGTGCATTTTAACGCCGTTCACGGACGAGAAAGAGGCCATGACAGTTTGTACGCCGGCGTCGATGGCCGGCTTGTATGGCGCCAGATGTGTTGCGCGGAGCTCGGCTTCGGTGCCGCGCGTATCGCCGCGATCCTTGCCGTTAGTGCCGCCGTCGCCGTAGAAATGTTTTGCAGTTGCGATCACGCGACTGGCATCGAGGAATTCTGCGGTGCCTTGTTCGCCCTGCAAACCGACAATCGTCGGGGTACCCAGCGCTGTGACCAAGCCGGCATCTTCGGAGAAACTCTCGTAAGTGCGGCCCCATCGGTCATCGGTGGCAACGGCCAGAGTAGGGGCGAATGTCCAGTCGATACCGGTCGCTGCAATCTCGGCTGCGGTTGCCTTGCCAATGCGCTGCATCAGTCCCGGGTTTTTGGTCGCACCAAGCCCGATATTATGCGGAAAAATGGTTGCACCGGGCACGTTGCTGTGGCCGTGAACCGCATCGGTAGCCCAGAGGGTTGGAATCACCGGCTCACCATTGGCAAGCGGTGCAGTGGAGGCATCCCATACTTCGTCGGCCAGCTTGAGCCATTCTATCGCGGGCGCTTCATCATCACCGCCCGGTCCGCTATTTCCCCCGTTCAGGATCGAGCCGAAGCGGTACGTCTTCACATCTTCGGGTGTGATCGTGGAGATATCCGGCATGACCAGCTGAGCGATTTTTCGTTCTAGCGTCATTTGCGCCAGAATTTGCTCTGCAGTCATTTCCGAGACGGGTTTTGAAGCCGCTGCTTCAGCGGTCGGTACATTTGCGCTGCGGATCTGATCCGGCTGCCCGCATGCTGCCAAAAGTGCGGTGCCCAAAAGTGCGAATGTTTTAACCCTCATTCCGTCCTCTTCAATCTCTATGTGAACGTTCCCAAAGTGATGTTCTACACTTGGAAAGGCTAAAAGCAAGGACTTAGAGGAAGGTGCGGATCTTTTCCGCAGTTCAGCGGGATCTAGCTGGACTAGCCGCGGGGCGGGGCAGTCGAATCACGCTCGACAAAACCGGCGCTGACTACGGTCGGCCCGTCGGGTAAATCTTCACCCTTTTGCGCGGAAATGATCAATTCGACCGCGCGGGATGTGGTATCGGCAACGGGTTGGTCAATGGCCGTCAGAGGCGGCTGGGCCAGCATGGCGGATGGTGTGTTGTCAAAGCTGATCACTGACAGATCACCCGGAACATCCATGCCCAAATCGCCAGCAACTTTTATCACTGCAAGCGCCATTTGATCGTTGCTGGCAATGATCGCGGTAGGAGGTTTCTGGGCGCTAAGAAGTTTCTCCGCTGCCCGTTGGCCGGAATCAAATGAGAAGTCGCCCGGTTCGCACATATTCTCGAGCGATTTACCGGCACCAAGCATTGCGGCCTTCCAACCCATTTTGCGCCAGCTGCTCAAAACATAATCGTCTGGCCCGGTAATGAAGCCGATCCGGCTATGCCCCAAGCGCAGAAGATAATTTGTAGCATCAAACGCTGCCTGTTCGTCCCCCATATTTAACGGGATCCCGCCGGATACTCCTTCGGATCCAATTTGCGCGAAAGGTATCTTCGCATTTGCGAGCAAGTTGGTAATTAGCGGATTGTCCGAGTGCGGCGGGGTCAGGATAATACCGTCCGGCTGCAAAGCAGCAATCGCAGCTTTCAATTCGCGTTCGACATGGTCGTTATGTGTGTCGACCAGTTCGAAAATTAAACGATATCCAAATTCGGCGCATTTCAGCATTCCGCCAAGCAACATCTGGTCAATCCAGTTGGAGCCTTGGCGCGATTGCCAGTCGGCAATTGTCCGCTCACGGTCGTTCAGCGCGAGGATCAGATAAGACCGCGACCCGCTCATCCGTTGAGCTGCGATGGAGGGAATATAGCCGAGCTTGTCGATAGAGGCTTGGACTTTCTCCTGCATCGACGGGCGCACGTTAGGCTCATTATTGATGACACGGCTGACCGTTTGCAGAGAAACCCCTGCATCCGCTGCGACGTGCTTGATTGTTACGGCCTGGCGCCGGCGTGCCATGTTTAACTATCCTCCCCGATATGGCATTGATTATCCGTAGTTTGGTCCGCATTGCATTTCCAGACACGAACCCAATCAATCACAAACTCTTTCGGGAAGCCTTCTTCGGAAACGCCTTTCAGACCGCGCTCCTCCGGCAAGCCTCCGCCAATGGCCAAGTTCAGAATTAAGTGAAAGGATTCGTCGAACGGTGCGTTCGGTTCGGATGAGGCGGTTGTGAACCAGTCCTCGGCTGATTTCCGGGCAAACACTTTGCCGTCAACCAACCAGACCATCTTCCCCTCGTTCCAGACGATCGAATAGGTATGAAAATCATCCAGCGAGCCAGGAAGTGCAATTTCTGTGCTGTTGAGGCTGTTATCCGGCCAGTTTCCGCCGAAATGCAACGTGCCAAGAATCGTATTCTCTTTCCCCCCGGGGCATTCGGCGCAAGGGACGCCTAGATTGACGGCCTCGAGAATATCTATTTCACCGGATGATGCCCATGGTCCGTATGCCTGATCTTCAGGCAGCATCCAGATTGCAGGCCAAGTGCCTTGCCCTTGCGGCAGCTTTGCCCGCACTTCGATCCAGCCATATTTCCATGCAGCCTTTCCCTTTGTGGTCAAACGAGCTGACGAAAATGGCTTGGTCTGTTGCGCATCAGGATTATCAGCATTTACGGCAAGATACGGCGGAAGGGCCGGGCCCGTGGACTGTTCCTTAATCGCCGTAATTACCAATTGGCCGTCGCGGACTGCAGCGTTACGCGGGTCATCGGTATAGCATTGACGTTCTTCGTTCCCACCACCCCAGCAATCAATATCATAGCCCCATTTTGCGGGATCAATTTTGGTCCCGTCAAACTCGTCCGCCCAGGCAAGTGTCCACCCGGACTCTTCGCTTGGGGAATAGGGTCCACCGGTTTCCGTGCGCTCGGCGGTTTCGATTACCTTGCTCGTCTCGATTTCTGTGCTGCCAGTACAGGCTGTCAGAAAGCCCGCCACCATAATGGCTGAGGAGAGAGGTTTGATCAGGTTGAGTTTAGATATGTGCATCGCGATGTCCCGGCTCCGGCTTTGGCTACCGCGAACAGGGTAGCCACTTGATCCAAATAAAAGGCGGGCCCTTGCCGAAACAAGGACCCGCCTGTGCAGTCTGCAAATTCAGGTCCGTTTAGAAGTCGAAACGGGCCGTGAAAGTGAAGCGTCGGTCGTTCCGGAACGCAGAGCGACGTACGCGGGTGCCGTCAAAGTCGATGACCTGAGAGGTCTGGGTGACTTCGTCGAGCAGGTTTACCCCTTGTATACCGAGCTTGATTTGGTCGGTGACTGCAAAGAAGATCGACGCATCAAGCTGCCCTGTGGACTCGCCATAGATAGGCGAGAACGGGAAGATGACATCGCGCGGTGTCTGCAGGAAGTCGGAGCGCCAGTTATATGCCGCACGCGCCGATACTGGCCCTTTGTCATAGAACAGAACCGCGTTGACTGTATGCTTGGAAACACCGGCCAACGGTAGGTCACCAGCAAACGGACTTTGTTCAGCACCCAAGTTGGAGTTATTGAACGCGCCGCCATCGACATAGGTATATGTCAGCTGCGAACCCAAACCATCCAGAGGACCAGGCAAGAAGTCATAAGCCTGCTGGTACGCGATCTCGATACCCTTCAATGTTCCGCCGTCACTATTGGTCGGACCGTTGATCAACACGTCAGTCGACGCGCCGCTCGGGCTTGTGAAGTTACGTACGGTTGCGCCGCCATTGATGATGCCTGAGATGTCTTTCAGGAAGCCAGTCACGGTCAGCGAGCCAATATCGGCCCAGTACCATTCGAACGACAGATCATAGTTCCACGATTCAACAGGGCGAAGAAGTCGGTTGCCTGTACCGATTGCAAAGAGCGGTCCGGTATCAAGCGTGCCGGCCGATCTCAAATTGCCGGTGTTATCGAAGATTGCACCACCGGTCCGGTAATCTGCCAGGTTGGGGCGCGAAATCCCTTTCGAGAAGCCGGCGCGAACGAGCATTCCGTTACCAAAATCCAACTTCGCGTTGAAGGATGGAAGCCAGTTTTCGTAAGTGATGTTCGAGTTATCTAGAACCTCCTCACCTGTGAAAATTGATCCAAACTCTGCCAAACGACTGACTGGCAAACTACAGAAGCCGGGCGCCTGTTGCCCTGGCTGAACATTAGCACAGGATTGCTGCAGTTCGGCTTCCGTAACATTGTTATCTCCGTTGCCGAAGAATTGACCAGTCGGATAAGTGATTGATCCGCCGCTTTGAACAGTGGTTTTTACGTAGCGTAAGCCGATATTACCATCGAGCTCGACACCGCCAAAATCGGTTCCGAAATCAAGCCGTCCGTAAGCTGCAAATGTCAGCTCATCCACGTCGGATATCTCGCCTGGGCCCCACACGCCGCCAGCAACATTATTGTTACGGGCGGAAATTGGGAACCAAGCGTTCGGTGTCAGTGTAAACGCCGTGATCGCATTCGCCTGCTGTGTGACTTCACCACTCAGATACTCGTCGACGACATTATCGCCGCCAAAGAAGAATGCCGAACCGTCACCAAAGGGTGTAGGCGCATTTCCGCGCTGGAAGTTGTCACCGAACGGGCTGCGTAGCTGTGCTGATTCCGGGAAATCGAACACGTACGCGCCGCCGCAACCGAATGCTTGGAAATCACCGCAGTTCCAATTGCCGCCACGACCCGTCCATGGAGCGCCGAGGTTACCCCAGTTGGAGAAGTTAGCGCTTCGCGTCACGCGGTTACGATCAGCCCAGCGTGCGCCAAACCGGGCCTGCTTGAAGAAGCCATCGTCGCTCAGGTCATATTCCATGTCAGCCCGCAAGCTGGTCAAATCGCCTTCGTTGGCAACCTGATTGTCGAGCAGGAACCAGTAGAAGGTCCGAGCGGGATCGTTGAAATAGCTCGCAGGAGAGCTGTCCGTTCCCGGCTCCAGGAACTGCACCAGCGGCGTTTCGCCGCTATTGTCGATGAACAGATCAGTGTATGTTTGCATAGCACTGATGAAGCCGTCTTCGGTCCGGTCCGAGTTGATGTGCTGGACTTCGAAATTGAAACGCAGGCGGTCAGTCGGAGCCAGATCGATGTCAATCGAGAAGTCTTCTGTCTTCGCTTCGTCTTCACGCTGGAAACGCAGCAACTCGGTTGGAATACCGCGCCCGCCGTTGAATGGCTGGAACTGGGTAAGCGAACCGCTAACAAACTGGTTGCCGTCAAAAACAGGAGTGGTGCCTGGCACGACCGTCGGGAACAGATTGTCATCGTTCACCAGCGCCAGCACAGAGAATTCGTTCAACGTCGCTTCGGTTTCGGCACGCAGATATTCTAGCGTAACCAGCGCACGGCCATCGTTGCTTTCCCATTGACCCACGGCGGAAAACGCATTGCGGTCACGAGTCAGATTGGTCGTACGGACGCCGGCACCTTTTGGAACGAATACGGCGCCCGGTGGTGGGAATGTCGAATCGTCAAAATTGGTGCCACCGGAAAAGCCGCCAGAACCCACAGCACGGACGCGGAAGCACGGCCCGTCAAGCGTATCTGCACGGTAGCAAGGGTCGGTTATTTGCGAGGCATCGGTGCGCGTTTTGAGTTCAGACTGCGAATAGGCCAGCTGAAGACCGAACGTTCCGATGTTCGAATCAAAGGTATTCGAACCGAGAATCGAGAAACCAGGCGACCATTCTTCCGCAAGGTCACCATAGTTGGCTTCGATAGAACCGGCGATCTTCAGGCCGTTCGTATCCAGTGGCTTGCGGGTGACCAGATTGACGGCACCGGAAATGTTACCTTCGAACATATCGGCGGTAACATTCTTAAATACTTCGACACGCCCCAGAAGTTCTGGCGATACATCGTTAAAGCTGAGCTCGCGGCCGCCATTGGCGGAGAAGATGTCTCGGCCGTTCAGGCTGGAAACCACGAAGGGCAGACCGCGGATAATAACGCCGGATCCTTCTACAGAGAAACGGTCCGGATCATCGCGTTGTTCAAAGCGGCTAATGTTGACACCGGGCACGCGCTGCAGCGCTTCTGCAACGGATCGGTCAGCCAGCGCGCCAATATCTTCTGCGGTAATAACGTCCACGAAGGTGTCGGCTTCGCGTTTGATTTCCTGCGCGGATTCTAGCGACGCACGGAAACCGCTGACGACAATTACGTCTTCGTCATCAATGGCTTCTTCCTCCACCGCAGCGTCTTGCGCAACGGCGGTTCCCGCCATCGCCATAGACATGGCGATGGAAGATGCGGTGCCAAGTGCAAACTTGCGCATGCTTGGCCGATTAGCTGAATAAAAAGTGTTGCGAGACAAATTACCCTCCCTGGATATCAATCTACACACCTTTGGCAGATGTGCTTGAGTTTCGAATAAGGAAGATTGTGAGCGTTCACAAGACTAAAATGAACGTTCACAATCAGGCTTGTTGACGGTAATAATCTGTGCCTATTAGGCTTGGTAAGAAACCGTTCGGAGGCAGCCTGTTGCGCGATAGATTATTGAAAAATAGTCATAATGTAAGTTTCCCTTGGTGCCTTGCTTGTATCCGGCCGCGAAAACTATCACTGTATCAAGCTACGTTTACGTGGCGTTTTGGCGGTGAGACTTGCGCATAATGTCAATCAGAGTGGTAGAATTGTCACATTTGGAAATCTTGATTTGAGAATTTCCGTATATCGAAATATCGCTATAGGCCTGATGCACCTCGCGCACAGGTGGCGGACAGAAAGGGCTCGACCGGCCCGGAGAAGGGTGCACCCGAATGGCTATTAAGAATATTGTGATTGTTGGCGGCGGTACTGCCGGATGGATGGCTGCTGCTGCCCTGTCGCGGCTGAAATCCGGTCACAATGTCTCTGTAAAACTGATCGAATCGGAACAGATCGGGACGGTCGGAGTGGGTGAGGCGACGATCCCGCCTTTTGTCGATTTCAACAGGCTTCTTGAAATTGACGAGCAGGAAATGCTGTCTGCCGTGCAGGGCACATTCAAGCTAGGCATTCAATTCGCTAATTGGGGCCAAAAAGGTGACAGCTACATTCACCCGTTCGGCAATTACGGATATGAAATTGATGGCGTCTCCTTCCACCATATGTGGCACCGCAACCGTGTCGCTGGGGACAAGCGCCCAATTCAAGTATTTAATCTTGAAACGATGGCGGCCCATTTCGGTAAATTTGCCCGGACACAAGATTATCAGCGCGATGATCTTCCGCCGATGAATTATGCCTACCACATCGATGCAACGCGTTACGCGCGCTTTCTGCGTGACTACGCCGAGAAACGCGGCGTCGAGCGGCGTGAAGGGCGGGTGGCCGATGTCACGTTGAACGCGGAGACAGGCTTCGTCGATTCGGTCACGATGGATGACGATGAAATCATCCCCGGCGATCTGTTTGTCGATTGCTCGGGCTTCCGGGGTTTGTTGATCGAGCAGGCGCTTGAAACGGGATATGAGGAATGGACGCACTACCTGCCTTGCAATCGCGCAGTAGCGCTGCCTTGTAAACGTGACGATGGTAGCCCGCCGCCGCCTTTCACAAAGGCCACGGCCCATTCGGCTGGCTGGCAATGGCAAGTGCCGCTACAGCACCGGAACGGCAACGGACACGTCTATTGCAGCGAATTCATGGAAGACGATGAAGCACACGATATTCTTGTAGCGAACATGGCTGGCAAGCCGCAGGCCGATCCGAATTTCCTGCGCTTTGTGACTGGCCGCAGAAAGAAGTTCTGGAACAAGAATGTCGTGGCTCTGGGACTGGCAGCGGGCTTCATGGAGCCGCTTGAGTCGACATCGATCCACCTGATCAATACCGGTATCAACAAGCTGATCGCACTGGCGTCGATGGACGGGATTACTCAGGCTCAGGAGGATGCATTCAATCGCCTGACGGGTAAAGAATATGAGCGTATCCGCGATTTCCTGGTCTTGCACTACAAAGCAACCAGCCGTGACGATTCAGAGTTTTGGAATTACTGCCGCACGATGCCAGTACCCGATAGCCTGACCGAGAAGATGGACTTGTTCAGGCTCAACGGACAGATTTTCCGCGAAGATGACGAGCTGTTCACTGAAACGAGCTGGGCTGCCGTGATGATGGGGCAGGGTGTCCAGATGAATGGCCACAATCCTATGGCGGACGCGTTGAAGGACCAGTCACTGACAAAGGAATTTGACGAAATTGAGAAATCAATTCGTTTCCTGGTCCAGCATATGCCGTCGCATACAGATTATCTCGCTAAATATTGTCCATCGCCAGCTTTGTGATTTAGGGCGCCGTCTGAGATGAAAGACGGCGCGCGAATTCCCAAACATTTTGGCTGGACATACCCGCTCGCCCAGTTCGGTGCGCACCTCGCTTTTGTCCCGTTTTTCGGTCTGCTTTTTCCGCGCAGAATTGATGCGATCGCTGGCGAAGGGGCCGTAACCGAACTCAGCTGGGCGCTGTTAACTGGCGCAATTGTCGCCGGAATAGCGCACATCGCGGCCGGCCACGCGGGCGATTTATGGCTCAGGCGGTTTGGCAGCCGGCGCGGGTTAATCGCCGCAGGATGGTTGATGCTGGTTGCCGCCTATGCCTGGCTGGCCTTGGCGCAAAGCCTGTCTATGATGATTTTGGCTGTCATCGCATTCCAGATTGCGCTCAATGTCTTATTCGCTCCCTTGGGAGCGTTACTGACCGATTATGTTCCCAATCAACGCAAAGGAACGCTGGCCGGGTGGAGCAATGCGGCGCTGCCTGTGGCTGGCATTGGCACTGCGGGACTGGCCTATCTTTTTCCGGCAGACAGCCCGGCGGCTTTTATGGTCACGGCCGCGGCAATCTCGGTCTGTGTACTGCCGTTGCTCCTCATCTGGTTGCCTGCAGAGACACAGGTCCTTGCCTTCGAACGGGACGATGAAGTGGCAACCAATATGACTGTGCAACCGGCGATCCGTCATGACTTTGCCATTGCGTGGATAGCGCGGCTGCTTGTCCAGCTTGGCGGGGCGTTGGTGCTTGGATATCTATTTTCACTGCTTACCTTCCGCAGCGGAAATAACGGGTATCCGGAAACAGCATCAGCAGCATTGATCATCCTGCCCTTTTTCGCGGCAGTTGCGGGCATCTCGGGCGCTCTGGTGGCCGGGCATATGTCCGATTTTCTTAAGCGGCGGCTCCGCCCGACTTCGGTTGCGGGCATAATTCTAACAGCGGCGCTGGTGTTGATGAGCCTGGAGACCTCATGGCTTGTCTTTCTGATCGCCTATTCCCTGTTTCACATTGGATTGACGGCCTTCATCACGGTGGATTCTGCTCTTGTTGCCCAATTGCTCGCTGGAAACGCACAGCGCGGAATGTGGCTGGGAATTATGAATCTGACCAACACTCTACCGGGCATATTCGGGCCTGTTCTGACACTGCTTGCCATAGGCGGACTATCCGGCCTTTCTGCGCTGCAGCTGGTGCTCACGGTTTCGGCTATTGGTGCGGCCTTGGCCAGTATCCTGATTACGCGCATTCGTTCAGTCCGTTAAGGCCGCTTGGGACTTGCCCAATTTGCGCAGAACCGTGATAGAGCCGTAAACGGGAGAGCGAGAGATATAATGGCCGACAATAAACCGCGCGCGAGAATGACGTCTTTTGATGTTGCCGAGCGTGCGGGTGTGAGCCAGTCGACGGTATCCAGGGCTCTGGCAGGTTCCAATGCGATTACTGCGCCGACACGTGCGAAGGTCATGAAAGCGGCCGAGGAGCTTGGCTATGTCGTGGACGAGCGTGCCGCACGCCTGCGCAAGGGCAAAGCGGGCGCGATCGCGGTGGTGGTAATCAAGCGCCGCGAAGAAGCCGCAAGCGACATCAACCCGTTCTACTTCTCGTTGCTAGGCAGCATCTGTGCCGCTGCAGCTGCAGAGGGCAACGAGACGCTCGTTTCATTCCAGTCCGAAGAAGACGAATTTTTCGGCAAATATGAAGAACGCGGGCAAGCTGATGGTGTGATCGTAATCGGGACCACAGTGAATGCTGCCGCGTGGGAATATTTCCGTGAACTGGCATCGGATGACAGGGCGGTTGCATTTTGGGGTTCGCCTTACGAGGAACTCGAATGGGTGCGTTCCGACAATTACGAGGGCGGAATGCTCGCTGCGCAGGCTTTGCTCGACGCCAATTGTCAGCGGCCCGCCTATCTTGGCGCGCTTGATTCACCGCAGCAGCAGTTTCGCGAACGTTACGAGGGATTTGAGGCCAAGCTCGAACGGGCCGGACAAACGCCGATCTTTCAGATGGTAGACGAGAATCTGGACCGCGAAAATCAGGGTCGGGCGGGCATCCGGGCTTTGATCGAAAGCGGACAGACCTTCGACGGTCTATTCGTTGCCTGCGATTCAATTGCCTTGGGCGCGCTGGAAGAATTGCAGCGTCACGGCATATCGGTGCCGAGCCAATGCTCAATTATCGGTTTTGACGGTATCCGTGCCGGTCAGCATAGCAGCCCGCCGCTTACCTCTATCGAGCCCGATTTTGACCTTGCCGGATCAATGCTGGTCCATAATGTTCTGGGCGAAGGCGCAAGTGCAGAGCGCCGTGTGCCCGTGCGCCTGCTGGACCGCGGCAGTGTCAAATCCACCTAGATCAGTCTTTGACGGTCAGTTTCAATTCGGCAGGCGGCATCCCGAATATCCCCATGACCGGATGCGGTTGATATGGCGTTTCGATAGAGCGCACCTCCTCCTCACTGAGCGTCACGTCCAACGCCGCCACAGCATCGGAAATATGTTTCGGCTTGGTTGCGCCGATGATCGGGCTGGTAACCTCCGGCTTTTGCAGAACCCAAGCAAGCGCAATTTGCGCCATCGGCAGTCCGCGTTTTTCGGCTAGCTCCTCTACCGCATCGACAATCTGCCGGTCATTTTCCTGCGTTCTGGCGTAGAGCGCCTTGCCCACCACATCACTTTCGGAACGCTGGGTGGTGCTATCCCAGGGGCGCGCCAATTTACCCCGCGCCATCGGGCTCCACGGCATAACAGCGATTTTCTGATCCGCGCATAGTGGCAGCATTTCTCGTTCTTCTTCGCGGTACAGCAAATTGACGTAATTCTGCATGGACACAAATTGCTTCAAGCCTGCCTGCTGCGCGATGTTGAGCATCTTCTGGAATTGCCACGCATACATGGACGACGCACCGATATACCGAACCTTTCCGGAGCGAACGATGGCATCCAACGTCTCGGCAATTTCCTCCATCGGCGTGTTCGGATCGAGTCGGTGAATCTGGTAAAGATCAATATAGTCAGTGCCCAAACGGCGCAGGCTGTCATCGACTGCGTGCATCAGCGACTTTGCCGAAAGACCACCCGTATTCGGGGCCTGCCGCCAGCGGAAAAAGCCTTTGGTGGCAATCACGATTTCATCACGATTGGCCATTTCTTTGAGCAGAGTACCGACATATTCCTCTGACGTGCCCCCTGAATATGCGTTGGCGGTGTCAAAGAAATTGATCCCTGCTTCCAGAGCCTGACGGATCATCGGGCGCGAGGAATCCAGGTCCATTGCCCAGTCATGCCCCTCTGCCGCCGCATCGCCAAAGCTCATACACCCGAGACACAGGCGGGAGACGGTCAGGCCGGTATTGCCAAACTGGACATATTTCATTTGCAAGCGCGCTCCTGATTGATTTGATGTGTCCGTATCAGGTCCGGTGAAATATCCAACCACTGGCGATGGCGCTTGCAGATATAACAATATCTTTATATGTGTATCGGCATGCGTATCGAAAACACCATGCGGGCATTAGCTGACCCGACCAGATTACGCATTATGCGTTTGCTCTCGGCAATGGAATTGGCGGTCGGTGAATTGGCGCAAGTGCTGGGCCAAAGCCAGCCGCGTGTTTCCCGTCATGTCGCTATTTTGTGCGATGCCGGTCTGGCGGAACGCCACCGCGAAGGGAGTTGGGTTTTCTTGCGCGCGGCAGTCGGCAATGAACGCGGCAATCCTGTGGGGGAGGCCGTGTCGAGGCTGCTTGCCACGGCTGAACGCGAAGACGCCGAATTTGCGGCCATGTGTGATGAAGACCGGCGCCAGCTTGCCAATATTCGCGGAGCGCGCGAACAAAGCGCGGCTGAATATTTTGCGCGCCACGCAGAGGATTGGGACGAACTGAGGCAACTGCATAGTCCCGACCGCATTGTTGAAGACCGGCTGCTTGCCGCGCTTGGCGATGCGCCGCTCGGTCAAGTGCTGGATATCGGGACTGGCAGCGGGCGGATGGCGGAATTGTTCGCGCCCAAGGCAGACCATATCATCGCGCTGGACAAGAGTTTGGATATGCTTCGCGTGGCGCGTGCCAAGCTGCAGAACCTGCCAGCGGACTGCGTCGAACTGGTGCAGGGCGATTTCCTTTCGCTACCATTTCAGGCGCAGCGCTTTGACACAGTTCTACTGCATCAGGTTCTGCACTTTGCCCAAGACCCGGCGGCAGCGCTGGCGGAAGCTGCACGCGTGTCCCGCGTGGGCGGCCGTGTGGCTATCGTCGATTTTGCGGCGCATCAACGCGAAGAATTGCGCGACCGCCACGCTCATGTGCGGCTTGGTTTTACAGATAAAGCCATCGCAGCCTTGTTGATAGAGGCGGGGTACGAAACCGCTGAGCCGATTGCGCTGGAAGAAGGCGAACTGACTGTGAAAATCTGGATAGGCACCCGTCAGGGCGGCCCCGCATCAACCGACATAAGAAAGGCAGCTTTATGAGCAGCTCCAAGACCGAGACGCTCGACCCTGTCCGCGAGGCACAGACCGCGCATGACACGCCGCTTTTCTCCGGCCTTCCCGGCGATATTGCCGCATCGTTCGAATTTTTCCCGCCAAAAACGGAGAAGATGGAAGCGAAGTTGTGGGACGCGGTTCAAGAATTGAAGCCGCTTGACCCCAGCTTTGTTTCGGTGACCTATGGTGCGGGCGGATCGACGCGGGAACGGACCCACAATACTGTGGCGCGTATCATTGCAGAGGCTGATCTGCCGGCCGCAGCGCATCTGACCTGTGTCGATGCCAGCAAAGCAGAAATTTGTGAAGTCGCTGAAAATTACTGGGAGGCGGGCGTGCGCCACATCGTTGCTCTGCGCGGCGATGCAGGTGAGCCGGGAGCGCCATTCGCGCCGCATCCGGAAGGCTATGCAAGCGCGGCTGATCTGGTGGCCGGCCTCAAAGACATTGCCGATTTCGAAATCTCCGTAGCTGCGTATCCGGAAACGCATCCCGATGCCGATTGTCCGCAAAGCGATCTCGACAATTTGAAACGCAAGCTCGATGCCGGCGCTACCCGGGCCATAAGCCAGTTTTTCTTTTCGGCAGATACGTTTTTCCGGTTCCGCGATGCGGCAGCTGCCACTGGGATTGATACGCCCATTCTGCCCGGTATCCTGCCCGTCACGAATGTTGCGCAGGCGCGCAAATTTGCCGGTGCTTGCGGCGCGCAAATCCCTGAATGGATGGACGGCTTGTTTGAAGGGTTGGACGAACGGCCTGCCTCGCGTCAATTGGTTGCCGCTACCGTGGCCGCAGAACTTTGCCGCCGCCTTTATGCTGGCGGCGTCCGCGATTTCCATTTTTACACATTAAACCGCGCTGATCTGGCCTATGCGATTTGTCATATGCTGGGGATGCGTCCGAAAGGTGATAACCAATGAACGCCCGCGATCAATTGCAGGCAGAGGCCGCCAAGCGCGTACTCATTTTTGACGGTGCATTTGGAACCCAGATTCAGGACCGAAAGCTGACAGAAGAAGATTATGCCGGTGATCTGGGGTTGGCAGCTGACCAGAAGGGCAACAATGATATTCTGGCGCTGACCCGCAGCGATGTGATTGCGGACATTACCCGTGCCTATCTCGATTCCGGATCGGACGTCGTGTCCACAAACACATTCTCGGCCAACCGGATCAGCCAGGCTGACTATGCAGCCGAGAATATGGTGCGCGAGATTAACGTCGCTTCGGGTAAGATTGCCCGCGAATTGGCGGATGAATACGCTGCCCGTGATGGCAGGCCGCGCTTCGTTGCAGGAGCAATTGGCCCGACCAACAAAACTTTATCGCTGTCGCCTGACGTGGAAGATCCCGGCTTTCGGGAAATTGATTTCGATCATCTTGTCGATGTCTATCACGAACAGGCAGCTGCTTTGGTCGAGGGCGGTGCGGACTTCATCCTTATCGAAACCATCTTTGACACGTTGAATGCGAAGGCGGGTGTCATGGCAGTGCGCAAACTGGCGCGTGAGCTAGACCGGGATGTGCCAATTATGCTGTCGATGACGCTGACCGATCTATCGGGCCGCAACCTGTCAGGCCACACGGTAGAGGCGTTTTGGTATGCGGTGCGTCATGCGAATCCGGTCACTATCGGCTTGAATTGCAGCTTCGGGGCCGAGCAATTGCGCCCCCACGTCCAGTTGCTGAGCAAAATCGCGGACTGCCTGCTAATGGCCTATCCGAACGCCGGTTTGCCCAATGAATTAGGTGAGTATGACGAGCTTCCCGCCACAACAGCATCGCTGGTGCGCGAATGGGCGGAGAACGGCCAGGCCAACATTCTGGGCGGATGTTGCGGGTCCACGCCCGATCATATTGAAGCAATCGCCAAAGCCGTTGACGGCCTTCCTCCGCGCAAACTTCCGCCGCGTGATGTGCAGATGCAGCTCGCCGGACTTGAACCTTTCACGATTGCCGCCTGATGACTGATCAAAACACTTCTCGCTTCGTCAATATTGGCGAACGCACCAACGTGACCGGCTCTGCCCGGTTCAAGAAACTTATCATGGCGGATGATTACGATGCCGCTGTAGAGGTTGCCCGCCAGCAGGTGGAGAACGGCGCGCAAGTGATTGATGTGAACATGGATGAGGGGCTGCTTGATGCCGTTCACGCCATGACCACGTTCCTGAAACTGATCGCTGCAGAGCCCGATATCGCCCGCGTTCCGGTAATGGTAGACAGTTCCAAATGGGACGTCATCGAAGCCGGTTTAAAATGCGTTTCGGGCAAACCGATCGTCAATTCCATCTCGATGAAAGAGGGCGAAGACCAGTTCCTTGAGCACGCGCGCAAATGTATGGATTACGGTGCAGCTGTGGTGGTCATGGCCTTTGACGAAACGGGGCAGGCAGACACCAAGCAGCGCAAGGTAGAGATTTGCTCGCGTGCGTATAAGCTTCTGACAGATATCGGCTTCCCGCCGGAAGACATCATCTTCGATCCCAATATTTTTGCTGTCGCAACCGGCATCGAGGAACATGACCGTTACGGTCTAGACTTCATCGAGGCGGTGCGCGAAATTAAAGCTGCGTGTCCGCACGCCAAGACATCCGGCGGACTATCAAACCTGTCATTCAGTTTCCGCGGAAACGAGACAGTGCGCCGCGCAATGCATTCCGTATTTTTGTATCACGCAATTCCGGCCGGCCTCGACATGGCGATTGTCAATGCCGGACAGCTGGATGTGTATGACCAGATTGATCCGGTGCTGCGCGATGCGTGCGAAGATGTTATCCTGATGCGTGATGTGGCGGGTGACGATACCGCCACAGAACGGCTGATAAACCTTGCCGAAAGCTATAAGGGCAAATCGAAAGAGGACGAAAAAGCGACCGCCGAATGGCGCGGCTGGGCGGTTGAGAAGCGGCTTGAACACGCGCTGGTCAAAGGTATCGATGCAGACATTGTTTCCGATACAGAGGAAATGCGCACCGCCATTGAGGCCGCGGGCGGCAGGCCGATCGAGGTTATCGAAGGCCCCTTGATGGACGGCATGAATGTTGTCGGCGACCTGTTCGGCAGCGGGAAGATGTTCCTGCCCCAAGTGGTCAAATCCGCGCGCGTCATGAAGAAAGCAGTCGCGCACCTCATTCCCTTTATCGAGGCGGAGAAAGATCTGCTGGCGCCCGAAGATCGAAAATCCAAGGGTAAGATCATCATGGCGACGGTGAAGGGCGATGTGCACGATATCGGCAAGAATATCGTCGGCGTGGTTCTGCAATGTAACGGCTATGACGTGGTTGATCTGGGCGTGATGGCTCCGTGGTCGAAAATCCTCGAAGCGGCCAAGGAAGAGAAAGCCGATATGATCGGGCTTTCCGGTCTGATTACGCCATCTTTGGACGAGATGGTGACCGTTGCCGAAGAAATGCAGCGCGCCGAAATGGATATTCCTTTGCTGATTGGCGGCGCAACAACCAGCAAAGTGCATACAGCCTTGCGGATCGACGAGGCGTATGAAGGTCCGGTGATCCATGTGCTTGACGCAAGCCGTGCCGTGGGTGTGGCGAGCAAGCTGTTATCGGACACTTTGCGAGATGACTTCGTGTCCGAAACCGCATCCGAATATGAGCGTGTCCGCGATGTTCGTGCCGGTAAGGCGCAATCCGAACTGCTTAGTATAGAGGATGCGCGGGCCAATTATTACGATGCCTATCTGAGCGACAAGGCCGCGCCGCCGCTTAAGCCCGGCGTGCACGTGTTTGACGAATGGTCGTTGGAAGATTTGCGCGAATATATCGACTGGACCCCGTTCTTTCGGGCGTGGGAACTGCACGGTACCTATCCGGCGATCCTGCAGGACGAAGTCGTCGGCGAAAGCGCGCGTTCGCTGTGGGATGATGCACAGGCGATGCTTGATACTATTATCAGCGAAAAATGGATGACGGCGCGCGGCGTATGCGGTTTCTGGCCCTGCGCACGGGACGGTGATGATGTGACCATTCACCGCGTCAATCGCGAAGAACACGTCGTGCTGCCCTTCCTGCGCCAACAGGTGAAGAAAAGCCGCGACCGCGCCAATATGTGTCTCGCTGACTTTATTGATCCTGCCGGTGACTGGATTGGCGGTTTTGCAGTGGGAATCCACGGGATCGACACCCATATTGCGCGCTTCAAAGCAGACAATGACGACTATTCCGACATTCTTCTGAAAGCGCTCGCAGACCGTTTTGCAGAAGCGTTTGCGGAACGTTTGCACCAACACACCCGGACCGATCTGTGGGGCTATGCACCGGGAGAGCAGCTGTCGAACACGGCGCTGGTGAAAGAACAATATCGCGGGATTCGTCCGGCTCCGGGTTATCCGGCGTGTCCCGACCACAGTCTGAAGCCGATCCTGTTCGACCTTCTCGATGCGCCGAAAAACGCCGGGCTTACCCTGACCGAAAGCTTCGCAATGTGGCCAACAGCTGCAGTGAGCGGTTTCTATTTTGGCCATCCGGAAAGCCAGTATTTCGGCGTGGCACGGATCGGCCGCGACCAGCTGGAAGAATATGCAGACCGCCGCGGAGTGGACCTATCCACTGCGGAACGCTGGTTACGCCCTAATCTTGATTGACCGGAAGTAAGGAATCGCGCAGAGAAATTGCGTCGCCGGGCGTCTCTGATTCTCGGCCATTATGCGGGAGAGATCGTGGGCATTCTATCCACGGCACCGAAGGAGCAACCGCCCCGGAAACTCTCAGGTAACAGGGACCGCATAGTGGCAGACACTCTGGAAAGCGTTGCCTTAACTGGCAACCACCGAAGGGGTAGGCGCATAATCTGCCAGCAGGCGATGCGTTAAAACTCTCAGGTTTTCCCGACAGAGGGGGTGCAACAACAATGCTCCGGTTTGGAGCGTTGGCACTCTGATCGGGAATAACAATGAGCGACGACTTATCAGATACACATCCTGACGATCTGCCAGAGAAGCAGGTCTTGCCTTTGGATGCATGGCATCGTGCGCAAGGCGGACGAATGGTCCCGTTCGCAGGATACGAAATGCCGATCCAGTATTCGGGCGAGCATCTTGAACATGGCGGCGGAATCGTGGGTGAACATAATTGGACCCGCACCCGTGCCGGTCTGTTCGATGTCAGCCATATGGGGCAATTGCTGATTAGCGGCGAAGGGGCCGAAGCGGCGCTGGAAGCGCTTTTGCCGATTGACCTGTCGACACTGGAACTCGGGATGCAACGCTATTCGCTGTTGCTGAACGAGGAAGGCGGTGTGCTTGATGATCTGATGGTTTCGCGCTGGCCGAATGAGTTTTATCTGGTCGTCAATGGCGCGACCAAATGGGATGACATTGCCCATTTGCGCGAGCATTTGCCTGATAATGTTACGCTCAACCATTTGCAGGATCGCGCATTGCTCGCTCTGCAAGGCCCGGAAGCATTTGCGGCGCTGGATCGCCATGTGGAGGGCGAATTCCCGCTATCCTCGCTGGTATTTATGAAGTTTGGCCGGTTCACGTTTGATGGCGTGGAAATGATGATCAGCCGTTCCGGCTATACAGGCGAGGACGGGTTTGAAATCTCGCTCCCGGCAAAGGATGCGGAAAAGGTCGCAACGATCCTGTGTGCAGAGCCGGAGGTCGAACCGATTGGCCTTGGCGCCCGGGACTCGCTGCGGCTGGAGGCGGGCCTGCCGCTTTACGGGCACGACCTTGATACTGGTATTGATCCAGTATCGGCACGGCTTCTGTTCGGCCTCGCGAAAAGCCGGCGGGAAACCGGCGGGTGGATGGGCCACGCAACGTGCGCGAAGATGCTCAGCGAAGGATCCCCGACTAAACGTGTCGGCTTGAAGGTCGAAGGGCGTATGCCCGCACGTGAGGGCTCGCTCGTATTCTCGGGCGACACCGAAGTGGGCCGCGTCACCAGTGGCGGCTTCTCGCCCACTTTGGGTCACCCTATCGCGATGGCCTATGTCGCATCGGAATATGCCAAGAAAGACACCGCATTGCAGATCGAGGTCCGCAAAAAACGGCTCGAGGCCACTGTGACGCCGATGCCATTTGTGCCGAATAATTACTATCGAGGAGAATAAGCAGATGTCCCGTTATTACACCGATGAGCATGAGTGGATCGACGTAGAGGGTGATACCGCGACGGTCGGCATTACGGACTATGCGCAGGAACAGTTGGGCGACATTGTATTCATTGAACTGCCAGAAGTGGGCACGATGGTAGATAAAGGCGGTGACGCGGCTGTGGTTGAATCAGTAAAGGCCGCCAGCGATGTTTATTCTCCGATCACCGGCGAAGTGGTGGAGGGCAATCCCGCGCTCGAAGAAGATCCTGCGCTGGTCAATACCTCGCCGGAGGAAGACGGCTGGTTCTTCAAGATGACCATTGGGGACAAGGCCGAGCTTGAAGGGCTGATGGATGCGAAAGCCTACGAGGCTTTCATCGCGGAACTTTAAAACCAAATTTGCGTGTTAAACAAAACAGGCAGCTATCCCCGCTTGGGCAGGGATGACCGGGAATAGAGAAATATGCGTTACCTACCTCTGACTGACACTGATCGCGGCGAAATGCTGAAGGCCGTTGGGGCCGACAATATTGATGATCTGTTTGTCGACGTGCCCGAAGTGGCGCGCCTTAGCGGGCCGATCGGCGATCTGCCGATGCATGCAGGCGAAATGGCTGTCGAAAAGCATATGCGGCAGCTGTCCAAGCAAAACCTTGCGGCAGCTGATGCGGCGTTCTTTCTCGGGGCAGGGGCGTATCGACACCACATTCCCGCCAGTGTGGATCATATTATCCAGCGGGGCGAGTTTCTGACTGCCTATACTCCGTATCAGCCGGAAATCGCGCAAGGCACCTTGCAGATGCTGTTCGAGTTTCAGAGCCAGGTTGCGCGGCTCTATGGCTGCGCGGTTGCGAATGCATCGATGTATGACGGGTCCACAGCCTGCTGGGAAGCGGTCGCTATGGCGGGCCGTATTACGAAACGGTCGAAAGCTGTTTTGTCCGGCGCACTGCATCCGCATTATACCGAAGTGGTCAAAACAATGGCCAAGTTCACGGGTGACGAGATTGCCGATTCTGCGCCCAGCGTTCAGGCGCAGCCGGATAATGCCGGACTGATTGCGCGGATCGATGACAATACGTCATGCGTAGTGGTGCAATATCCTGACATTCTGGGCCGGATGCCCGATCTGGCTGAACTTGCGGAAGCAGCGCACGCAAAAGGCGCATTGCTGATTGCAGTAAATACAGAGCCGGTGGCGCTGGGCGCCATCAAATCTCCGGGCGAGCTGGGTGCGGATATTGTTGTCGGTGAAGGTCAGGCTATTGGTGTAGGTCTGCAATTTGGCGGACCTTATCTCGGCCTGTTTGCCGTGCGCGATAAAAAGCACGTGCGGCAAATGCCCGGCAGACTTTGCGGCGAGACTGTGGATGCCGATGGCCGCCGCGGTTTCGTGCTGACGCTATCGACACGCGAGCAGCATATTCGCCGCGAGAAGGCGACTTCCAATATCTGTACCAATTCCGGCCTGTGTGCCTTGGCATTCAGCGTCCACATGACTTTGCTCGGTGAGAAAGGTCTGCGCCAACTGGCGGGCGAAAATCACCGTCTTGCCTGCATGGCCGCTGAAAAGCTGGCCGCAGTTCCGGGAGTAACGGTTCTGAACGAGAGTTTCTTCAACGAATTTACTGTCACAATTGACGGCGATGCGCGGCAGATCGTCCGCGAACTGGCGAAGGACAATATACTCGCCGGTGTGTCGCTGAGCCGCCTGTATCCCGGCGTTGATGCGTTTAGCGGCGGATTGCTGGTTGCGGTAACCGAAACCACGACAGAGGAGGATATTGAAACCCTCTGCTCCGCTCTGAAGGAGAAACTGTCATGAACGCGCCCAATAAATCAGGTTGGAAGCCAAGCACCCCCGCAGGCACCGAAGGCAAGTTTGGCGGCCCATCCACAACCACCGGCAACAAGGCGTTGATGTTGGAAGAAGCGCTGATTTTCGAGATTGGCACCACGGATACCACCGGTGTGGATTTGCCGGAGATTGATGCGTCCGCGCCAAGCAAATTGGGCGGTTTCGCACGCGATGCAGAAATTGGCCTGCCGGGTTTGGCGGAGCCGGAGGCCGTGCGCCATTACACCCGCCTGAGCCGCCAGAATTACGGAATTGATTTGGGGTTCTTCCCGCTTGGTTCCTGCACCATGAAGCACAATCCGCGCCTGAACGAAAAAGTCGCTCGGATGCCCGGCTTTGCCGATGTTCACCCGCTTGCACCGGTCGATACTGTGCAGGGCGCGCTGGGCGTGATTAATGAACTGGCGCACTGGCTTATTACACTTACAGGTATGCACGGCGTAGCGATGAGCCCGAAGGCAGGCGCGCATGGCGAATTATGCGGCATCCTGTGCATTCGTGCAGCCCTTGAGGCGCGCGGCGATGCCCGCGAAGTGGTTCTGGTGCCGGAAAGCGCCCATGGGACAAATCCGGCAACAGCTGCTTTCGCTGGATATAAGGTGGAAGATATCCCCGCCAATTCCGACGGCCGCGTTGATCTGGATGCGCTCAAGGCACGCCTTGGCCCTGACGTAGCGGCAGTGATGATTACAAATCCCAATACGTGCGGATTGTTCGAGCCTGATCTGCGTGAAATCTCCGATGCGGTTCATGCTGCCGGAGGCTTCGTCTATTGTGACGGTGCCAACTTCAACGCGATTGTCGGCCGCGTGCGTCCAGGTGATCTGGGCGTGGATGCGATGCACATTAATTTGCACAAGACGTTCTCCACTCCCCATGGCGGTGGCGGACCGGGTAGCGGCCCTGTTGTTCTTTCTGAGGCGCTGAGCCCGTACGGCCCGCTGCCATACACAGCGCGTACCAAAGACGGGCAGATCCATCTTATAGAGGAAGAGCAGGCAGACGCGTTCTCAGATGAACATTTTGGCGGCAAAATGAACAGTTTTGGCCGCATGACCGCGTTCCACGGCCAGATGGGAATGTATACGCGCGCGTTGACCTATATGCTCAGCCACGGTGCAGACGGGCTGAAACAAGTGTCCGAAGATGCTGTACTCAACGCCAACTACATATTGCGGGCAATGGAAGATGTCCTTCATGCGCCATACGCCCATAGCGGCCCGTGTATGCACGAAGCGCTATTTGGCGATAAGGATTTTGCCGAAGGATTGACCACACTCGATCTGGCCAAGGGACTGATTGATGAAGGGTATCATCCGATGACCATGTATTTCCCTCTTGTGGTGCATGGCGCGATGCTGGTCGAGCCCACCGAAACTGAAAGCAAGGCTACGATCGACCAGTTTATTACGGCATTCCGGAGCGTGGTCGAACGCGCAAAGAATGGCGATCAAAGCCTCAAGACAGCGCCGCATTATGCGCCGCGCAGCAGGCTGGACGAAACCATGGCAGCCCGTAAACCGCTCCTCAGCTATGTAGAAGCTGACGCAGACTAAACCGGCATTCTTCCGCCCCGCATAGGGCTAATCGGCCTATTGCGGCGGCGGCGGTGCGGGCGGCCCGTCTGCCGGCGGTTCGACGGTGATCTTGATCTGCTGCAATGACAGGATCGTTACCCAGAATCCGATTACCGATAATGCGCTGGCTCCCATTACGGTAAAGGCAGCGCCTTTCAGGCCGTTCCACTCCATCGCCGTGCTCAGCAGCACAAAGGATAGCAGCGTCGGACCTGCGCGGACCAGAAAGGCCGTACCGGCGCGCCCGGCAGAGACCAGCAACGATTCCAGGCTGGCTCCAACCATTTCAATCGCGCCCGCAATCGCCAGAATGACCATGGCCCAATAGACGACGCGAAATTCCTCCCCGGCGACCATAACCAGTCCCCAGCGTCCAAAAAACAGCGCGAACAATACGGCCAATACACCGCCTATCAGGGCGATATTGGCCATGCGCCGGGCGATATCATGGGCAGCATCCTTGGCATGGACCAGCTCCGGATAGATCGCTTTCGAAACAGTCTGCGCCAATTGTACCAGCGCCTGCCCAAGCTGGGATGCGACGCGGAACCCGCCTGCATATGCCTCGCCGCCAATCGCCCCGACTAGCAGGATCATCACTTGCTTACCCGCAATCAAAAGACTGCCCGACATATTGGTGGACAGGACAAACCGCCATGCATCGGGGTGGTCCCGAGGGATATTGCGCAAACTGATCTGGCTCAGATCAATCCGCTCCTGCCGCGCTGCGATGATCCAATACGCAGCTGCAACCGCAATTTCTGCGGCCGCCCAAGCGAGGATAAATCCGGTAACGGTGGGCATGAACATCACCGCCAGCACTGCACCTGCTGCTCGCACAATCGGCTGCACCGCATCGGCTCCGGTGGCCAGCGCATATTTGAAACGCAGCCGTAGCAATCCGGTGGGTGTGGTCCTGATCGCAAGCAATGAGACTATGCAGTAGCCGAAAGTCAGCCAAAGCAAGTCAGTCGGAAGCGGCAGCCACAATTGCGCGGTGTAAACCAGTATTGCCGCCAGCACCGTCCCTACGGCGACTGAAACCAGATCGAGCGCGATGGCAAAGCCGGTAGCTTCTCCCGGCCCTTCTTTTGCCGCGCCCCACCGGACTACAAATTGCCACGTTTGGAAGTTGGCAATGCCGGTAACGGTTTGCCCCAAGGCTACGATAATCGCGAAATAGCCGAACCCGTCCAGCCCCAGCGTGCGCGTGGCGAGTGCCAGATAGACAAGGCTGAGGATGGCATTCAGGCCGCGCCCTGTCAGGAGCCAGCCGATATTCCTGATCAGGCGCTGCATTTATACGTCCCGCAGGCGGATCAGCCCGCAGATGCCTCGCGCTTGGCGAGCAATCTCTCGGTCACATCGAATGTACGCTGATTGTCCACATCGACTGCAAATTCACCATTGGACATGACGATCGGAACCAGTTTGAAGCCGAAACGCTTGGAAACTTGACCGAACAGCTTTTCCTTGGTGCCCCAGCCAAGATAAAACCGGATCAGATTGATGACGCCGAACGCCTTCGCGATGCGGCTGGGATATTTCACGAATTGCCCGCCAGTCCGCATGATTTCTGCGGCAGACAGGGCATCTTCAGAACCGATCCAGTAGGTATTGCAGTTCGAATATCCGCCGTCAGTAAATTCGTAGAACTTCTTCTGGCCAATAGGGTCAGCCGCAATGACGTCCTCTTTCCGGGCCAGTGCCGCGGCGGCACCTGCTTCTGCCGCGATAGCTTTGTCGATAAACTCGGCATACCCTTCGCTGGTCACGAGGCAATTGTCGGCCGTGGTAATCATGATTGGAAACGCCGCCCCGTCCGCGCCGGAAAACACGCTATCGACCAGATTGAACTTCCCGTCACAGAACTTCAATCGTCCGGATTTAACCAGCGGCGCAACAGTGGGTAGCGCCGCCATTTCGTCCGGTTCATGCGCAACGATACGGATTTCACCTACGCGGTCACATCCAGCGACTTCCTTGACCACACGTTCGACCATCGGGATGCCGCTGACGGGCACCACTGCCTTCTGCGCGACGCCGGCCTTTTCCGCGAGCGGATCGAGCACGCCTGAACGTTTGCCCGCCATAATGAGTGCTGTGGCTTTCATGCTGTCGTTCCTAGCCATTGGTGCATTTTACGCAAGACTTGTGATAGGGGCCTAGCGCGGGCAGGGGGCGGAAATGAGGATTATCTTCAGCCGGAAAGGCTTTGACAGTGCGGCTGGCGGAGGCGCATCTCCGATTGTGGACGGTGTCCCGATCAGCCTGCCGATCCCGAGCGGCGGGCATTCGCGAACAACTTACGGCGATTTGGGACTGGGGACTTTGGCCAGCGCGGCCAGTCGCGGGAAGCTGGGCAGTGAAGATTTCTGCCATCACGATCCGATGTTTCGCGAAGACGGGATATGCCTGTTCGGGCAATGCAGCGCGGCGCAGACGCATCTGGTCAATCAGGGTGTCGGCATCGGCGACATATTTCTGTTTTTCGGGCTGTTCCGCGAGGAAGAAACGGGCGAACCGCATCACCGCTTTTTTGCTTATCAACGCATTGAGCGGATTGTCGATCTGTCTGATTGCCATGCGGATGAACACGCCGAACTGGCGGCACAGGATCATCCACACGCAATCGGAATGCACGCTAAAAACGACGTGATTTATATCGGCGAGGGGCGCACGGCCCGTCATGCAAGTCCCGAACTGCGCCTGACTGTAGCGGGCGGTCCGCCAAGTATCTGGCACCGGCCCGAATGGCTTAAGCGCGGCGGGCTATCCTATCACGACAGGCAGGAGCGATGGCTGCGCGGCGGACGATTGCAAAGCGTTGCGCGCGGGCAGGAATTTGTCGCGAATATCGGCGCGCGCGCGGCACCGCGTGCATGGCTGGACCGGATATTGGCAGCGATCAATACGTCTTGATTATCGACGAGAAATCCAGCGCGCCATTTCCCGCGCCATTGTAATCTTCATACAAGGCCGCTGCACGCGCACTGAGCGGGACTGCGCTGTCGGACCCATCGGCAGCCTCCATCGCAAGCCGCAAATCCTTGAGCATGAGCGCCGTTGCAAATCCGCCCTGATAGTCATTGTCAGCGGGGCTTTCTACGCCCACGCCCGGCATGGGGGTGTAGGCATTGAGTGACCAATTATACCCGCTCGACTGGCTGCTAATGTCATAGAAGGTCTGCGGATCAAGGCCGAGTTTCTCTGCCATTTTCATAGCTTCGCAGGTACCGATCATATGCACCGCCAGCAGCATATTATTGCAAATCTTCGCGGTTTGCCCCGCACCTGCATCGCCCGCATGGATGACAGCCTTGCCCATCGCTTGCAGGACAGGTTCGGCGCGGGAGAATGCGCTGGCCGAGCCGCCCACCATAAAAGTCAGAGTACCGCCATTGGCCGCTGCAATACCGCCGGATACGGGCGCATCGACCATTTCGTACCCCGCTTTGGTCGCGGCGCTGGCAACCTGCTTTGCGGTGGCAACATCGATAGTGGAGCAATCGAGCAGAACCGCACCTGCCGGAGCGTGACCGATTACGTCATTCTCATAGACGGCTTTCACAATCCCGCCATTGGGCAGCATGGAGACGACGGCTTCAACGCCTTCCACGGCCTCTTTCAGCTCGTGGAAGACTTCGCACCCCGCTTCTTTTGCAGCGGCGCGGGCAGGTTCGGCAAGGTCAAACGCGTTGACTTGATGCCCCGCCTTCACAAGGTTTGCGGCCATCCCGCCACCCATATTGCCAAGTCCGATAAATGCGATTTTCATATGACACCCACTTCGCTGAGTAAGATTGATCCGCCTGCAACAGTCATCGCAGGCCCGAATATAAGCATAAGGACTGGCTGGGCGTAAGCCATCGCACGGTCCCAAGCATTAAATGGCAACGGTCCCTCACCGGTCGGCTTGAGAATTGCGGCCTCGATAATGCTGACCCGTTCTTCGCGCCGCGATTTCCAGTTGGAAATTCCAAGCGTGATGAACAGTACGCCGAAGACCATCAGGCCGCTGGCCTTGGTGATTACCTCCCAGTCCAATTGCCCTCGCGCTTTTCGATGAAGGCTTCCATGCCTTCTTTCTTATCCGCGCTGGCGGTCAGGATTTGGAACAGGCGGCGTTCCTGAATGATACCCTGTTCCAGCGTCATTTCGTAAGCCGAATTGACCATTTCCTTGTTCGCGATTGCAGCCATTGGCGGCATGGACGCGACGAGTCCGGCGGTTTTCTTGGCTTCCGCCATTAAGTCGTCATGCGGAACGACACGCGCGACCAAATTGCTGCGCTCTGCCTCTTCGGCACCCATCATCCGGCCGGTCAGGCACATTTCCATTGCCTTGCTCTTGCCAATTGCGCGGGTCAGGCGCTGGCTGCCGCCCATGCCCGGTGCCACGCCGAGCTTGATTTCCGGCTGGCCGAATTTCGCATTCTCGCTGGCAATGATGAAGTCCGCCATCATCGCAAGTTCACACCCGCCGCCCAAGGCGAAACCATTGACCGCAGCGATCCACGGCTTGCGTGTGGTTCTTACAATTTCGCTGGTCCAGCGGCTGAAGAAATCATCCAGATAGAAATCGGCAGCGGCCTTGTCCGACATTTCCTTAATATCCGCGCCCGCAGCAAAGGCTTTGTCACCCGATCCGGTGATGATGGCGCAAAGCTGGCTGTCATCGGCCTGGTATTTGCCAAATGCGTCGATCAATTCTTCGAGTACAACGCTGGATAGCGCATTGAGCGCTTTTGGCCGGTTCAGCGTGATGGTGGTAACCGCGCCATCAGTTTCGGTCAGGATTGTTTCATAGGTCATAGGGGTTTCCATTCTTCATCAGCGGGCAGCGGCGCAAAGATGCTGTCGATCAGCTCTTCGCTCACTTCTTCCGGCGTAGCCGGGTTCCATTTGGGATCATGCGTTTTATCGACGATCACTGCACGTACACCCTCGGCAAAATCGGGGCGCAACAAAACACGGCTGCCAATGCGGTATTCCATCCGCATATTATCGGCGAAATCGGTCATTTGTGCGCTCTCTGCCAATTGCCGCAGCGCAATTTTGCAGGTTTGCGGGCTCTTGGTGCCAAGCGTGTCGCGTTCCTTATGCGACCAGTCGCTGTCTTCTTCTTCCAACGATGCGAGAATGTCTTCGTATTTGTCCGAGGCGAAGTGCCGGGCAATCTTGTCGGCATTTTCTTCCAGCCGCGCCTTGGGCGGGCTTCCGACCATTTCCGACAATACACCGCCGATCCGGTCCGGTTTTTCAGCAATGCGCGCTTTTGCCTCGGCAATCATGTCGCTGGGCACGTAATGCGTGGCGATACCTGCCCACAGGCATTCCGCGCCGTCCAGACGCGCTCCGGTAAGTGCAAGGAACTGGCCCAGACGTCCGCCAAGGCGTGACAAATGCCAGCCGCCGCCAACATCAGGAAACAGGCCAATGCCCGTTTCCGGCATAGCAAAGCGGGTGTTCTCGGTCGCCACACGGAATTGTGCAGGCATGGCGATACCCACGCCGCCGCCCATGGTGATCCCGTCCATGAAGCACACAATCGGCTTCGCATAGGTCATCATCTGGTGGTTGAGCTGATATTCGTCATGGAAGAACTTGCGGCCCGTCACGCCGCCATCTTCCAGCGCCGATTTGCGGAGCAGATTGATATCACCGCCCGCACAAAAACCGCGCCCCTCGGCATGGTCGAGAATGACCGCTTCGATGCTGTCATCATCAGCCCACTTGGTCAGCGCCGCGCTCATCGCATGACACATATCCAGCGTCAGCGCATGCAGCGCCTTGGGCCGGTTAAGCGATATATGACCAATGCGGCCATGAGTGTGGATCAGGATATTATCGGTCA